>NZ_JBWKFN010000006.1:0-375176 GCF_056434245.1 Streptomyces sp. NPDC044064
GTGGGGGGGGTTCTCGTCGGTGCTGGATGTTTGTCTTTCTTTTGTCTCGTCTCCTCCCCCTCCCCCCCCCCCCCCCCCCCCCCCCCCCCCCCCCCCCCCCCCCCCCCCCCCACGGCCGTACCGCCGGCTGCGGCGTACGGCCACGGCTACCAGGCGAAGGCCTCCGGGGACGGCCCCGGACCCGGGAAGATCTCGTCGAGGCCCGCCAGCAGCTCCTCGCCCAGCTCCAGCTCCACGGCCCGCAGGGCCGACTCCAGCTGCTGCGGGGTGCGCGGGCCGACGATCGGGCCGGTCACCCCGGGCCGGGTGAGCAGCCAGGCCAGGGCGGCCTCGCCGGGCTCCACGCCGTGCTTCTCGAGCAGGTCCTCGTACGACTGGATCTGCGCACGGATGCCGGTGTTGGCGAGCGAGTCGGCGGCCCGGCCGGAGGCCCTGCGTCCGCCCTGCGCCTCCTTCTTGATCACACCGCCGAGCAGCCCGCCGTGCAGCGGCGACCACGGGATGACCCCGAGGCCGTACTCCTGCGCGGCCGGGACGACCTCCATCTCGGCGCGCCGCTCGGCGAGGTTGTACAGGCACTGCTCGCTGACCAGCCCGATGGTGCCGCCGCGCCGGGCGGCGATCTCGTTGGCCTGGGCGATCTTGTAGCCGGGGAAGTTGGAGGAGCCGACGTACAGGATCTTGCCCTGCTGCACGAGCACGTCGACCGCCTGCCAGATCTCCTCGAAGGGGGTCCTGCGGTCGATGTGGTGGAACTGGTAGACGTCGATGTGGTCCGTCTGCAGCCGCTTCAGACTGGCGTCCACGGCCCGCCGGATGTTGAGGGCGGACAGCTTGTCGTGGTTGGGCCAGGCGTCCCCGTCGGCGGCCATGTTGCCGTACACCTTGGTGGCCAGCACGACCTTGTCGCGCCGGTCCCCGCCCTTGGCGAACCAGTTGCCGATGATCTCCTCGGTACGGCCCTTGTTCTCACCCCAGCCGTACACGTTGGCGGTGTCGAAGAAGTTGATGCCCGCGTCCAGCGCCGCGTCCATGATCGCGTGACTGTCGGCTTCGTCGGTCTGCGGGCCGAAGTTCATGGTGCCGAGGACGAGTCGGCTGACCTTGAGTCCCGTGCGTCCTAGCTGCGTGTACTTCATGGGCAACCAGCCAACGGCTTGGAGTGCGCTCTATGCAAGCGACTTGGGGTCTAGTCGCGGGGGAAGTCGTCGGTCCTGAGGGTGAGGCCCAGATCGGTGGTGGTCATGTCGATGTCCGCTCCGAAGGAGACCGTCAGCTCGCTGATGTACTCACCGTCCTTCGGCTGGCTGTAGAGGTGGCACTTGCCCTGGTAGGGATCGGCGACGAGGTAGACGGGGACCCCGGCGGTGGCGTAGGCCGTCTTCTTGGGGCCGTAGTCGTTGTGTCCGGTGCCCTTCGAGACGACCTCTGCGACGAACTCGACGTCGCCACAGAGCCAGAGGCCCCCGGGCGTCTTCTCGGCGCCCTCGGCCACCAGGGTCACGTCGGAGCAGAAGCCGTTGAGGTGTCCCGGGTAGTCGATGCGGACGTCCGACTTGACACGCTTGCGCGGGTACTTGGTGCGCAACTGCTCGACGATGTCCAGGATGATCTCCCAGTGGGTGTCCCGCTGCGGCGACATGAAAATGGCCCCCTCGACGATGTCGACCTTGTATCCCTCGGGGGTGGTCCGCTCGAGCGACTCGAACAGGTCGTCCAGAGTCGGCTCGCCGCTCTCCTCGGCCATCTCGATCCTGTCTTCAAGGACGGTCATCGTGGCGCTCCTCCCCGGCTGCCCCACGGACAGGTGCAGCCGCGCATTTCAACGATACGCACCGTGACCGGGAGACGCCGGAATCAGGTCAATCTGTTCCGGCCGCGTACGCCTGTCCGATTCCCCACGCCTCCCACATCGCCGCCGCGAACGCCCCCGCGATCCGGTGCTCCCCGCTCGCGTTGGGATGCGTCCCGTCGTAGGTGTCGGCGTGGATGTCGTACGACTGCGGCGGCGAGGCCAGCAGGACCGGCGACCGCGGCTCGTCCAGGTCGGCGACCGCCTTGGCGAGCAGGACGTTGAACCGGTCCACCTGCTCGGTGAAGGCCGCGTCCGCCTGGGCGCGGATGTTCGGGATCACCGGCAGCAGCACCATGCGGATGCGCGGGCGGGCCGCACGGGCGCAGGTGACGAAGGCCCGCACGTTCTCCGCCGTCTGCTCGGCGTTCGTGTAGAAGCCCAGGTCGATCAGGCCGAGCGAGACCAGCAGCACATCGGGCCGGTGCTCGCGTACGGCCTCCCCGATCAGCGGAGCCATGTGTAGCCAGCCTTCGCCCCAGCCGGCCAGATGGGCACGGGGGAAGCCGGGTTCGGCGTAGGCGCACGACGTCGGTGCCTCGGCCGTCTTGTCGTACAGCTCCTCGCGCGGGCCGACGAAGGTGAACGGTCCGCCGTACGACTCGCACAGGTGTCGCCACAGCCGGTAACGCCATGTGTGCTCGCCCGCGCTCCCGATCGTCATGGAGTCGCCCACGGGCATGAACCTAAGCATCCGCTCATAATGGACGATCACGGCAGTGTGTGGAGTGTGAGGCCCACCACGCCCCCTGAACCCCCGGAGGGGATGGCAGGCTTGGTGTCATGCGCCGACCGTTCGCCCTGCTCGCCGGGGTCCTGCTCGCGGGTGCCTGCGCGCTGCCCGCCTCCGCCGCCGAAGGTGACAGCACCGGTGATCAGGGGTTCACCATCAAGGACCCCCGGATCACCGAGTCCAGCGGCCTGGCCGCCTCTCACCTGCACCCCGGTATCTACTGGACGCACAACGACAGCGACGACGGGCCGTACATCTACGCCGTGGACAGCGCGACCGGGAAGACCGTCGCCACGGTGACCCTGCGCGGCATCGGCTCCCCGCGCGATGTCGAGGCCATCTCCATCGGGCCGGACAACCAGATCTACGTCGGCGACATCGGCGACAACCTCGACGGCAAGTGGCCGTACGTCTGGATCTACCGGCTGCCCGAGCCGAAGGTGCTCAAGGACCAGACGGTCCGGGCCACGCAGTACGTCGTGAAGTACTCCGACGGGGCGAGGAACGCCGAGTCGCTGATCGTGCACCCCAGGACCGGGCGGGTCTACATCATCGACAAGAAGGAGGACGGCGGGCATCTCTACGAAGGGCCCGCGCAGCTCTCCACCACCGGCGCGAACATCTTCAAGCCTGTCGCCGCGATCGACCTGTGGGCCACCGATGCCGCCTTCTCCCCGAACGGCCGACAGCTCGCGGTCCGGGGGTACTTCGGCGGCATCTACTACGACTGGAACGGCGGGAAGATCGAGCGGCGGGGGCGGCTGGACGTCCCCCTGCAGGGGCAGGGGGAGTCGGTCTCGTACTCCGCCGACGGCACCAGGCTGATGTACGGCAGCGAGGGAGCCGACAGTTCGGTGGAGGCGCAGGACGCGCCGGCCGGCGCGGCGAGCAAGAAGCCCTCCGGCAACGGGAGTTCCGCCTCCGACGGCGCGGGCGGGACCGGCACGGGCAACAGCGGGAGCGTCAAGGTCGGGGCCGTCGTCGTGGTCGTGGGCGCGGCCGCCCTGTTCGGGTTGCGGCGGCTGCGGCGCAGGCGCTGAACCGGCGGGTACGGCGTCGTCGCGTTCTTCAACTCCCTCATCGATCAGGCGCATTGGCCGGTCGGACGCACTGACCGAGACCGGTTGCCGTCGTTGACATGACGTGAGGGCCGTGTGGCCTGTCGTTTTCCTGTGGATACATCCCGGATGCGTCCGGGGAGAGGAGACGTCGGTGGGGGACGATGACCGCGCTGAAGGAGCCTTCGGCGATGCGGCCTTCGGTGACACGGAGGGCTTCGAGCCGCTGTCGGGAGAGCTGCGTCCTGAAGTGCGTGAGCTGGCCGAGGCGTTGCGCCGCCTGCTGAAGGGCTCGGGGAAGTCGCAGCGGCAGTTCGCGGTCTGTCACCACATCGGTGTCTCCACGGTCTCGCGCTGTCTGAGCGGGGAGCGCATCCCGGACAAGCACTTTCTCGACGGGTTGATGAAGTCGGCCTGCAAGGCTCACGGCAAGGAGGTCGGCGAGGGGCTGCAGGGCCTGATGTACCGGCTGCACGGGGACGCGTTGCTGGCCGAGGACCCGGCCCGGTACCGGGAGCAGATGGCCAGCGACCGGCTGGAGGACGCCGTTCTGCGCGAGGAGGAGGCGCAGCTGGAGGTCCGGGAGCTGAGGAAGTCCGCGAAGGGGCACAAGCAGCAGCTGTGGGCACTGGAGTCCCAGCTCCGTCAGCTGGAGGCGGCGGAGCGGCAGGAGCGGGGCTCCTTACGGGCGGATCCGGAACGGCACCGGATGCGCAAGGAGGAGCTGGAAAAGGCGTGCGCACGGCTGCGGGACCAGGTCGCTCGTCTGGAGAGGGCGCTCGAGGAGGCGGAACGGGAACGGGACGCCGCGCGGAAGCGTTGCCGGGAGCTGGAAGCCGAACTGGCCAGGGCCGCCGAGGTGGCCAGGACCCAGGCCGACGAGTTGCTTCAGGAGGCGGCGCTCGGAGCCACTAAGGTCCGGCCTTCGGTGCTCAGGAGATCAGCGGCGCTGCGCCAGTTGAGAGAAGCCGTGCAGCGGATGGCCGAGGTCCGGCTGCCCGAGCTGGCCGAGCAGCTGTCGCAGGAGCACCCGCAGGATGTGGACATCGTGGTGCGGCCCATCGGCATCCACAGCCTGGACGACATCGGGCAGACGGCCCAGGCGCTCGACACCGTCCACCGCGCCTACGTACAACTGGCCGTCGACCAGGCCCTCCTGCGGAGCAACGTCAACGCGATGTTCGTCAACCTCTCGCGCCGCTCCCAGAGGCTGATCCTGCGCCAGTTGTCCCTGATCTCCGACCTGGAGGAGTCCGAGACGGACCCGGACCGGCTGTCGTCGTTGTTCGGGCTGGACCACCTCGCCACCCGGATGCGCCGCAACTGCGAGAACCTCCTCGTGCTCGCCGGTGAGGAGCCCGGTCGCAGCTGGACCCGGCCGGTCCCGGTGGTCGACGTGCTCCGCGCCGCCGCGTCCGAGGTGGAGCAGTACGAGCGCATCGAGCTGACCGCCGTGCCCGCCGTCGAGATCACCGGCCGTGTGGTGACCGACCTCGTTCACCTGCTCGCCGAGCTGCTGGAGAACGCGACGTCCTTCTCCGCGCCGCAGACCAGGGTCAAGGTCACCGGTCACGCGCTGCCCGACGGCCGGGTGCTGATCGAGATCCACGACACCGGTGTCGGTCTCTCCCACGAGGAACTCGCCGAGGTCAACGAGCTGCTCGCCTCGCCGCCCACCCCGGACGCGTCGGTCGCCCGTCGCATGGGTCTGTTCGTGGTCGGCCGGCTGTCCCGCTGCCACGGCGTCCGTGTCCAGCTGCGCCCGTCCGGCACCGGTGGTACGACCGCGCTGGTCATGCTGCCCGTCGGTGCCATCGAGAACGGCGGCGGGTCCGTCACCTCTCAGCGGGAGCCCAGCTACCTCGACAACGGCGTCGCCCCGCCGCCCACGGCCCACCTGTTCACCATCTGCGACTCCGGCCGTCTGGCCATCGAGCGTCCGCACTCGTAGGCGGCGGTGCCCGGCATACGGCGAGGGGCGCCCCGGCGGACCCGGGGCGCCCCTCGCGACGTACGCAGGAAGAAGGTCAGAGCTTCTCGATCACGTAGTCGACGCACTTCGTCAGCGCCTCGACGTCCGCCGGGTCGATCGCCGGGAACATCGCGATGCGCAGCTGGTTGCGGCCGAGCTTGCGGTACGGCTCGGTGTCCACGATGCCGTTGGCGCGCAGCACCTTGGCGACGGCGGCCGCGTCGATCTCGTCGGAGAAGTCGATCGTGCCGATGACCTGGGAGCGCTTGGCCGGGTCCGTGACGAACGGAGTGGCGTACTTGGACTCCTCCGCCCAGGTGTAGAGGCGGGTCGAGGAGTCCTTCGTGCGGGCCGTGGAGAAGGCCAGACCGCCCTGGCCGTTGAGCCACTCCAGCTGCTGGCCCAGCAGGAACAGGGTGGCGAGAGCCGGGGTGTTGTACGTCTGGTTCTTGCGGGAGTTGTCGATCGCCGTCGGGAGCGAGAAGAACTCCGGGACGTGGCGGCCGGAGGCGTGGACGCGCTCGGCGCGCTCGATCGCGGCCGGGGAGAAGACGCCGATCCACAGGCCGCCGTCGGAGGCGAAGGACTTCTGCGGGGCGAAGTAGTAGACGTCCGTCTCGGTGATGTCGACCGGGAGGCCGCCGGCGCCGGAGGTGGCGTCCACGAGGACGAGCGCGCCCTCGTCGGCGCCGGCCACGCGCTTGATCGGCATGGCGACACCGGTGGAGGTCTCGTTGTGGGTGAAGGCGTACACGTCGACGCCCGCCTCGGCCTGCGCCTCGGGGTGGGTGCCCGGGTCGGCGGCGATGACGGTGGGCTCGGCCAGCCAGGGGGCGAGCTTGGCGGCCTTGGCGAACTTCGAGGAGAACTCACCGAAGTTGAGGTGCTGGGACTTGTTCTCGATCAGTCCGTGGGTGGCGATGTCCCAGAAGGCGGTGGACCCGCCGTTGCCGAGGATGACCTCGTACCCCTCGGGGAGGGAGAACAGGGAGCTGATGCCTTCGCGGACCTGGCCCACCAGGTTCTTGACCGGGGCCTGGCGGTGGGAGGTGCCGAGCAGAGAGCTTCCGGTGGCGGCGAGTGCCTCGAGGGCCTCGGTACGCACCTTGGAGGGGCCCGCGCCGAATCGTCCGTCGGCGGGCTTGATGTCAGCGGGAATCTGGATGTCGGCCACGAGTCGGAGGGTATCGCCCAGGCGAAACGGGACGGAACCGTGTCCGTCCGATGAGACAAGATCGCTGAACTGTGGACTTGTGAGGTTGTACGACGAAACCTGCGGGGCTGTGGAAAAGTTACGGTGACTGTGCGTGATCGGATGCATCCTGGACGCATGACGGATCTTTCGGGCCTGGAGGCGGAGCTGCGCGGGGTCGTCCGGGGCGAGGTCGGCTTCGATGTCACCGCCCGGGCGCTCATGACCATGGACGCGTCCAACTACCGGCGGGTCCCGGCGGGGGTGGTTGCCCCGCGGGACGCCGAGGACGTGGCTGCGGTGCTGGAGGTGTGCCGGGCACGCGGAGTGCCGGTGGTGGCGCGCGGCGGGGGCACCTCGATCGCGGGGCAGGCGACCGGCACGGGCGTGGTGCTGGACTTCACCCGGCACATGAACGGCCTGCTGGAGCTGGACCCGGCCACCCGCACGGCCGTCGTCCAGCCGGGTCTGGTCCTCGACCGGCTCCAGGAGGCCGCGGCCCCGCACGGCCTGCGCTTCGGCCCCGACCCGTCCACCCACAGCCGCTGCACGCTCGGCGGAATGATCGGCAACAACTCCTGCGGCTCCCACTCGGTCGCCTGGGGGACGACGGCGGACAGCGTCCGGGAGCTGTCCGTCATCACCGCGCGCGGCGAGCGGCTGCGGCCGGGCCATGACTGGGCCGGAGCGCCGGACGGGCTGCGCGCCCTGGTGGAGGGCGACCTGGCCCGCCTGCGCACCGGCTTCCCCGACCTGCCCCGCCGTATCTCCGGGTACGCCCTGGACGCCCTGCTCCCCGAGAAGGGCGCCGACGTCGCCCGCTCCTTCTGCGGCTCCGAGGGCACCCTCGGCATCCTCACCGAGGCGGTCGTAGCTCTGGTGGAGGCGCCACGGGCACGGGCCCTCGCGGTGCTGGCGTACGGCGACGAGTCCGGCGCCGCCGAGGCCGCCGCCGGACTCCTGCCTCTCGGACCGCTCACGGTGGAGGGCATGGCGGCCGACCTGGTGCGCTCGCCGGCCGGGCTGCCCGAGGGCGGCGCCTGGCTCTTCGTGGAGACCGGCGGGCAGACACCGGCCGAGGCACGCGCGCGTGCGGAGGCGATCGTCCGCGCGGCCGACGTCGTCGACTCCCTGGTGGTCACGGACCCGGCGGCCCAGCGCACCCTGTGGCGCATCCGCGAGGACGCTTCGGGCACGGCGACCCGCATGCCCGACGGCAGGGAGGCCTGGCCCGGCTGGGAGGACTGCGCGGTGCCCCCCGCCCGGCTCGGCCCCTACCTCAGGGACTTCCGCGCCCTGCTCACCGACCACGGCCTGCGCGGCACTCCGTACGGCCACTTCGGCGACGGCTGCATCCACGTCCGCATCGACTTCGACCTGCTCACCGAGGCGGGCGTCGGCCGCTTCCGGCGCTTCTCCGAGGAACTGGCCGACCTGGTCGTCGCCCACGGCGGCTCGCTGTCCGGGGAGCACGGCGACGGCCAGGCCCGCGCGGAGCTGCTGCCGCGGATGTACGGCGAGGAGACGGTGCGGCTCTTCGAGCGGGCCAAGGCGCTCTGGGACCCCGACGACCTCCTCAACCCCGGCATGCTGGTCCGCCCGGCCCCGCTCGACACCAACCTCCGTTTCTCCGTCCTGCCCCGCCGCCCGGTGGACGTGGCCTTCGGCTATCCGGCCGACGGCGGCGACTTCGGCGCGGCCGTCCGCCGCTGCGTCGGCGTCGCCAAGTGCCGTACGACCGCGGCCGCCGGGCCCGCCGTGATGTGCCCCTCCTTCCGGGCGACCGGCGAGGAGGAGCACTCCACCCGCGGGCGCGCCCGGCTGCTGCACGAGATGCTCGCGGGCGAACTGGTCACGACGGGCTGGCGCTCCACAGAGGTCCGGGACGCCCTGGACCTGTGCCTGTCCTGCAAGGGCTGCCGCTCGGACTGCCCGGTGGGAGTCGACATGGCCACCTACAAGGCCGAGTTCCTGCACCACCACTACGAGGGCCGACGCCGCCCCGCCGCCCACCACACGATGGGACGGCTGCCGCTGTGGCTGCGCTGGGTGGCACGGACGCGCACGGCCCCACTGCTCAACACACTCGCGTCCCTACGCCTGCCGGCCCGGGCAGGCAAACGCCTGGGCGGAATCGCACCGGAACGGCAGATCCCGAGGATCGCCCGGGAGCCGTTCACCCGCTGGTGGCGACGGCGGAAGCGGCGCACCACGGGGGACCCGGTCGTCCTGTGGCCGGACACCTTCACCGAGCACCTCTCGCCCTCGGTCGGACAGGCGGCCGTCCGGGTGCTGGAGGCCGCCGGCCTCAGGGTGGTCCTGCCGCCGTCCCGCCCGCTCGGCGGCGCGGTCTGCTGCGGCCTGACCTACGTCTCCACCGGCCAGCTCGACCGGGCCCGCGCGGTGCTGCGCCGCACCCTGGACCTGATGGAACCGGTGCTGCGCCGGGGCACCCCGGTCGTCGTCCTCGAACCGAGCTGCGCGGCCGCCCTCCGCGGCGACCTGCCGGAACTCCTGCACGACGACCCGCGAGCGCCCCGGCTGGCCTCGTCGGTCCTCACCTTCGCCGAGGCACTCGAACGGCACGCCCCCGACTGGACCCCGCCCGCCGTCGACCGCCCGGTCGCCGGCCAGACCCACTGCCACCAGCACGCGGTCCTCGGCGACACCGCCGACCGGAACCTGCGCGCGTCCGCGGGCCTGACCGGCGAGCTGAGCGGCGGCTGCTGCGGACTCGCGGGCAACTTCGGCTTCGAGAAAGGACACTTCGAAGTGTCGAAGGCGTGCGCCGAGGAGCAGCTGCTGCCCTCGGTACGGGAGGCGCCGCAGGGCGCGGTGATCCTGGCGGACGGCTTCTCGTGCCGCACCCAGCTGGAGCAGCTGGCGGGGGTGCGGGGGCGGCATCTGGCGGAGGTGCTGGCCGAGGGGCTGGAGAAGACGGAGAAGGAAACGGGGGCCGGGAAGTGACCGAGGAACACGGCCGGCTGGCGGTCCTCTCGGACATCCACGGGGTACTCCCCGCCCTGGAGGCGGTCCTGGCAGAGCCCGAAGTGGCCGCCGCCGACCGCATCGTCCTCACCGGGGACATCACGGCGGGCCCCCAGCCGGCCGAGGTGCTGGACCTGCTGCGGTCGTTGGGTGAGCGGGTGCTGTGGGTCGGCGGGAACGCGGACCGGGAGCTGGTGGAGTACCGGCGGGGCGAGCGCACGGAGATCCCGGATCCCATCGGCCCGTTCGCGGCGCGGGCGCTGCGCGAGGACCAGGTGGACTTCCTCGCCGCGCTGCCCGGAACCCTCACCCTGCGCGTCCACGGCCTGGGCAAGGTGCTGTTCTGCCACGCCACCCCGCGCGACGACGAGGAGGTGGTGCTGGTGGACTCCCGCCTCGAGCGCTGGACCGAGGTCCTCTCCGGCCTCGACCCGGGCATCGGCACGGTCGTCTGCGGTCACACCCACATGCCGTACGTCCGCCTGGCCCACGGTCGTCTGGTGGTCAACCCGGGCAGCATCGGCATGCCGTACGGCCGTCCGGGCGCCCACTGGTGCCTCCTGGGCCCCGGAGCCGATCTGCGCATGACGCCGTACGACATACCGGGGGCGGTGGCCAGGCTCACCGCCGAATGTGCGTACCCGGAGATCGCCGGCTGGGCCGACTTCTACCTGAACTCCCGGGTGACGGACGCGGAGGCGCTGACCGCGTTCGGGCCGAGGGACGGCAGGGAAGCCTCCGGGATTTCGTAGCGGCGGATTCATAGGCTGGCGGAACCGAGCGACCCCGAAGGAGCCGAGTCCGCATGACACCCCTCCGCCTTCAGGCCATCAGCCGCGCCGAGCACCTGTCCTTCGTGGCCTCCCTGCCGTCGGTCAGCCACATGCAGCTCCCGTCCTGGGGCGATGTGAAGCCCGACTGGCAGGCGGAGAGCCTGGGGTGGTTCGACGGGGACGGGCGGCTGGTGGGTGCCGGACTGGTGTTGCTGCGGCCGTTGCCGAAGGTGAAGCGGTATCTGGCGTACCTGCCCGAAGGGCCCGTCATCGACTGGCACGTGCCCGACCTGGAGCGCTGGCTGGAGCCGATGCTCGCCCATCTCAAGAGGCGCGGCGCCTTCTCCGTGAAGATGGGGCCGCCCGTGGTCGTGCGGCGGTGGAGTCCCGAGGCGGTCAAGGCCGCGATCGCCGACCCGGGCGCGCACCGGCTGCGGGACACGGAGCCGACGTCGGCCGAGCCGCGCGCCGAGGAGCTGGCGGAGCGGCTGCGGGGTATGGGCTGGCGGCAGGCCGAGGCGGGCGGCGAGGACGGGTTCGCCGCCGGGCAGCCCCGATACGTGTGCCAAGTGCCGTACACCGGGCGCTCGTTGGAGGACGTCCGGAGCGGGCTCAACCAGCAGTGGCGGCGCAACATCAAGAAGGCCGAGAAGGCCGGCGTGCAGGTCGTGCGCGGGGGATACGAGGACCTGCCGGTCTTCTACGGCCTCTACACGGAGACCGCCGAGCGCGACCGGTTCATCCCGCGCCCGTTGCCGTACTTCCAGCGCATGTGGACGGCGCTCGCCGCCGAACACCCCGACCGGATGCGGCTGTACCTCGCGCGCCACGAGGGTGAGGTGCTCGCCGCGGCCACCATGCTGATCGTCGGCGGCCACGTCTGGTACTCCTACGGTGCCTCCACCAGCCGCAGGCGCGAGGTCCAGCCCAACAACGCCATGCAGTGGCGGATGATGGCCGACGCCCACGAACTCGGTGCCCACGTCTACGACTTCAGGGGAATCACCGACACCCTGGAGGAGTCCGACCACCTGCTCGGGCTGCTCCGCTTCAAGGTGGGCGCGGGCGGCGAGGCGGTGGAGTACGTGGGGGAGTGGGACTTCCCGCTCAACCGGCTGCTGCACAAGGCGCTCGGCGTCTACCTGTCCCGGCGCTGAGCCCCGGCTCTCAAGGCCGCTCTCAGGTTCGTGCCCGGTTCATAAGAGAATTCTCAGGTTCGGCGGCACTCCTCAGGAATCACCAAGGTACTCCCAGGTACTCACAGCACCCCTTTGCCATTTTTGCCGTTCGATGCCTCGGGTGGCGTGTAGGTTCTTCGACATCGGGTTCCGGACGCGGAATTCCCGGACCATAGAACTGCGAAACACTAGGAGTCGGAATGAGCTTCAAGAAGCTTGCCCCGCTGCCCCCGAAGCCCAAGTCGAAGCAGCTCCCGCCGCCGCCGAAGCCGAAGCCCCGGAAGCACGCCCCCAAGCCGCTGCCCAAGCCGCTGCCCGGCCGGGACCTGTGATCCGACGCTGATCCGAAAGGGGTCGACGGTGCACCGTCGACCCCTTTCCGTCCTCATTCGGAAAGGTGCTTCGGAAAGGAATTCCGGTGACTGTGGACAGTGCAGAATTCGAGTACGAGACACCTGTAATTCCAGCCCGGACGGCTTTCCGTCGTTTCTGGCCGCTGACCAGGGGACTCAGGAAATGGCTGCTGCTCGTCTGGGTGTGCACGGTGCTCGCCGCGCTCGCCGAGACCGAGGCCATCCTGCTCTTCGGCGACCTCACCGACCACGCCCTGCAGAAGGGCTCGTTGGCCGCGTTCTGGAGTCCGGCCGTCAAGTGGCTGGGCGTCGCCGTGGTCGGCGCTCTGGTCGCCTACACGGGCAACTCCCTTGCCGCGTGGGCGACCGAGCGCTTCGTGATGCGGCTGCGCGAGCACGTCTTCGACCATGTCCAGCAGCTGCCCCCGCACTTCTTCCAGCGCCACCGCCAGGGCGATCTGCTCTCCCGTCTGACCAGTGACGTCGAGGCCATCGAGACGATGGTCGTGTCCGGCCTGGTCGGTGCCGCCTCGGCCGCCTTCTCCGCCCTCTTCTACGCGGCCGCCGCGTTCTGGCTGCGCTGGGACCTGGCCGCCGCCACCTTCGTCCTCGCGCCCCTGTTCTGGCTGGCCGCCCGCCGCTTCTCCGGCTCCATCAAGGACGTCTCCCGCGAGGGCCGGGTCGCCGACGGCGCGATCACCTCCGTCGTCGAGGAGTCCCTCGGCAACATCGTGCTCACCCAGGCCTACGACCGCCGGGACGCCGAACGCCGGCGGCTGGGCGAGGAGGCGAACGCCTGGTTCCGCGCCTCGGTCCGCTCCACCCGCCTCAACGAGGCCTACGAACAACTCGTCCAGGTCATCGAGACGGTCTGCGTGCTCGCCGTGATCGGCATCGGCGCCTGGGAGATCTCCACCGGCCGGATGACCCTCGGCCAGCTCCTCGCCTTCGCCGCGTTCCTCGGCTATCTGTACCCGCCCGTTCGGGGCCTGGCCCAGCTCGGGCTCACGGTCACCGCGGCCACGGCGGGCGCCGAGCGGCTGATCGAGATCCTGGACGTGCGGCCCTCGGTCACCGACCCCCGGCGGGGCACGGAGACCGGCCGCCCGGACGGCACGATCGAGGTCCGCGACATCTCCTTCCGCTACCCGGGCGCCGACCGCACGGCCCTTGGAGGACTGTCCTTCACGGTCAGCCCCGGCGAACTGGTGATCGTCACCGGCCCGAGCGGCGCAGGAAAGTCCACGGTCTCCAAGCTCCTGCTCCGCTTCTACGACCCGGATGCCGGCGAGGTCCTGCTGGACGGCGTCCCGCTGCGCGACTTCCCGCTGGCCCGCCTGCGCGAGTACGTCACCCTCCTCCCGCAGGAGACCCTGGTGCTGCACGACACGGTCCGCGCCAACATCGCCTGCGGCCGGCCCGGTGCCAGTGACCAGGCCATCGAGGAGGCGGCGCGGGCGGCCGACGCGCACGACTTCATCGTCCGGCTCCCCGACGGCTACGACACCAGGGTCGACCCCAACTCGGCCCGGCTCTCCGGAGGCCAGCTCCAGCGCCTGGCCATCGCCCGCGCGATCCTGCGTGACGCCCCGGTCCTGGTCCTGGACGAGCCGACCACCGGCCTGGACGCGATGGCCGCCCGCCGGGTGGTCAAGCCGCTGCGCCGCCTGATGACCGGCCGGACGACGATCATGATCACCCACGACCTCAACCTCGCCCCCGACGCCGACCGCATCCTCGTCGTGGACCGCGGCCGCATCGTCGAGACGGGCCGCCACGAGGAACTGCTCGCACGGGGCGGGGCCTACGCGCGGCTGCACCGCTCGCAGAACAACGCGGTGACGGACACGGCCGAGCTGCGACTGCCGCTGTTCGAGGAGGCACAGCCGCCCGCGCCGGCGCCGGTGTACGAGTATGCGCCGGTCCAGCAGTACTCGTACGGCCACGGCCACGGCTACGACCCGTACCCCGCCCAAGCCGCGCCGTGGCCCCAGCCTGCGCATGAGGAGCCCTGGTCCGGCATCTGACCGCCACGCATCTCAGCATCCAGGACAGCTACATAAAGGGTTCACACTCCTGACGAGGTCTATTACCCTGGACTCGGTAGTACATCGAGATGAACAAGATCTGATCCGAGCCAGCCCCCAGGACCGCCCGTGAGCACCCCCAGCGCCACCGCACCCTCGACGCAGCACGCGCCCGCACCCTCAGGTGGCGCCCCGGGCCGCCTCGGCTCGCTCGGACCCGTCGGGCTGGTGCTGGCCGGCGGGATCTCGGTCCAGTTCGGCGGTGCGCTCGCGGTGACCCTGATGCCGAGGGCCGGCGCACTCGGCGTCGTCACCCTGCGGCTTCTCGCGGCGGCCGTGGTCCTCCTGGTGGTCTGCCGGCCCCGGCTGCGCGGTCACTCGCGCACCGACTGGGGCACGGTGGTCGTCTTCGGCATCACCATGGGCGCGATGAACGGCCTCTTCTACGAGGCGGTCGCCCGCATCCCACTGGGCCCCGCGGTCACCCTCGAAGTCCTCGGCCCGCTGGCCCTGTCCGTCCTGGCGTCCCGCCGCGCGATCAACGCGGTATGGGCGGGCCTCGCCCTGGCCGGCGTCTTCCTGCTCGGCGGCGGAGGCTTCAGCGACCTCGACCCCACCGGTGTCGCCTTCGCCCTGGGCGCCGGCGCCATGTGGGCGGCGTACATCGTCTTCAGCGCCCGTACGGGCCGCCGCTTCCCGCAGGCGGACGGACTGGCCCTCGCGATGGCCGTGGCGGCCGTGCTCTTCCTGCCGCTGGGCATCGCCGAGGCGGGCACCCGTCTCCTCGACCCCACCACCGTCGCCCTCGGCTCGGCGATCGCGCTGCTCTCCTCGGTGCTGCCCTACACCCTCGAACTCCTGGCCCTGCGCCGCCTGCCCGCCTCCACCTTCGCCATCCTGATGAGCCTGGAACCGGCCATCGCGGCGACGGCCGGCTTCCTGATCCTCGGCCAGGCCCTGTCCGCCACGGAGGCCGCCGCGATCGCCCTGGTCATCGCGGCGAGCATCGGCGCGGTACGCACCCAGGTGGGCCGCGGGAAGATCCGGGCGCAGACGCCGGAGGCCTGACACCCGCTCCGCGGCCGGGTTCGATCGCCCGGCCGCTTCCTGGCCGGGCCCAGCCGTCAGTCCCCCGGGCGCTCCCTGCTACCGGGCTCAGTGAGCCGGCTTCTCCCGCACAGCGCTCAGCCGTCCGCCTTCTCCCACACCGACACGTGCTGCCGGCTCTCGCTCGTGAACGGCTCCCTGCTCCAGCCGTCCCAGCGCTCGCGCAGCCGCAGCCCCGCGAGCCGGGCCATCAGATCCAACTCCGCCGGCCACACGTACCGGAACGGGACGGACAGGTACGTGGCGTCGCCGCCCACCACCCGCACATGGTGCGAGCTCATCGACTGCGTCGCCACGTCGTACAGGTCGAAGCCCAGCCGCCCGTTCTCCACCCGGAACGGCACCGCGTTCTGCCCGGGCGGCAGCCGGCGCAGGTCGGGCACCATGACCTCGACGACGAAGCGGCCGCCGGGCCCGAGATGGTTCGCGGCGTTGCGGAAGCAGTCCACCTGGGCGTCCTGTGAGGTCAGGTTCATGATCGTGTTGAAGACCAGGTAGGCGACGGAGAAGTCCCCGTCCACCCGCGTCGTCGCGAAGTCCCCGATCGTCACCCCGATCGCCGCACCGCCCGGCTTGTCGCGCAGCCGCTCCACCATCGCCCGGGACAGGTCGATGCCGTGCACCTCGACCCCGCGCCGGGCCAGCGGCAGCGCGATGCGTCCGGTGCCGATGCCCAGTTCCAGGGCCCGGCCGCCCTCACCCGTCAGCTCCGCCAGGAAGTCGACGGCCGGGTCCACGACCTCCGGCTCGAACATCTCCCCGGACGACTCGTCGTACCGCGCCGCGACCGCTTCTCCGAAGTAACCGTCCTCATCGAGCACCGGCCGACGGTACTGCGGCGACGGCCCGCCATGCGCGTGGTTTTTCCGAGGCGGCCGCACAGCCTTGGAACTGGGCACCGATCATTCGTCAAGTGAATCGAATAGAGTTCATTCGCACGTGTGATGTGTAACGGGCTGCTACAGGAAGGCGGTTGACGGGGGATGGGCTACGTCCTGCCGGGATGGCTCGACGAGATCCTGGACTTCATCGGCATCAACTTCCCGAACGTGGACGAGGACGACTACCGCGAGATGGCCGACGCCATGCGGGACTTCGCCGACAAGTTCGAGGGGCACGGGGCGGACGCGCACAAGGCGGTGGAACGCATCCTGGCCTCGTCGCGGGGCTGGGCCGTCCACTCGATGCAGTCCCACTGGTCCCAGGTGAAGGCGGGCCACCTGGACAAGATCCCGGAGCTGGCGAGGCTGTTCGCCGAGGCCTGTGACGTGGTCGCGGACGTCATCTTCGGCATGAAGACCAAGGCGGAGGCCGAACTCGCCATCATGGCAGGCTCGGTGGGCCTCTCCATCGGGTTGTCGTTCGTCACCGGCGGCCTGTCCGCCGTCCTCGGCGCGGCCGAGACCGCAGCCATGCGGAAACTGGTGAAACGAATCATCGACGAAGCGGTCGACCGCATCGTGGACGAATTGATCGCCCGGGTCACCGAGCCGGTCAACGCCAAGCTCGAGGCGATGGTCGAGGACGTGGTCCTGAACCTCGCGGAGGACGCCTTCTCCCTGCCGCCCGACCCGGCCGGCGCGGGCGGTGGCGGCGGTGCCGGCGGGCACGGCCACGGCCACAACGGCATGCAATTGGCCTCGGCAGGCGGCGCGGGCAGCGGCTTCGTCCTCGCCTCCGCAGGCGGCGGCGGTGCCGGCGCGGACCTGCACATCGACCACGACGAGTTCGAGAGCGGCGCCGGCAAGGTCTCCTCGCATGGCAGCGAGTTGCACCTGGCCAGCTCCTCCCCACTCGGCCGCGCCAAGGGCGCCTTCGGCCGTACGAGGGGTAAGGACCCCTTCACCCAGGCCTTCGACTCGGTCCTCGAAGGCGCTTTGCACGGCTCCGAGAAGGCCCTCGGCAAGATCGCCAAGCATGTCACCGAGACCGTTCCGGACCGGGTGAAGGCGGCCTCGCGACTGCACAAGCACAACGACCACGGTGTCCGGGACAAGGTCGACTCGATCGGGCTGGGGAAGGGCGACCACGGCCGCGGCGGCTCCCACGACCGGGGCACCGGCGAACGGAGTACCCGGACCAGGCCCGATTCCCTGCAGGGCGCCTCGGCGGACCCGCGCCGCAACGCCATCCCGCTGACCAAGAAGAGGTGCGAGAACGACCCGGTCGACGTCGCCACGGGCGAGATGACGCTGACCGACACGGATGTGGCGCTGCCCGGCGCGTTTCCGCTCGTGCTGCGGCGAACGCATCGGTCGGAATACCACTACGGGCGCTGGTTCGGGCGCAGTTGGGCCTCCACACTGGACGAGCGCATCGAGCTGACCGGCTCCGGGGCGGTCTGGGCCCGCGAGGACGGCTCGCTCCTCGTCTTTCCGCGGCTGCCGGCCGAGACCGATGCGGAGGGTGTGGTGCCGTCGGAAGGCCCGCGCCTGACATTGACGGTCGAAGACCGTCACGACGCCACCACCACCTACCGCATCACCGACCCGGCGTCCGGCGTCGTGCGCCTGTTCACCGGTAGCCCGTACCACGCCTCGTCCGCCTACTGGCTGACCAGGATCGAGAACCGCAACCACGTCGGCATCACCATCGAGCGCGAGAGCGACGGCGCCCCGGGCGCGGTGGTGCACGAAGGCGGATACCTCGTGCTGGTGACCGTGGCGGACGACCGGGTCGACGCGCTCTCACTGCGTACTCCGTCCGGGCCGGAGACGGTGCGACGCTTCGGCTACGACGTGCACGGCAACCTCGAGACGGTGGTCAACTCCTCCGGTCTGCCTCTCCGGTTCACCTACGACGAGGACGCCCGCGTCACGTCCTGGACGGATCGCAACGACTCCAGCTTCCGTTATGTGTACGACGAGCAGGGGCGCGTCGTGCGCACCGTCGGCCCCGACGGCTTCCTCTCCTCGTCCTTCGCCTACACCAGGCACCCGGACACCGGCGACAGGATCACCCGCTACACCGACTCCACCGGCGCGGTACGGGTCTTCCACGTCAACTCCCACCTCCAGGTGGCCGCCGAGACCGACCCGCTCGGGCACACCGCATGCTTCGTGTTCGACGCCCAGGACCGGCTCATCGAGCACACAGACGCACTGGGCAACACCACTCGTCTCGAACGCGACGGGAACGGCAACCTCGTCGCTCTCACCGCTGCCGACGGTGTCCGGACCACCGCGACGTTCAACGAACTCGGCCTGCCCGTGACCGTCACCGAGCGCGGCGGCCGCGCGCGCCACCACGAGTACGACGCGCGCGGCAACCTGATCGCCGTCACCGAACCGGACGGGTCCCGCACCGAGTACGAGATCGACGGGCACGGCCATGTGACGGCCATCCGCGACGCCGCCGGACGGGTCACCGGGATCCGGACCAACTCCGCCGGCCTGCCTGTCGCGGTCATTGCACCCGATGGCGCCCGTGCCACCTTCGTCCGGGATGCATTCGGCCGCGTCACCGGGGCCACCGACGCCCTGGGCGAGACCCTTCGGCAGGGCTGGACGGTCGAGGGCAGGCCCGCCTGGCGCCAACTGCCCGACGGTACCCGGGAGGAGTGGACCTGGGACGGAGAGGGCAATCTGGTCAGCCACATCGACCGGGCCGGACGTACCAGCGCGCACGCCGTCACCCACTTCGACCGCCCTGCGGCCACCCACACGGCGGACGGCGGTGACTACCGCTTCACCCACGACACCGAGCTGCGGCTGAAGACCGTCACCAATGCCCAGGGTCTCGAGTGGCACTACCACTACGACGCGGCGGGCCGCCTGACGTCGGAGACGGATTTCGACGGGCGCACCGTCGCCTACGAACACGATCCGCTCGGCCGCCTGATACGCCGCATCAACGCCGCGGGGCAGTCGCTCACGTACGAACGCGACGTCATGGGCCGGGTCGTGAGTCTGCGCCACGACGACGGCTCCGCGTCAGTCTTCACGCGTGACGTCGTCGGCCAAGTCGTCCAGATCAACAACCCCCACGCCCGCATCGACCTCGAACGCGACGTGATGGGCCGCATCGTGTCCGAGTGCGTCAACGGCAACACCCTCACCCGTGCCTACGACGCTCTCGGCCGCCCCACCCACCGCCGCACCCCGTCCGGTGCCGACAGCACCCTCACCTACGACGAGCGAGGGCTGGCCGCGTACACGGCGGGCGAGCACACGTTCCGATTCGAGCGCGACGCGCTCGGCCGCGAGACCGCGCGGCGCCTGGACGGCACACTCACCCTGCGGCAGGACTGGGACCCCGTGGGCCGGCTGGTCGGCCAGTCGCTCACCGGTCCGCAGGACACACTTCTGGAGCGGTCCTACTCCTACCGCGCCGACGGCACCCCGGACACCGTCGAGGACAGTCTCACCGGGCGGCGCAGCTACAGCGTCGACGAGGCCGGCCGAATCACGGCCGTCAGCGCACGGGGCTGGAGTGAGCGCTACGCGTACAACGCAGCCGGTGACCAGACCCACAGCGTCCTGCCGACGGGCGCGCCGGGCCAGGACGCCACCGGGGACCGCCACTATGCGGGCAGCCGGGTCACCCGGGCCGGTCGTACCCGCTACGAATACGACGCCCAGGGACGCCTCGTCCGGCGCCGCACCACCACCCTGAGCGGAAAGACCCTCACCTGGACCTTCACGTGGGACGCCGAGGACCGCCTCACCCAGGTCGAAGCTCCCGGGGACTCCCACTGGCGCTACCTGTACGACGCCCTGGGCCGCCGCATCGCCAAGCAGCGCATGGACAGCCAGGGCCGGATCGCGGAAGCCACCACCTTCTGCTGGGACGGGGCCCAGCTGGCCGAACAGCAGGGCAACGGCATCACCCTGGTCTGGGACTACGTGGGTCTGCGTCCGCTGGCCCAGCGCGAGTCCAAGGCCGGCCGCACGCAGGAGGAGACCGGCCGGCGCTTCTTCGCGATCGTCACGGAACTCTCCGGAGCTCCCGGCGAACTCGTCGCGCCCGACGGCTCCCTCGCGTGGCGCGGCCGGAGCACGGCTTGGGGCGCCACCCAGTCCCACCGCACGGCCACGGCGTACACCCCGCTGCGCTACCCGGGCCAGTACTTCGACCAGGAGACCGGCCTCCACTACAACGTCAACCGCTACTACGACCCCGACCTCGGCCGCTACGCATCCCCCGATCCACTGGGCCTGGCCCCGGCCGTCAACCACTACGCCTACGTACCCAACCCGCTCACCCTGGTGGACCCCCTGGGGCTCGCGGGCTGCGAGGCCGACCCGACCTGGGGAGGACGCGTTGTATGGGTCGAGGACGAGCACGGCCGTCCGTACGAGATGCACGCCACGATCACGAGGGCCATGCTCGACGAGGGAACCGATGCGCGGCAGTCCATTCGGCCGCCAGGGTTCGTGCATGGGACGGATCACAACCAGGGCCGTGGGCACATGCTGGCTCGTATGCTCGGCGGATCGGGTGATATTCCGGACAACCTCTTTACCATTACCCAGAATCCCACCAACTCGCCTCATATGCGGGATCTGGAGCAGTCCATATACGACGCCGTGGACAAGCGCGACGGGGAGATCGTGCAGTACAGCGTCTACCTCGAGTACACGGATGACGAGAAGACCTCGGTGCCGAAATGGATCACCATGGAAGCTGACGGGCACAAAGGGTTCAATCTCCAAGCCGACTTCGAGAACCCCGACCACGCCGCACAGCAGAACCGACGCAGACTGGGTATCGAATGACCTCCTCCATCGACGACCTCATCCGACTCTGCCCGCCGCCGACTGCGCCCCCTTCCGTCGACTGGGCGGCGATAGAGGCGCGACTCGGCATGCCGCTCCCCGCGGACTACAAGCGACTTGCGTCCGTCTACGGTCCCGGACGCTTCGCCGATTTCATCCACATCTACCATCCACTCGGATACACCCAGTACGTCGACCTCACCGGCCCCATGCCTGCCCGTATCCGGGAACAGCTCCAGAAGGACTACGAGCAGGGGACGCATCCCGTGCCGTACGACCCGCGGCTCCTGTTTCCCATGGGGGCAACCGACAACGGCGAGCATCTCTTCTGGGTCGGCGCTCCGCCGGACTCGCCGGATGCCTGGCAGATCGCCGTCAACGAGGCTCGTGGGCCTCGCTGGTTCAGCTTCGCCGGCACGCTCTCGGCGTTCCTCGTGGCCGTTCTGAGCGGAGAGACGGCCGTACCCATGTTCCCGAAGGACCTTCTTCAGGGAGACATCGGCTTCACGGCTTCCGTTCCGAGCGAAGGAGTGCCCCCCATGCCTCGCGTTCGTCCGCCCGTCAACCCTGACGACATCCGAGCATGGGCCAGGGCCAACGGCTACGACGTTCCTCTCCGGGGCCGCATCCCCGCAGCGGTCCGTGACGCCTGGGAACGGGCCACGGGAGACAGCTAAACCTGATCGAGCCACGCCTACATCAATGTGCCGCCGAAGGTGAAGGGCGGTCACGCGGAGCAGAACATCCTCGCCTACCTCCACCCGTTGAAGGCGGGGAAGGAGAAGCCGGACTGGCTGCCCACCCACGGCGTCGCATCCAATAGCGTGTGCACGAACTTCTGCTCCCCCTCGCCACCACCATGGACTACGCACGTACCAACGCCGAACTCCTCGCGGAGGAAGAACTCCCGGGGCGCACCGCCCGCGCCCGCGAGAACCTCGACACCTTCCTGGTGCGCCACCAGGCCTGCTGGCTGGTCGCGGAGCACGGGGGCGAGATCGTGGCGGGCCGGGTGGCCGCGGAGGGCTCCCGGGTCTTCGCCGAGCGGCGACGCCTCCCCTCCACCGAACCCGGCGCGTCACGGGGATTCGTGTCGCCGCTGCCCGACGGCGGGCTGGCGGTGGCCGTCAACGGGCGCGTCACGGTCTACGACGCCGATGCGCGGGTGCGGTGGACGCATGATTTCGAGCCGTGGCCCGACGCGAAGACCGGAGGCCCCGCATGCGTCACCGACGGCGGGGGCAGCCGCCTGCTCGTCACGACCACCGGGCCCGGCATGACGGACCGCTCCTATCCCGGTGACCGGTGTGTCGTCCTGGAGCTGAGCGACGGCCGGACCGTCACGCACACGACGCTGCCCTCCGCGAGCGCGGGCTACATCTTCCAGCAGTCGCTCACGGATCCCGCGCAGATCTTCCTCGACGCCCTGCAGGACGACACGTTCTACTCACGCATGCTGACCCTGGAGGGCGACACCGTACACGCCGAACCCTTCGGCGACGACGAACCGTTCGCCGGAGTGAGCCTCGACGGCGCGGTCCTCCAACTGGACGTCGGAGGTGAGTGGATGAGCCGCTGCGAAGTCGGCTCGGACGAGGTCCTGGTCGAAGCCGAGGACGTCCTGCCCGAAGGCCTGCGCTTCGTCGGCCAACGCCCCGGCTTCCTCGACCGGGAGCGCATCGTCGTGGCCGTCGCCGAGGAGGAGGGCGCGGAGGACAACCGTCACCTGATCCTGGACGGCCGCACGCTCCAGCCGGTCTGCGAACTCGACTACCCCGGCACCACCTGTTCCGATCCGCTCGCCCTCGGCGACGGCACCTGGCTGACCACGGAGGGGGACCTGGTGCGCAGATGGCGGGTGGCCGGCTCCGAGTGACGCCGTCAGTCGCCGGATCAGCCCTTCACCGACTCCAGGAACGCCGACCAGGCACGGGCCGGGAACACGAGGGCGGGGCTCTGCGGGTTCTTGGAGTCGCGGACGGCTGTGCAGGGGGTGAGATCGGCGACCTCCACACAGTCACCGCCGGTGTCGCCGCTGTACGACGACTTACGCCACGCTATGCCCGTCAGGTTCAGGGTCGTTCCCATACCGTTCCTCCATTACGCGGGCGATCAGGGCCGCCGAGTCGTCCATGGAGAGGGCGGCCGCTTGCAGGTGATCGTAACGGACCGAACCCTCCTTGAAAGCTTGTGGATTGGCCGTCATGTGCCCTTGGAGGAAGTCCTCGGTGTAGACGATGTCGGGGTCTTTCTCGAAGCGCAGAAGATTGAACGAACCCATCAACCCTGTGTGCGCCCCGGCCTCGAACGGCAGCACTTGGATGTCCAGCCAGGTGCGCTTCCGCATTTCCAGCAGGTACGTCAGTTGTTCCCGCATGACCTCCCGGCCGCCGACCTCCTGATGCAACACCGCCTCGCTCAGCACCACCCACGCGACTGGAGGTTGATCACGGTCCAGGATGCGCTGGCGATCCAGACGAGCGGCCACCTTGCCGTCGAGATTGCCGTCGTCCCGGATGCCGAGCACCGCTCTTGCGTAGGCCTTTGTCTGGAGAAGCCCGTAGACCAACTGCGCCTGGTACGTGGAGATGTACGCCGCCTTCGCCTCCATCTCCGCATACGGCTGAAACCAACTGGGCAACTGGCTCCGCAGCACCAGTCCGACCAGCCTGGAGAACAACCCATCCGTCCCCAACGCCGCGTCGAGCCGCTCGGAGAAGTCCCGTTGCGGCACCCTCGTCGCCGTTTCGATCTGGCCGATCAGCGACCCCGTGCAGAAGACGATCGAACCGAGCTGCGCCAGCGTCAGCCCCGCCGCCTCCCGCGCCCGCCGCAGCTCATAGCCGTAGTAGTCCAACGGCGACGCGCTCGGATCCAGTTCACGGCTGCGCACACCATCACCTCCCCTCACTGACGGTAGCGGTGTCCGTGCTCACCGGAGTCGGTGATCGGAGAACGTCACCCTGTCCCGGGACCCGCCCGAGTCCGGCGGATCGTGCAGCCCGTCCGGCAAATTAATGCAAGCATGCTTGATTGTTTCTCGGGCCGCTGCCATGCTCCCTGCCATGGCCGACCCGACGCCCGTCATCGACGACCTGCGTGCCGAAAGCGACGAACTCGACCTGCTTGTGGCCGAGTTGAGTACCGAGCAGTGGAGGCTTCCGACTCCCGCGCCCGGCTGGACCGTCGCCCACCAGATCGCTCACCTCGCCTGGACCGACCGCTCGGCGCTGCTGGCCGTCACCGACGCCGACGCCTTCCAGGCGCTGGTCGAGAAGGCGCTCACCCGTCCCGGCTCGTTCGTCGACGAGGGTGCGGAGGAGGGCGCCCGGCTCCCGGTCGCGGAGCTGCTGTCGACGTGGCGCGCGGGACGATCCGCCCTGGACGCGGCTCTCCGCGAGGCGCCGGCCGGCGCTCGTTTCCCCTGGTACGGCCCACCCATGTCGGCCGCCTCCATGGCCACCGCCCGGCTCATGGAGACCTGGGCCCACGCACTGGACGTCGCCGACGCCCTGGGTGTGGTGCGCCACCCCTCCGACCGGCTCCGGCATGTGGTCCGGCTCGGGGTGCGGACCCGCGACTTCGCCTTCGGGGTGCACGGACTGACCCCGCCGGCCGAGGAGTTCCGTGTCGAACTGACCGCACCCTCCGGCGCCCTGTGGGCCTTCGGTCCCCAAGACGCCCCGCAACGCGTCACCGGCTCCGCCCTCGACTTCTGCCTCCTGGTCACCCAGCGCGCCCACCGTGCCGACCTCGCCCTCCACGCCGAAGGCCCGGACGCCGACCGCTGGCTCGGCATCGCGCAGGCCTTCGCGGGCCCGCCCGGCACCGGCCGCCCGCCCAAGGAGGACGGCCGGTGAACCCGTTGCGCATCGGCAACTTCTCCGGCTTCTACGGGGACCGCGCGGACGCCCTGCGCGAGATGCTCACCGGCGGCGAGGTCGACGTCCTCACCGGCGACTATCTCGCCGAGCTGACCATGCTGATCCTCGGCCGGGACCGGCTGAAGGACCCGGCCGCCGGATACGCACGCACCTTCCTGCGGCAACTGGAGGACTGTCTCGGCCTCGCCCACGAGCGCGGGGTGCGGATCGTCACCAACGCGGGCGGTCTGAATCCGGCCGGACTCGCGGCCGCTGTGCGGCAGGTGGCGGACCGGCTCGGCATTCCGGTGCGGGTCGCCCATGTCGAGGGTGACGACCTGACCGCCGAACATCCCGGCGCCCTCGCCGCCCATGCCTATCTCGGCGGGTTCGGGATCGCCGAGTGCCTGCGGGCCGGTGCCGACGTCGTGATCACCGGCCGGGTGACCGACGCGGCGCTCGTCACCGGGCCCGCCGCCGCCCACTTCGGCTGGCAGCCCACGGAGTACGACCGCCTCGCCGGGGCCGTCGTCGCCGGGCATGTGCTGGAGTGCGGGACACAGGCGACCGGCGGGAACTACTCCTTCTTCCGTGAGGGTGACGTACGCCGCCCCGGCTTCCCGCTCGCCGAGATCCACGCGGACGGCAGCAGTGTCATCACCAAGCACCCCGGCACCGGCGGCTTCGTCGACGTCGGCACGGTCACCGCGCAGCTGCTCTACGAGACCGGCGGCGCCCGGTACCTCGGCCCCGACGTCACCACCCGGCTGGACACCGCACGGCTGAGCCAGGAGGGACCGGACCGGGTGCGGATCGAGGGGGTGCGCGGGGAGGCGCCCCCGCCGACGCTCAAGACCGGACTCAACCGGCTCGGCGGCTTCCGCAACGAGGTCGTCTTCGTGCTCACCGGACTCGACATCGAGGCCAAGGCGGATCTTGTGCGGGAGCAACTGGGCGACGCGCTCACCAAGTCGCCGCCCAAAGAGGTCCGTTGGGAACTCGTCCGCACCGACCGGGCCGACGCCGACACCGAGGAGACGGCCGGTGCGCTGCTGCGGCTCGTCGTACGGGACCCGGACCAGCAGGTCGTCGGGCGGGCGCTGAGCGGAGCCGCCATCGAGCTGGCGCTGGCCAGCTACCCCGGGTTCCATGTGCTGGCGCCACCTGGAAAGGGCGCACCCTATGGGGTCTTCGAGGATGTGTACGTCCCCCATGGTGCCGTCGACCATGTGGCGGTCCTCCACGACGGGCGCCGGGTGGCCGTGGCACCGGCCCAGGACACCCTCGTGACCGACGACCTGCCGCAACCGCCGCTCCCCGAGCAGCTCCCGCCCGGGCCCGTCCGCCGTGCCCCCCTCGGCCTCGTCGCCGGTGCCCGCAGCGGGGACAAGGGCGGGAACGCCAACGTGGGGGTGTGGGCGCGGTCGGAGGAGGCCTGGCGGTGGCTCGTCCACGAGCTGACCGTGGACAGGTTCCGGCAGCTGATCCCCGAGAGCCGGGAGCTGCCCGTCGCCCGGCACGTGCTCCCGAACCTGCGTGCCCTCAACTTCGTCGTGACCGGCATCCTCGGTGCCGGCGTCGCCGCCCAGCACCGCTTCGACCCGCAGGCCAAGGCCCTCGGCGAGTGGCTGCGCTCCCGCCACCTGGACATCCCGGAGGCCCTGCTGTGACCGTTCTCGAGACGGCCCTGGACACCCAGCATCCCGACTACCAGGCCCACCGCGAGGCCATGCAAGAAAAGCTCGCCGGCCTGGAGGCCGAGCACGCCAAGGCGCTCGCGGGCGGCGGTGAGAAGTACGTCCAGCGGCACCGTAAGCGCGGCAAGCTGCTCGCCCGCGAACGCATCGAGCTGCTCCTCGACCCGGACACCCCGTTCCTGGAGCTGTCCCCGCTGGCCGCCTGGGGCAGCGACTACACGGTCGGCGCCTCCCTGGTCACCGGAATCGGCGTGGTCGAGGGCGTGGAGTGCCTGATCACCGCCAACGACCCGACCGTGCGCGGCGGTGCCAGCAACCCGTGGAGCCTGAAGAAGGCCCTGCGCGCCAACGACATCGCGCTCGCCAACCGGCTGCCCTGCATCAGCCTCGTGGAGTCCGGAGGTGCCGACCTGCCGTCCCAGAAGGAGATCTTCATTCCGGGCGGCGCCATCTTCCGGGACCTCACCCGGCTGTCCGCCGCCGGCATCCCGACCGTCGCCGTCGTCTTCGGCAACTCCACCGCCGGCGGGGCGTACGTCCCCGGCATGTCCGACCACGTGATCATGGTCAAGGAGCGGGCGAAGGTGTTCCTCGGCGGGCCGCCGCTGGTGAAGATGGCGACCGGCGAGGAGAGCGACGACGAGTCGCTCGGCGGCGCCGAGATGCACGCGCGCGTGTCGGGCCTCGCCGACTACTTCGCCGTGGACGAGCAGGACGCCCTGCGCCAGGCCCGCCGGGTCGTCGCCCGCCTCAACCACCGCAAGGCGCACGGCGATCCGGGCCCGGCGGCCCCGCCCAAGTACGACGAGGACGAACTGCTCGGCATCGTCCCCGGCGACCTGAAGATCCCCTTCGACCCGCGCGAGGTCATCGCCCGTCTGGTCGACGCCTCCGACTTCGACGAGTTCAAGCCGCTGTACGGGACGAGCCTCGCGACCGGCTGGGCAAGCCTGCACGGCTATCCGGTCGGCATCCTGGCGAACGCCCAGGGCGTCCTGTTCAGCGCGGAGTCGCAGAAGGCCGCCCAGTTCATCCAGCTCGCCAACCAGCGCGACATCCCGCTCCTGTTCCTCCACAACACCACCGGCTACATGGTCGGCAAGGAGTACGAACAGGGCGGGATCATCAAGCACGGCGCGATGATGATCAACGCGGTCAGCAACAGCAGGGTCCCGCATCTGTCGGTGCTGATGGGCGCGTCGTACGGCGCCGGCCACTACGGCATGTGCGGGCGGGCCTACGACCCCCGCTTCCTGTTCGCCTGGCCCAGCGCCAAGTCGGCCGTCATGGGCCCGCAGCAGCTCGCGGGCGTGCTCTCGATCGTCGCCCGGCAGTCGGCGGCGGCGAAGGGGCAGCCGTACGACGAGGACACGGACGCGGCCCTGCGCTCCATGGTGGAGCAGCAGATCGAGTCCGAGTCGCTGCCGATGTTCCTGTCCGGGCGGTTGTACGACGACGGCGTCATCGACCCGCGCGACACCCGCACCGTCCTCGGCCTGTGCCTGTCCGCGATCCACACCGCCCCCTACGAGGGCGCCCGCGGCGGCTTCGGCGTCTTCCGGATGTGAGGCTCATGATTTCGACTCTGCTGGTCGCCAACCGGGGCGAGATCGCCTGCCGGATCTTCCGCACCTGCGGTGAGCTGGGAATCCGGACGGTCGCCGTGCACTCGGACGCCGACGAGAACGCGCTCCACGCGCGCGTGGCCGACACGGCGGTACGGTTGCCGGGGGCGACGCCCGCCGAGACGTATCTGCGCGGCGACCTGATCGTGAAGGCGGCGCTGGCCGCCGGCGCGGACGCCGTGCACCCCGGGTACGGCTTCCTCTCCGAGAACCCCGAGTTCGCCCGTGCGGTCCTCGACGCGGGCCTGGTCTGGATCGGGCCGCCGCCCGAGGCGATCGAGGCGATGGCGTCCAAGACACGCGCCAAGGAGCTGATGGGGATCGCACCCCTGGGCGAGGTCACCGAGGCCGACCTGCCGGTGCTCGTGAAGGCGGCCGCCGGTGGCGGCGGGCGCGGGATGCGCATCGTGCGCGCCCTGGAGGAGCTGCCGTCCGCACTGGAGGGCGCGCGCGCCGAGGCCGCGAGCGCCTTCGGCGACGGCGAGGTCTTCGTCGAGCCGTACATCGAGGACGGCCGCCACGTCGAGGTGCAGATCCTCGCCGACACCCACGGCACCGTCTGGACGCTCGGCACCCGCGACTGCTCCCTGCAGCGCCGCCACCAGAAGGTGATCGAGGAGGCTCCGGCACCGGACCTGACCCCCCGGCTCACCGAGGAGCTGTACGCGCTGGCCGTGCGCGCCGCCCGGTCCGTGTCCTACACGGGCGCCGGCACGGTCGAGTTCCTGGTCGCCGCCGGCAGGGCCCACTTCCTGGAGATGAACACCCGCCTCCAGGTCGAACACCCCGTCACGGAAGCGGTCTTCGGCCTCGACCTGGTCGCCGAACAGCTCCGCGTCGCCGAGGGCCACCCCCTCCCCGCCGAACCGCCCCGCGCACAGGGGCACGCCGTCGAAGCCCGCCTGTACGCCGAGGACCCCGCCCGCGACTGGGCCCCGCAGACCGGCACTCTGCACCGCCTCGCCGTACCCGCAGGCAGCCGCCTCGACACGGGCTACACCGACGGCGACACCATCGGCGTCCACTACGACCCGATGCTCGCCAAGGTCGTCGCTCACGCCCCCACACGCGCGGAGGCGATCCGCAGACTCGCGGGCGCGCTGGAGCGAGCGGACCTCCACGGCCCGGTCACCAACAGGGACCTGCTGGTGCGCTCCCTGCGCCACACCGAGTTCGTGAGCGCCCGCATGGACACCGGCTTCTACGACCGCCACCTCACCGACCTGACCGAGCCCGCACCCGCCCCGTACGCCCCCCTGGCCGCCGCCCTCGCCGACGCCCACGGCCGCTCCCGCTTCGGCGGCTGGCGCAACGTGGCGTCCCAGCCGCAGATCAAGCGGTACGAGATGGCGGGCGAGGAGCACGAGGTCCGCTACCGGCACACCAGGGACGGCCTCGCGGCCGAGGGAGTGCGGGTCGTGCACGCCGACGCGCGCAGAGTCGTACTCGAAGCGGACGGCGTACAGCGCAAGTTCGACGTCACACGCTACGGCGACCAGGTGTACGTCAACGGATCCCGCCTCACCGCCCTGCCCCGCTTCCCCGATCCCACCGCCCAGCTCGCCCCCGGCTCCCTGCTGGCTCCGATGCCCGGCACGGTCGTGCGCATCGCCGAAGGCCTGGTACAGGGCGCGGCCGTACAGGCGGGCCGGCCCCTGATCTGGCTGGAGGCGATGAAGATGCAGCACCAGATCGCCGCGCCCGTCACCGGAACGCTCAGCGCCCTGCACGTCAGGGCCGGGCAGCAGGTGGAGCCGGGCATGTTGCTCGCCGTCGTACAGGAAACCTCTTCTTAGGAGCCCCATGACTCCCGTCATCGAGTCCGAAGAGCACAAGGCCCTCCGGGCCGCCGTCGCCGCCCTCGGCAAGCGTTACGGCCGCGACTACCTCACCCGCACCGTCGCCGAGGGCAAGCCCCTCACCGAACTCTGGTCCGAGGCCGGCAAGCTCGGCTACCTCGGTGTCAACCTCCCGGAGGAGCACGGCGGCGGGGGCGGCGGCATCACGGAACTCTCCATCGTCCTGGAAGAGCTGGGCGCGGCGGGTTCCCCGCTGCTCATGCTCGTGGTCTCACCCGCCATCTGCGGCACAGTGATCTCCCGCTTCGGCACGGAGGAACAGAAGCGCACCTGGCTGCCCGCCCTCGCCGACGGCACCCGCCTCATGGCCTTCGGCATCACCGAGCCCGACGCCGGCTCCAACAGCCACCGCATCACGACCACGGCCCGCCGGGACGGCACCGACTGGCTCCTCAGCGGCCGGAAGGTCTTCATCTCCGGTGTCGACATGGCGGACGCCGTCCTGATCGTCGGCCGCACCGAGGACGCCCGCACCGGAAGCCTCAAGCCCTGCCTGTTCATCGTCCCGACGGACGCCGAGGGCTTCCAGAAGCACCCCATCGACATGGAGCTCGCCGCCGCCGAGAAGCAGTTCGAGCTGGTTCTGGACGACGTACGACTCCCCGCCGACGCGCTCGTCGGTGGGGGCACCTCCCACGCTTTCGGCAGTGGGGGAGAGGACGCCGGCCTGCTCCAGCTGTTCGCCGGACTCAACCCCGAGCGCATCATGACCGCCGCCTTCGCGATCGGCATGGGCCGCTACGCCCTCTCCAAGGCGATCGAGTACGCCCGCGACCGTACGGTCTGGAAGGCCCCCATCGGCGCCCACCAGGCGATCGCCCACCCCCTGGCGCAGGCGCACATCGACCTGGAACTGGCCCGGCTGATGATGCAGAAGGCGGCCCATCTGTACGACGCCGGCGACGACGTCGGCGCGGGCGAGGCCGCCAACATGGCCAAGTACGCGGCCGGGGAAGCCTGCGTGAAGGCCGTCGACCAGGCCGTGCACACCCTCGGCGGCAACGGCCTCACGCGCGAATTCGGACTCGCCTCGTTGATAACTGCCGCGCGCGTGGCTCGTATTGCTCCGGTGAGCCGGGAGATGATTCTCAACTACGTCTCCCACCAGACCCTGGGCCTGCCCAAGTCGTACTAGGCCGCAGCCGCAGCAGCCGCTTGGAGGAACCGTGTTCCGCAGCGAGTACGCAGACGTCCCGCCCGTAGAACTCCCCATCCACGAGGCCGTCCTGGGCCGCGCCGCCGAATTCGGCGACCAGCCGGCCCTCATCGACGGCACGGACGGCACCACCCTCACGTACGAGCAAGTGGACCGGTTCCACCGGCGGCTGGCCGCCGCTCTCGCCGACGCCGGCGTACGCAAGGGCGACGTCCTCGCCCTGCACAGCCCCAACACGATCGCCTTCCCGACCGCCTTCTACGGGGCCACCCGCGCGGGCGCCTCCGTCACCACCGTGCACCCGCTCGCCACACCCGAGGAGTTCGCCAAACAGCTCGACGACAGCGGCGCCCGGTGGATCGTCACCGTCTCCCCACTGCTGGAGTCCGCCCGCCGGGCCGCCGAACTCGCGGGCGGCGTACGGGAGATATTCGTGTGCGACAACGCACCCGGACACCGCTCGCTGATCGACATGCTCGCCTCCACCGCACCCGAACCGCAGATCGACTTCGACCCCGCCGAGGACGTCGCCGCGCTGCCGTACTCCTCCGGCACCACCGGCGTCCCCAAGGGCGTCATGCTCACCCACCGGCAGATCGCCACCAACCTCGCCCAGCTGGAACCCCCCGTCCCGGCCGGCCCCGGCGACCGCATCCTCGCCGTGCTGCCGTTCTTCCACATCTACGGCCTCACCGCCCTGATGAACGCCCCCCTGCGCAAGGGCGCCACGGTCGTCGTCCTGCCCCGCTTCGACCTCGAGACCTTCCTCGCCGCCATCGAGAACCACCGCATCACCGGCCTGTACGTGGCCCCGCCGATCGTCCTCGCCCTCGCCAAACACCCGGCGGTCGCCCGCTACGACCTCTCGTCCCTGAAGTACGTCATCAGCGCCGCCGCCCCCCTGGACGCCGCCCTCGCCGCCGCCTGCGCCGAACGCCTCGGCCTGCCCCCGATCGGCCAGGCCTACGGCATGACCGAGCTGTCGCCCGGCACCCACGTCGTCCCGCTCGACGCCCTGCACCACGCGCCCCCCGGCACGGTCGGCAAGCTCATCGCCGGCACCGGGATGCGGATCGTCTCCCTGGACGACCCCGGCAAGGACCTCGCCCCCGGAGAGCCCGGCGAGATCCTCATCCGCGGCCCCCAGGTGATGAAGGGCTACCTCGGCCGCCCCGACGCCACCGCCGACATGATCGACGCCGACGGCTGGCTGCACACCGGGGACATCGGGCACGTCGACGCCGACGGCTGGCTCTTCGTCGTCGACCGCGTCAAGGAACTCATCAAGTACAAGGGCTTCCAGGTGGCCCCCGCCGAACTGGAGGCCCTCCTGCTCACCCACCCCGGCATCGCCGACGCCGCCGTCGTCGGCGGCCGCAACGAGGACGGCAACGAGATCCCGCACGCCTTCGTCGTCCGCCAGCCCACCGCCGCCGACCTCAGCGAGAACGACATCATGCTCTACGTCGCCGAACGCGTCGCCCCCTACAAACGCGTCCGCCGCATCACCTTCATCGACACCGTCCCCCGCGCGGCCACCGGGAAGATCCTGCGCCGCCGGCTCAGGGAGCACACATGAGCGCACTCGTCGGACGCACACGCGCACGCGGCGTCGAAACCCTCAGCCTGGACTCCACCGGCACCCGCAACGCCCTCTCGGCCGCCCTCGTCGCCGAACTCACCGAGGCCCTGACCGACTGCGGCAAGGACCCGGACGTCCGCGCGGTCGTCCTCACCCACACCGGCACCACCTTCTGCGCCGGCGCCGACCTGCGCGACCCACCCGACCCGGACGCCTTCGTGGGCCTGCTCCGGCAGATCGTGGAACTGCCCAGACCCGTGCTCGCCCGGATCACCGGACACGTCCGCGCGGGCGGCCTCGGCCTCCTCGCCGCCTGCGACATCGCCGCCGCCTCCACCGCGGCCACCTTCGCCTTCACCGAGGTCCGCATCGGCGTCGCCCCCGCGGTGATCTCCCTCCCGGTGATCCCGCGCACCGACCCCCGCGCCCTCGCCCGCTACTACCTCACCGGCGAACGCTTCGCCCCCGCCGAGGCCGTACGCCTGGGCCTGCTCACCACCACCGCCGACGACGTCGACGAAGCCCTGGCCCCCGTCCTCGACGGCCTGCGCCGCTCCTCCCCACAGGCACTGGCCGAGACGAAACAGCTGCTCACGGCTAGGGTGCTGGAGACGTTCGACCGGGACGCGGCCCAGCTGACCGCGCTCTCGGCCCGGCTGTTCTCCACCCCCCACGCCCGGGAGGGGATGACGGCCTTCCTGGAAAGACGGGATGCGGCATGGGTGGTGTGAGTACGGCGGAACGCGACCGCGTACCCAAGCAGGACCGCAGCCGGGCCACCCGGCAGCGGCTCCTGGAGGCCGCCGTGGCCTGCCTGGCCGAGCACGGCTGGGCAGGCTCCACCGTCTCCGTCGTCGCCGAACGCGCCGGCGTCTCGCGGGGCGCCGCCCAGCACCACTTCCCGACCCGCGAGGACCTGTTCACGGCCGCCGTCGAGTACGTGGCCGAAGAACGCTCCACCGCCCTGCGCGCACTCTTCCCGGACGGCGCCGCAGACCGCCGCGCCGTCGTCTTCGCCCTCGTCGACCTCTACACCGGCCCCCTCTTCCGCGCCGCCCTCCACCTGTGGGTCGCCGCCTCCGACGAGGAGCAGCTGCGCCCGCGCGTGACCGAGCTGGAGGCCCGCGTGGGCCGCGAGACCCACCGCATCGCCGTCGACCTGCTCGGCGCCGACGAGTCCCGCCCCGGCGTCCGGGAGACCGTCCAGGGCCTGCTCGACATGGCCCGCGGCCTGGGCCTCGCCAACCTCCTCACCGACGACACCGCCCGCCGCGAGCGCGTGCTCGCCCAGTGGGCACTGGTGCTGGAGGAATCACTGGGCTGAGGCGACACCGGGCCGGCGGGGTCGTTGCGGGAGCGCGTTACCCTTGGGCCCATGCCTCCGATGCTCGTTCGCCGCCGCCACGTGGACTACGTGCGCGTCACGAGCATGGGCTGTCGGCCTTCCGCCTGACCCAGCCCCCTTTTCTTTCTTTTACGGCATTCCGGGCGCCGCCCCATCCTCGGCGGCCTGCCCGTGGCCCACACACCCTGTGGACGCTCCCATGACGACGCATTCCGCGACGACCCCGTCGTACGACCAGCTCCCGATCATCGACCTGTCCGCCGCCGACCGCGGCCCCCAGGCCCGTGCCCTGCTCCACGCCCAGCTGCACAGCGCCGCCCACGACGTCGGCTTCTTCCAGCTCGTCGGACACGGTGTGACCCGGGCCGAGACCGACGCCCTGCTCACCGCCATGCGCGCCTTCTTCGACCTCCCCGAGGCCGACCGGCTCGCCCTCGACAACGTCAACTCCCCGCACTTCCGCGGCTACACCCGCACCGGCGACGAGCGCACCGGCGGCGCCCGCGACTGGCGCGACCAGCTCGACATAGGCGCCGAACGCCCCGCCCACGTCCCCGGACCCGGCGAGCCCCCCTACTGGTGGCTGCAGGGCCCCAACCAGTGGCCGGCCGCCCTCCCCGCACTGCGCACGGCGGCCCTGCACTGGATCGACAAGCTGAGCGCAGTGGCCCAGCGCCTCCTGCACGAGCTCCTCACCGCCATCGGCGCCCCCGCCGACTTCTACGACCCGGTCTTCGGCGACCACGCCCACCCGCACCTCAAGCTCGTCCGCTACCCCGGCAGCGCGGGCGACGGCACCGACCAGGGCGTCGGCGCCCACAAGGACTACGGCTTCCTCACCCTGCTCCTGCAGGACACGGTCGGCGGCCTCCAGGTCCACCGCGAGGACGGGCTCTTCCACGACGTACCCCCGCTCGAGGGCGCCTTCGTCGTCAACCTCGGCGAACTCCTGGAGGTGGCCACCAACGGCTACCTGATCGCCACCAACCACCGGGTGATCAGCCCGCCCGGAGCAACGGAACGCTTCTCGGTCCCGTTCTTCTACAACCCCCGCCTGGACGCCAGGGTCGAGCCCCTGCCCTTCCCGCACGCGTCGACGGCCCCCGGCATCACCACCGACCCGGCCAACCCCCTGTTCGCCGAGTACGGCTACAACGAACTGAAGGGCAAGCTCCGAGCCCACCCACTGGTGGCGGAACGGCACCACGGGAGCCTGCTGACTCCGGCGTGATCGACTCGGTAGGAGTGCGGGACTGGATCGATCTGTGGATCCGCCGCGTGGGCGCGACAAGCCACAACGCGCCCACGCGCCCCCGAACACCTCTCTCAGTGGGCGATGTCCGCGTACCCCTCGATCTCCTGCGGGCTGCGCGCCGCGGGGCCGACGTACCGGGCGGACGGCCGTACGAGCCGGCCGGTCCGCTTCTGCTCCAGGATGTGTGCCGACCAGCCGGCGGTCCGCGCGCACGTGAACATCGACGTGAACATGTGCGCCGGCACCTCCGCGAAGTCCAGCATGATCGCGGCCCAGAACTCGACGTTGGTGGCCAGCACCCGGTCCGGCCTGCGGTTGTGCAGCTCCTCCAGGGCCGCCTTCTCCAGCGCCTCCGCGATCTCGAAGCGCGGCGCGCCCAACTCCTTGGCGGTACGGCGCAGCACCCGCGCGCGGGGATCCTCGGCCCGGTACACCCGGTGGCCGAAGCCCATCAGCCGCTCTCCGCGGTCCAGGGCCTGCTTGACGTACCCCTCGGCGTCACCCGTCCGCTCGATCTCCTCGATCATGCCGAGCACTCGGGAAGGGGCGCCGCCGTGCAGCGGTCCGGACATGGCGCCGACCGCCCCGGAGAGGGCCGCGGCGACGTCCGCGCCGGTCGAGGCGATGACGCGCGCGGTGAAGGTGGAGGCGTTCATGCCGTGTTCGGCGGCGGACGTCCAGTAGGCGTCGACGGCCGCGACGTGCTTGGGGTCCGGCTCGCCGCGCCAGCGGATCATGAAGCGCTCGACGACCGAGTGGGCCTTGTCGATCTCTCGCTGCGGCACCATCGGCAGGCCCTGCCCGCGCGCGGACTGGGCGACGTACGACAGCGCCATGACGGCGGCGCGCGCGAGGTCGTCGCGGGCCTGGCCGGCGTCGATGTCGAGGAGCGGTTTCAGGCCCCAGACCGGGGCGAGCATGGCCAGCGCGGACTGTACGTCCACCCGGATGTCACCGGAGTGGACCGGGATCGGGAACGGCTCGGCGGGCGGCAGCCCCGGGTTGAAGGCGCCGTCGACCAGCAGCCCCCACACGTTCCCGAAGGAGACGTGCCCGACCAGGTCCTCGATGTCGACGCCGCGGTAGCGCAGGGCGCCGCCCTCCTTGTCGGGTTCGGCGATCTCCGTCTCGAACGCGACGACTCCTTCGAGCCCGGGTACGAAATCGGACATCAGGCGGCTCCTCGTGAAAGTGTCGGCGGCGGTCACCCCGGTGATGCCCCGATCAGCCGGTGGTCACCCAAACCGCAAGGGAGACAAGCACGATAACCCCGAGTGCCATAGTTGGGGAGCCCACACGACACTGAGTGCCACGTGCGTTCGATACGGCAGGATGACCGCGTGACCGACAGCGACTTCAGCCCCGACCCCCTCGTCGATCCCGCCGCCATGCGCAAGCAGTACCAGGCCGCCGGCCTCGACGAGAAGGATCTCGCCGCGCACCCGATGGACCAGTTCTCCCGCTGGTTCGAGGACGCCGCCCGGGCTGCTCTGCACGGGACGCTGTACGAGCCCAACGCGATGGTCGTCTCCACGGCGGACGCGGCGGGCCGGCCCAGTTCCCGCACGGTCCTGATGAAGCAGTACGACACCGACGGCTTCGTCTTCTACACGAACTACGACTCCCGCAAGGCCCGGGAGCTGGCCGACAACCCGTACATCTCGTTGCTCTTTCCGTGGCATGCGATCGCCCGCCAGGTGATAGTCACGGGTGTCGCGCGCCGTACGGGCCGAGACGAGACCGCGGCGTACTTCCACACCCGCCCGCACGGCTCGCAGCTGGGTGCCTGGGCCAGTGCACAGTCCTCGGTGATCTCCTCCCGGGACGAGCTGGACGCCACGTACGAGGAGCTGGACGCCCGCTACCCGGAGGGGGAGCAGGTGCCGGTTCCGCCGCACTGGGGCGGGTTCCGGATCGCGCCGGAGACGGTCGAGTTCTGGCAGGGGCGCGAGAGCCGGCTGCACGACCGGCTGCGGTATGTGGCCCGGCCGGACGGGGCGTGGGACGTGGAGCGGCTCAGCCCCTGAAGGCGCTGGCCCCCCTGAACGCAGACGACCCGCGAGCTCGGTTCCTCCATATCGCGGAGGAGCCGGCCGGACGTACCGGCGAGCTCGCGGGTCGGGTGACTGCGTTGGATTAGGCCGGCTGCGTGTTTCTCACACGCTGGTCCGGCACCGCACATCGTGTGGTGGCAGGCCGCTAGCCTGCAGCCACCTCTTCTGTCCGGTATTCACACATCTGCCGAACCACCTCCTTTCCGAAGTAGCGCCCACTCTAGGAAGTGGCCTCCGGACGCTCAACTGTTTTTTTGAGAGATTGACGGTGCGGCTTCTGGTTGCGCCGTGTAGCCGTACCCGTCACCTCGCTGCAAAAGCCGCAGATTGCGGTGCCTGACGTTGAGTCGGCCAGCGGACGTGGTCAAGCTGTGCTGCCCATTGGCACGGACCGCGATGCGCCCGACCCACGTACCTGCCCACCTGCCACTCGGCATAGTGGCTCGTACCAGGTCTCCGGTCATGTATCCGAAGTGCTGCTTGGCGCGCGCTCGCCGCAGGCGGGGGAATCCATACCGATCCGGCGTGGTGCGAGCGTATGAGCCGCGACCAGTGGCCTTGACGACCAGTACCCGATCGGGGAAGCGAGCGATCGTGTCCCCACTCCCGTGATCAAGGTGGCCGACACACAGGGCGTCCAAGGTGTGCGTTTTGCAGAGCCCCGTGGCGTCGCGGTTCGCCTTGGTGAGATGCCCTGGCCAGGCGTGTACAGGTTTGCCAAGGGCTTCCAGGGCCGACGTAAGCCGTAGCTGGATCGCATTCATGGCAGCGGCGTCCCGGAGTGGGGCCTTCGTCTGTTCGAGGATCCGGGCCAGGAGGTCGGGCCGGTGGGCGAGGAAGGACTCGATGGACCGGCTGCCTTTGGCTTTGTTGCACGGGATGCAGGAGAGGACGAGGTTCGAGACCCGGCTGGATCCTTGTCGGCTGCGAGGGCGTACGTGCTCGATGTTCAGTGGTACGCCAGTGGCGCCGCAGTAGGCGCAGGCGCTGTCCCACCTGGCATGCAGGTAGGAGCGTGCAGTGGTTCCCGCCAGGGGGCCTTGCGCGTACTCCGCACCGTAGAGCGGTCTGCCCGCGCTCATGGAGTGGGTGTCGAAGGCAGTGCGTTCCAGATGGATGTGGGTGACGGGTGCATAGCGGCACAGGCGGTTGGCGATGGAGAAGGTGGTGTCGACGCGGTGACGCAGAGAGGGCGGGAGCCATCCTTCGGGGCGGTCTCTGTTCAGCGAGCGTGGTGTTCGGTAGCGGCAGTTGGCGGAACGTCGCCTGCGTCGATAGCCCGCGCGCTGTTGCATACAGCTCTGGATCTGCGCGCCTCGATGGTGGAGCTCGACCGAGACGAGCCCGCGTCGGACAGTCACGGTGGTGCCGTCTTCGGCGGGCTCCTTCTTCTCGTCGGTGAGGACGAGACCAGTGCCCTTGGAACCGGGGTCGATGCGTAACTGCACGCCGTCGACTTCTGAGTCGGCCAGTGTGCGGTCTTTCAGGCGGATGGCGAAAGGCGCCTGACGCGCGACTGCCGCCCGCCCCTTGCCGAGGAGTTCTCGTGCTCGTGCAGGGTGACAGGGCATGAGCGGATGCCCGTCCTTGGAGAGGACGAAGACCCTGCTCGCGCCGGTCCCGCCCGAGTACGACGGGTTGTGCGTGGGAGCGTCACCGCTCCCGTTCTCTGCCGCCTTCGCTGCCTGGGCAGCGCTCTTGGCGTGACGCCGACGGGTTCTGGTGCCGTGCCCGTCGGTCTCCCCTCGCCCATGTTCCCTGCCGGTGCCCCGCGCGGTGGCGGGGTGTCCGTGAGCCGTTTCGTCCCTGCTCCCGGGGGTGTCTGCTCTCGCGGATTCCAGAGCAGGCTGCTGAGGAAGCACAGCCTGGTGGGTCTGCTCGCCTGCAGGAAACGTAGTCATCGGGGGTTCACCTCCCTGATCTTCGGATCGTGATGACTAGGGCTGGTCACCCGACGGTGTTGCGACCGGGGAACGAGTGACCTCCCTTCTCTACGTGGAGACGAAATTAGTGAGTGCGAAGCAAGCCGTTGGACTGACCAGCCTCAAGTCGCTCGATAGTGCGAAGGTGGCGAGATTCTCGAACGAGTCAGCGATGCGAGCGGTAGGGGGCGGCCCTACGGAATGCGTTTGACGCGAGACGCCCGGACCGATTCGCTGCACGTGTGACTGATCTTCGTATCGAAGCCGTAGAAAGCGACGCCGAGCTCGAACAATGGCGCCACGTCCACAACGTCATCGTGCCGCCCGCCGCGATGTCCCTGGAGGACGCCCGGGTGCGCCGTGAGCGGTACCGGCTGGAGAACGCGTATCTGGGGGACGTGCTCGTGGGGTGTTCCACGGTGCGGCCGCCGGTCGGGGAGGAGGGCGTCGCGACGGTCATCGCGCGCGTGCTGCCCGAGTTCCGGCGGCGTGGCTTCGGTACGGCGCTGTACGAGAACGGGCTCGCCCGCGCGCGCGTGCTGGGTGCGGGGGCGGTCGAGACATGCGTGCTGGCCGTGAACGAGGACGGGCTGCGGTTCGCCGAGCGGTGCGGGTTCGTGGAGATCGACCGGTACGTGCTGGACGGGGAGACCGACGAGTGGGTCGATCTGCGGCTGGAGCCGCGGTCCGGTGCCGGGCATTGATTCCGTCAATCTGCGGGAACAGGATGTGGGCTGTGTCACGTTCCAGTTGAATGAAGGCCAGTGAGCGAACCGAGCGCCGCAGATGCGCCGACGCAGCCTCCAGGGGGTCCAGGTGAGTGCTTCCCGGCGGAGTGGGACCACCGACGAGCTGGGGCCGGACGAGCCCGAGCGGGACGGTCCGCAGAGCCATGACGGGGCCGACGGGCCCGACGGGCCGGAGGACTCCGGGGGTTCCGATCTGCTCGCCGCGCTGCTGGACGGCATGGACGCGGCGCTGTGTGCCTTCGACGCGGACGGGGTCGTCACGCACTGGAACCGGGAGGCCGAGCGGATTCTGGGCTGGACCGCGGCGGAGGCGGTCGGGCGGCACGGGTTCGCCGGATGGGCGGTGCGCAGCGCGGACGCCGAGGACGTGCAGGCGCGGCTGATGTCGGCCATGCACGCGCCCGGCCGGCAGGTTCATGAGTTCGCCCTGGTCACGAAGGACGGCGGGCGGGTTCTCGTGCGGACCCAGTCCGCTGCCGTCCGGGGGCCGGACGGGAAGCCGGCGGGTCTTTACTGCGCGTTCAGCGAGGTGCACGCGCAGATCGATCTGGAGCGGTCCATCGCGTTGAGCGAGGCGCTGTTCGAGGACGCGTCCTGGGGTGTCGTGCTCGTCGACGCTGATCTGCGTCCGGCTGTCGTCAACGCGCACGCGGCTCGCGCGCTCGGTATCGGGCGTACGTCCGCGCTCGGGCGGCCGCTCGGCGAGCTGCTGGCGCAGGGCGTGGAGGAGCTGGAGAGTGCGCTGACCCATGTGCTGGCCGAAGGCGCGCCGCCCGCGCCCGCCGAGATGTGGGTGACCGTGCGGGTGCCCGAGGGCGAGAAGCGGCGCTGCTGGCGCAGTGGGTTCGTGCGGTTGGCCTCGCCGCTCGCGGAGGAGCCCGTGCCGCTCGGGGTCGGCTGGCTGTTCCAGGACGTGACGGAGGCCAAGCAGGGCGAGCAGGAGGCGGCCCTGCTGCGGTTCCGTACGAATCAGCTGCACCGGGCGGCCCGGGCCGCCGCCGAGTGCGAGGACCCGGCGGAGGCGGCCACCGTCCATCTCGATTTCGCGCTCGCCGGTTTCGCCGACCATGCCCTGCTCGACCGTGTGGCGGGCGCTCCGCGGGCGGAGGGGGACGAGGCGGTTCCGGTGCGGCTGGTGCGGCTCGCCGCCACGCCCGCGGGTGCGCCGGGGCCGAGTCTGCTCTCGGGGGCGGCCGGGCTGCCGCTGCGGTACGAGGAGGGGCATCCGGCGCTGACCTGTGTCGAGCGGGCCGGGTCCGTGCGTGCGGATGCCGGGTCGATTCCGGCCGAGCGGGCGCGTGAGTGGGCGCTGGCCCGGCAGTGGCCCGAGGACGCGGTGCACGCGCTGTGCGTGGTGCTGCGCAGCCGGGGGCGGACGCTGGGGGTGGTCACGTTCCTGCGCGGGGCCGGCCGCAGCCGTTTCGAGCGTGCGGACGCGGCCTACGCGGAGGATGTGGCCGTACGGGTCGCGGCGGCGCTGGACCTGGCGGAGGCGGTGCGGGAGAAGCCGGCGGAGCAGTAGCCGGTGCCGCTAGCCGCGCGAGCGGCCCTTGCTCAGTGTCGGTAGAAGATCCGGTCGCCGTACTCGGTCATGACGCGCCGGTTCCAGTCGTGGCCGCCGTCGACGTTGCCGGAGCGCAGCAGCGGGGGTTCGATGCCGCGGTCGGCGAGGGTGGCGGCCGTGGTGGCCATCATGGCCTGCATGAGGGCGGCGGTGACCACGGTGGAGGCCGGGGCGAACGGGGCCGGGATGGTGTCGAGGGTCAGTTCGGCGTCGCCGACGGCGATCTTCGAGTCGAGGACGATGTCGCAGTGGTCCTTCAGGAAGGTGCCGGAGCTGTGCCGGGACTCGGTCTGCGCGGCGTAGGCCACGGAGGTGACGCCGATGACCCGTACGCCGAGGGTGCGGGCGCCCTGCGCCATCTCGACGGGCAGGGCGTTGCGGCCGGACAGGGAGATGATCACGAGTGCGTCGCCGGCGCGGAGCGGGGAGGAGTCCAGGACGGCGCTCGCGAGTCCGTCGACGCGTTCCAGGGCGGAGCCGAGGGTGGCCGGGGTGACGTCGACGCCGACGACTCCGGGGACGGCGAGCAGGTTCATCAGGGCGAGTCCGCCGGCACGGTATACGACGTCCTGGGCGGCCAGCGAGGAGTGTCCGGCGCCGAAGGCGAACAGGCGGCCGCCGGCGGCGACGGTGTCGGCGAGCAGGGTGCCGGCCGCGGTGATCGCCTCGGCCTCCTCCTCCCGGACCCGTTGCAGCAGGCCGATGGCGGCGTCGAAGAACAGGTCGGCAGGCGTGCCGTCGCTCATGCGGTGCCCCTTCGCAAGCGTCTGTGTCGCGGATCACCGTGCGGTCTGGACCAGTGTGGTGTCAATACGGGGGTGCACGGACGGGTCATGCGTCGGGGCAGTCTTCACCGGGCGGTTTCCGCGGTGCGGCACGGTTGTCAGTGGTATCCGGCAGAATTGAATCCAGGGCCAGCGCACGCGCCGGAGAGCGGCGAGCTTCCGGCAGAGGTAATCGAGGGGCACGTATGTCCGGACTGATCGACACCACGGAGATGTATCTCCGCACCATCCTCGAACTCGAAGAGGAAGGCGTCGTCCCCATGCGCGCCCGCATTGCGGAGCGGCTGGACCAGAGCGGGCCGACGGTGAGCCAGACCGTGGCGCGCATGGAGCGCGACGGTCTGGTCTCGGTGGCCAGCGACCGGCACCTGGAGCTGACCGACGAGGGCCGCAGACTGGCCACGCGTGTGATGCGCAAGCACCGCCTCGCGGAGTGTCTGCTGGTCGACGTCATCGGCCTGGAGTGGGAGCAGGTGCACGCGGAGGCCTGTCGCTGGGAGCACGTGATGAGCGAGGCCGTGGAGCGCCGGGTGCTGGAGCTGCTGCGGCACCCGACTGAGTCGCCGTACGGCAACCCGATCCCGGGCCTGGAGGAGCTGGGCGAGAAGGACGGGGCTGACCCGTTCCTGGACGAGGGCATGGTGTCGCTGGCCGATCTGGACCCGGGCGGCGAGGGCAAGACGGTCGTCGTGCGCCGTATCGGCGAGCCGATCCAGACCGACGCCCAGCTGATGTACACGCTGCGCCGCGCGGGCGTGCAGCCCGGTTCGGTGGTGAGCGTGACGGAGTCGCCCGGCGGTGTGCTGGTGGGCAGCGGCGGTGAGGCGGCCGAGCTGGAGGCGGACGTCGCCTCGCATGTGTTCGTGGCCAAGCGCTGAGCATGAGAGGGCCCCGGCGCCGTGTGGCGCCGGGGCCTGTCCTCCCCTGTGCTGACCCGGAGCCCCGAGCTCTCAGGGTCAACCCCCTCGGACCGTTTTTCCCCGAGCGGTCCGCCTCCCGCCAGAAAGATCCCCTCGGCGGCGGCGATCATTCACCGAAGGGTGTCACTCGAATGAGGGGTGTTGTCCGCAGAGGCAGTATTTTCGAATAGGTATTCGATAGTCTGCGGCGGCAGTACGAGCGACAGTACGACTGCGACAACGGCAGTACACCGGTACGAGGCAGGCGGAGCTGGGGGTGCCAGGCCGATGGCACGGCGTATCGATGTGGCGGGTGCGGGCGGGGTACGCCTGGCCGCGTGGGAGTTCGCGGACCCGCCCAAACCGGGGGCGGAGCCCGGGGCTCCGGGGGTGCTGTTACTCCACGGCCTGATGGGCCGCGCCTCGCACTGGGCGTCCACCGCCCGCTGGCTCGCCGAGCGCCACCGCGCCGTCGCACTCGACCAGCGCGGCCACGGCCGGAGCGACAAGCTCCCGCAGGCCGCGTACACCCGGGACGCCTACGTCGAGGACGCCGAGGCCGCCCTCGAACAGCTCGGTCTCGCCCCCGCCGTCCTCATCGGCCACGCCATGGGCGCCCTGACCGCCTGGCAGCTCGCCGCGAAACGCCCCGACCTGGTGTGCGGCCTGATCATCTGCGACATGCGGGCCTCCGCGCTCGGCTCGGCCTCACAGCGCGAATGGGCCGACTGGTTCCGGTCCTGGCCCGTCCCCTTCGCCACGCTCGCCGACGTCCGCAAGTGGTTCGGCGAGGACGATCCCTGGGTGGAGCGCCCCCAGCCCGCCCGCGGCGCCTTCTACGCCGAGGTCATGCACGAGTCCGCCGACGGCTGGCGGCCCGTCTTCGAGCCGGAGCAGATGCTCGCGACCCGGGAGAGCTGGGTGTACGACGCGCACTGGGAGGAGCTGGCCCAGGTCCGGTGTCCCGCGCTGGTCGTCCGTGGCCTCGACGGTGAGCTGGGGCGGGCCGAGGCGCAGGAGATGGTGCGGGTTCTGCCCCGCGGGGAGTATGCGGAGGTGGCCGACGCCGGGCACCTCGTCCACTACGACCAGCCGGTGGCTTGGCGGTTGGCTGTGGAGCCGTTTCTTGAGGCTGTGCCGGCGGATTGAGCGCCGTTCGCGTTCTCGTCCGCGTGGTTTCTTCGCGTTGGCGGGTGCGGGTTCGTCGTGGCTGGCCGCGCCCACGCGGCGGTAGCCGCATGTCAAACGCAGCCCCGCGCCCCTGGGCCGGTTGTCGGCGCCCCGTGTCGGAAAGGCGCCGTCAGCCCTTGCTGACCGCCGTCAGGATCTCCGGTAGGCGGGTCGCCGTTCGGGGGGCCGCCAGCCTCAGCCCCAGCAGTGTGACCGTTGCGCCATAGCCGGCCCCGGCCGGCAGCAGCACCCAGCTCCACGCCTCCCCGTCGGTGCTCACGTTCAGCCAGATCGTCAGGGTGATCACGGGGGAGCAGAGCAGGGCCGCTGCGACCATGCCGCCGAAGACCGAGATCCAGGCCAGGCCGGCCTGGCCCGGGGCCACGTTCTTGTGGCCCTCCTGGGGGATGGAGTACGGGAAGCGGGCCGAGGTCCAGGCGCCGGTGGCCAGCATCGCGCCGAGGAGCGCGAGGGAGAGCCCCAGCGCCTCGGGGAGCCGGTCCCAGGCGTCCAGCAGAGCGGTGGTCAGGACGGTCACGAGGGTGGCGTACGGGAGGGTGACCACCAGCAGGGCCAGCGCCCGCCCGCGCAGCTCGGCGTGCGCGTCCTTCGCCGAGGAGATGGTCAGGGCCACCATCCAGAACGCGGAGGTGTCCTGCCCGAACTGGTTGTACATCTGGATGCCGAGCATTCCGGCGGCGAAGCACGCGAAGTAGACCGACCCGGTGCCCTGCACCGCGTTGAACACCGGCACGATCAGCCCGATGGCCAGCGAGGTCACCCACGCGGCCTTGGTCTTCGGGTCGCGCCAGATGTAGCGCAGGGTGCGCTCCATGACCGTGCCCGTGCGTCCGCCGGGCAGCAGCCGCCTGAGCCCCGCGGAGGAGGCGCGGACCGGCGCCCCGGCGTCGGAAGCCTGGAGGGTGGACCCTCCCCCAGGTTTTCGGCTTCGCTCAAGCAGGGTGGACCTGTCGGGCGAGGTCATCAGCCGGGTCAGACTTCGCGCCCAGACGGCGACCAGCAGGGCCAGCCCGGCGACCGACAGGGCGAGTTGGGCGAGGGCCGTGCCGTACGATCCCTCGCTCGCCGACCGTACCGCCCCGACGGCCGAGGCGGGCGGCACCCAGGACAGCACGTCCGCCGCCGGCTGCAGCTGTCCGAGACCTGCCGAACCGAGCCGCTGCGCACCGAAGTTGAGCAGCTGTGCCCCGACGGCGATCACCAGACCGCTCAGCACGGCCAGATCGCGCCCTTTCCTGCTGGTCAGCAGCCGTACGTTGGCTGCGGCGACGGTGCGCGCGAGCGCTACGCAGACCAGCAGCGCGAGGACCACGGCGACGACGGAGACGGCGTACCCCGCTGTCCCGTGCGCCACCGACAGCACGCATCCCACCAGCACCAGCAGCGTGAACAGCGGCCCGATACCGACCAGCGAGGCGGCCAGCAGGGCCCGGACCAGCGGCCGGGGGCGCAGCGGCAGCATCACCAGCCGCGTGGGGTCCAGCGTCTCGTCACCGCTGGGGAAGAACAGCGGCATCACCGCCCAGCCGAGCGCCAGCACGGCCGTACCGGGGACGGCGACCGCCTCGGCGTGCGCATGCCCGCGCAGCGCGACCAGGCCGAGCAGTTGCAGCAGTGCGAACAGCAGGGCGACGACGGCCGAGGCGACGAACGCGGCCCGCCGGCCCGCCGACTGCCTCAGCCCGCCTCGCAGCAGCGACAGCTTCAGCCGTACGACGGTGGACGTCAGGCTCGTCATCGGGCCGCCCCGCCGCCCAGCCAGTCCAGATCGGAGGCGGTGTCCCGGCCGTGCGCCCCCACCAGCTCCAGGAAGGCCGACTGCAGGGTGGGATGCTCCCCGCGGACCTCGGCCGGCGTGCCGGTCGCCCGGATGCGGCCCGCCGCCATGACGGCCACCCAGTCGCACAGCGACTCGACCAGCTCCATCACGTGCGAGGAGAACACGACGGTGGCGCCGGAGGCGGTGTAGCGCTCCAGCACGCCCCGGATCGTCTGCGCGGACACCGGGTCGACGCCCTCGAAGGGTTCGTCGAGGAACAGCACGTCGGGGTTGTGGAGGAGCGCGGCCGCGAGCCCGATCTTCTTGCGCATGCCGGTCGAGTAGTCCACGACGAGCTTGTGCTGCGCACCGGCCAGGTCGAGCACGTCCAGCAGCTGTGCGGCCCGCTTGTCGACCTCGGCGCCGGGCAGCCCCCGCAGCCGCCCGGAGTATCCCAGCAGCTCCCGTCCCGACAGCCGCTCGAACAACCGCAGCCCCTCGGGCAGCACCCCGATCCGTGCCTTCACGGCCACCGGGTCCCGCCACACGTCGCGCCCGACGACCTCGACGGACCCCTGATCGGGCCGGAGCAGCCCGGTCACCATCGACAACGTGGTGGTCTTCCCGGCCCCGTTGGGCCCGACCAGTCCGATGAACTTCCCGGAGGGAAGATCGAGGTCGATCCCGCCCACGGCGACCTGCTGCCCGAACCGCTTCCAGAGCCCTCGCACACGAACCGCAGCCTCTGCCATGCCAGAACCCTACGGTGGGCCATTGCCTTCAGGGGCGCCGGACCGTGCCCGGTATGCGGCTCCGCCGCGTGGGCGCACGTCAGCGATCCCGGCCGCACGCGTAGGCCAGCGGCGAGATCAGCTCCTCCGCGTCCGGCAGCCATCGGTTCGCCGGCGTGGGCCGGCAAACCCACTGCACCGCGCCACGCGAGCCGAAACGGGTCGGCGGAGCGGCCACGTAGCTCCCCTCGCCGAGCGGCATGAGGTCCAGCGAGGCCAGCGACCACCCCAGCTTCCGCACCAGGTCGGGAATCTTCACCGAGCCCCCCGGCAGCACGAAGAACTGAACGCGGCGGTCAGGAGTGAGTGTCACCGGGCCCAGGGTCAGCTCCATCCGCTCCATGCGGGCCAGCGCCAGGAACCCCGCGCTCTCCGGCACGGACAACGCGTCGAACGTACGCCCCGTGGGCAGCAGGATCGACGCCGTCGGCAGCTTCTGCCACATCCGGCGCGCGACGGTCGCACTGCCGGTCGCCTGCGTCGCCCAGTCGGGGCGCGTGGGGTGCGCACCCGGCGCGGGGCAGGAAGCATCGCCGCACGAGCAGCGCTGCGCCCCGTCGACGGCTTCCAGCCAGGCGCCCGGGAACAGGTCCCAGTGGCGCTCCTCGGCGTAGCGTACGGCGGTTTCCAGCAGTGATTCCCCGCGCTGCTGCGGAATCTGAGCGGCTTGCGTGCCTGCGATCGTCTCTTCCACGTTTCACTCAACTCCCGCACTCACCTGGAGTTACGGCCGACGCGTGGGCAGGGGAGGAGCATCGACTCCGCGGCCGGGGCGCACGGGTGCACGAGTGGGGGCGCGCGGGAGGAAGCGGGGCGTGGGATGGGTAGTCAGGGGTGGGGGTGGCATCAGCCTTTACCCCGGCAAACCGCACATGTCACGCATTGACGGTATGTCAGCTGGGCAGTGATCTTCCGGACCGGATCCTTCCGGCCGGATCTTCACGCTCCAGGGGTTCGCAGGGGGTAGCACATGGCTGCAAGGCCTCTCGTTGCGAGGCAGCCGAACGAACGGCTGCAGGCACTCATCCAGGAAGCGGGGTGCTCGAACGCCGGGCTGGCCCGGCGGGTCAACATGTGCGGCGCCGAGCACGGTCTCGACCTGCGCTACGACAAGACGTCCGTGGCCCGCTGGCTGCGCGGCCAGCAGCCGCGCGGCCGGGCCCCGGCGATCATCGCGGAGGCGCTCGGGCGCAAGCTCGGCCGTACGGTCACGATCGACGAGATCGGCATGGCCAACGGCAAGAACCTCGCCTCGGGGGTCGGCCTCCAGTTCTCGCCGACGGTACTGGGGGCCATCGAGCAGGTCTGCGAGCTGTGGCGCAGCGACGTGGGGCGGCGGGACTTCCTGTCCGGCTCCTCCGTCGCCGCCTCCGCGCTGGTCGAGCCCAGCCGCGACTGGCTGATCTCCATGCCGGACGCCCAGGTGGCCCGGCAGGCGGGCCCGCGGGTGGGCCAGGCCGACGTGGCCGCCGTACGGTCCATGACCCAGGCGCTGGTGGACCTCGACCACCAGTACGGCAGCGGTCATGTGCGCCCGGTCGTCGTGCACTACCTCAACAGCGTCGTCTCGGGGCTGCTCGCGGGGTCGTACCGCGAGGCGGTCGGCCGCGACCTCTTCGCGACCGTCGCCCGGCTGACCGAGCTGGCGGGGTACATGGCGGTCGACACCGGGCAGCCGGGCCTGGCCCAGCGGTACTACATCCAGTCGCTGCGTCTGGCGCAGGCGGCCGGCGACCGCGGCTACGGCGGTTACATCCTGGCCGCCTCCATGAGCCACCTCGCCGCGCAGCTCGGCAACCCGCGCGAGATCGCCCAGCTGGCGCGGGCCGCACAGGAAGGGGCGCGCGGACGGGTCACCCCGCGCGCGGAGGCGATGTTCCACGCGGCCGAGGCCCGCGGGCACGCCCTGCTCGGTGACGTCCGGGCCGCGCAGGCCGCCTCCGGGCGGGCGGTCTCGGCGATGGAACAGGCGGACGCCGCCTCCGGCGACGACCCGGTGTGGATCGCGCACTTCGACGAGGCCTATCTGGCCGACGAGCTGGCGCACTGCCACCGCGACCTGGGACAGGCCGAGGCGGCGGCGCGATACGCCGAGCAGTCGCTGGCCGGACACCCCGAGACCCGGGCCCGGCGCCGCGCCATCGGCTATGTGCTCCTCGCCACGGCCCAGGTGCAGCAGCGCGAGATCGAGCAGGCCTGCAGCACCGGGACGAGGGCGGTGGAACTGCTGGAGACACTCCGGTCCAACCGGGGCGCCGAGTATCTGGAGGACCTCCAGCAGCGCCTGGAGCCCTTCCGGGACGAGGCGGTCGTGCGGGAGTTCGGGGCCCGTCTCGACCTCCAGCAGGCCGCCTGAACAGCGGCCCCGTGGTTGCGTGAACGCACGGGAAACGGCATCAAGGCCCAGAATGGTTGCCATATGCACCGAACCGCGGGGCTGTTCTGTTACTGGTGTCACAAGGAAGAAGATCGCTCCCTGAGCTGCGTGGCACCCGGCTCGGGGGACCCGGTAGCGTGAGCCGACGATTCCGAAGGTCCCCCATTCGTAGGAGTCCCGGTGACGCAGAGTGGACAGGGCGAGGAGCCCTCGGCGCGACCCGCGCACGAAGGCATCGTGCTGCCCTCCGACGGAGGCGAGCCCCTGCTGCCGGGCATGGCAAGCGCCCCCGCCCCCGCCCCCGCGGCCCCGACCGGCGGCCAGGCCTGGGGCGGTGCGTGGGGCCCCGGCGCCCAGCAGGCACCCCAGCCGGACCAGGGCTGGCCCCCGGCGGCCGCCCAGCAGTGGGGCACCCCGGACCAGCAGCAGCCCGCGGGCAACGGCCCCGGCCCGCTGCCTCCCGAGGGCGCACCGGCTCCGTCGTACGGCGACCATGCCTACGGCTCCGCGGGCCAGGCGCAGGCCTATGGCTCCGCGGGCCAGGCGCAGGCCTATGGCTCGGCAGGGCAGGCGCAGGCCTACGGCGGTGACCAGCAGCCCCAGTACGGCGGCGGTCAGCAGCAGTACGGCGCCGGGCAGCAGCCCCAGTACGGCGGCCCGCAGCCCCAGGGGGCGGGCCGGCCGGCCGCCTACGGCACCGCGGACCCGTACCAGCAGCAGTACCCGGCCTCGGCACCCCTGCCGCCCGCCGACACGTACGCGGCGCACGGTGCCGCAGCCCAGGGCGCGACCCTGCCGCCCGCCGTACCGGAGGCGTACCCGGCCGCGTCCCTGCCGCCGGCGGCCGACGGCGCGACCCAGTACATACCGCCGGTCCCCGGGGGCGCCGCCCCCATGCCCGGCCCGGGCGCGGCTCCCGCGTCCATGGACGAGGGCGCGACCCAGCTCATACCGCCGGTCCCGGCGGCCCCGGTCGACGAGGGCGCCACTCAGCTCATACCGCCGGTGGCGGCCGGCGCGCTGCCGCCCGAGTCCACCGGTGAGGAGACGCGGTACCTGGGGCGCGTGCCCCAGGCGGCCGCCCCCTCCGACGCCGATGCCACCCAGTACATCCCGCCGTTCACCGGCCAGGCGCCGGGCGGGGAGCGGCAGCCGCCCGCCGAGTTCGACAACCTCTTCCGCTCCGGGCCGGCGGGCGGGGAGAGCCCGGCCGGCTCCACGCAGCAGATGCCCCGCGTCCAGCCGAACGGCTACCCGGGCCCGGCGCGGCCGTCGTACATCCAGCCCATCGACATGAACGAGGACGACGGCGGGCGCCGGGGCGGCCGTACCGGCTCGCGGGTGCCGCTGTTCGCCGCCATCGGCATCGTCATCGTCATCGTCGGCTTCGGTGTCGGCGCGATGTTCAGCGGTGGCGGCGGGGACAAGGGCAACGACAAGAAGACCGTCGCCGCCGCCTCCCCGGCCACCCAGAACTCCGCCTCGTCCGGCGCCGACCCCGCCCAGCAGCAGGCGGCCGCCCTGGACAAGCTGCTCGCCGACAGCGGCAGCAGCCGCGCCTCGGTGATCCAGGCGGTGGCGAACGTCCGGCAGTGCAACAACACCGGTCAGTCCGCCTCCGACCTGCGCGACGCGGCCAAGCAGCGCACCGACCTGGTCACCCGGCTCGGCAAGCTGTCCGTGGACAAGCTGCCGAACAACACCGAGCTGACCGCCGCCCTCACCAAGGCCTGGCAGGCGTCCGCGGCCGCCGACAACCACTACGCGGCCTGGGCCGACCAGGTGGGCGGCGGCCGGAAGGGCTGCCACAAGGGCCAGGCCCGCGGCACCGCGCAGACCCAGGCCGGCAACCGGGAGAGCGGCACCGCCAGCGCGGAGAAGGTGAAGGCGGCGGCGCTGTGGAACACCATCGCGCAGAAGTACGGCCTGACCCAGCGCCAGCCGACCCAGCTGTGAGCCGGGCGGCCGCCGGGGCCTGCCCCGGCGGCCGGGTCAGTCCAGTTCGGCGTTCTCCAGCGTGCCCGTCATGTCGGTGATCCCGTCGAAGCCCGAGCCCGCGGTCTTCCTCGCCGCGACCAGCCGGCCGTCCTTGACGACCTGGAGGGTCACGTCGGCGTTGACGAGCCGCGGGAAGCCGACCCCGGCGAGCTTGCTCTCGTAGGGCCAGTGCAGGGTCGGGGTGAGGCCGCCCGTGGACACCTTCAGGCCGTCGTCGAGGGTGTGCCGCACGGTGTCGGAGCTCACCTCGCCGCCGCCGATCTTCTCCAGGACGGCCTTCAGCACGGTGTAGGCGATCCAGGTGGTCTGCACTCCGGCGTCCGCGGGGTCGATGCGGTTGTCGCCGAAGGCCTCCTCGTTGATCACCTTCTTCATCTGGTCCCAGCGCGGGTCGGACGACACCGGGTACCAGCCGGTGATGTACGACCCTTCGTAGGGCCCCGATGCGCCGCCCGTCGAGTTGATCACCGTCTGGTCGACGCTGCCCAGTACGGTCGCGGTCCGCACCGAGGGGTAGCCCTCGCGGGCCCGCCGGAAGGAGTCCATGAAGATGTCGGTGCGGTCCCCGAGCGCGGGCACCACGCACCCCTTGCGGAGTGTGTCCTTCGTCGCGTACTTCAGTGCGTCGTCGACCTTGCCGTCGTACTCGGTGGCGTTCTCGGCGGCGAGCTGGTCGCCGGCCGGGGCGTGCCCGCCCTCCTTCAGACCGGAGTTGAGCAGCGCGGGCAGCTGGTCGCCGGCGATGCTGTCGGGACGGACCAGGGAGACCGGGCCGCAGGAGGCGGCGAGCGCCCTGCCGAGACCGGCCAGGAGGGCGGGCTGGCCCCCGTTGACCGGGTACACCATGGGGCCGGTGAACTCCTCGCTGGTGACGCCGTAGCCGCCTATGTAGGGGATGCCCGAGCTCTCCAGCGGGGCGAGGAAGGAGTCGCCGAACTGGCTGTACGAGCCGACCACCGCGACCACGTCCTCGGCCGCCGCGCGCCGGGCACACTTCGCCGCGCCCACGCTGTCGTTGTGGTCGTTGCAGGTCAGGACCTCGAGCTTGCGGCCGTTGATGCCGCCGTGGGCGTTGATCCACTTGCCGTAGGCGTGGGCCATCGCGGGCATGCCGGGCTTGTTGGTGGAGTCGGTCTTCTGGGGCGCCCAGGTCATGACCTTGATCGGGCCATCCCCGGAGCCCCCCGTGGCACCGGGGATGGCCCCGCATCCGGCGGTGAACGACGCACACACGGCCAGTGCCCCCGCCGACAGGGCGGTGGCTCTGACGGGCCGGGAGAGGAAGGGGAGGAAGGTGCTGCGGATACGTGGCCTGCCGGTCATGGACAAGCACGATTCCGTCACATCACTAACCGGGGAGTGACCCATGGTCAACGAAAGGTGACATTGAGGTGAATTACAGGGGCCTGTGAGACTGGTGTGGCGAGGAACGTACGATCGATGACCGTGCAAGGTTCGGAGAACTCTTCCCGTCGCGGCCGTCGCTCCTCCACCATGGGCGGCATGCCACTGAACAACATGCCGTGGTGGCGCTGGCGCAGCAATGTGCGCTCCGCGCTGCACATGCTCTCCGACCAGGAGTTCCAACGCGACGTCTGGCTGGCCGGCGTCGACGGGTACGGCGACGTCACCGACGCCGTGTACCGCCTGGTGGAGGACACCTGGCTGGACAACTGGTCCGCCGAGAAGTACGTCGGCACGATATTCCGCGACTCGCAGGAGGCGGCGCTCGTCGACACCGCCGTCCTGCGGGTGCTGAGGATCATGCACCAGGTAGGCCCGGACGCGCCGGTCTCCGCCTACGTCGACCACCACGGGTGGCCGGAGGCGGTGCGGGCGGCCCGGGACGCGCACCTGCGCCTCGCGGCGAGCGACGGCGACGATCCGGACGCGCCTCCGCGGAGCCTGGAGGTACTGCGGATCATGACGAGGGTCGCGTAGGGACGGGCCGGAGCCTTTCGGGACGGCGACCGCGCGGCGGGCCGTCCCGGTCGTCCCGACCCGCGGGACGATTGCCCACGGCGCGTGGCCGTATGGGACCCTGTGGTGCATGAACGAGCAGTCCGCCCCGGCCGCCGCCCCGGCCGACCAGTACGTCCTCACTCTCTCCTGCCCGGACACGAAGGGCATCGTGCACGCCGTGTCGAGCTACTTGTTCATGACCGGCTGCAACATCGAGGACAGCCAGCAGTTCGGCGACCACGACACGGGACTGTTCTTCATGCGCGTCCACTTCTCCGCGGACGCGCCGCTGACCGTGGAGAAGCTGCGGGCGAGCTTCGCGGCGATCGGTGACAGCTTCCACATGGACTGGCAGCTCAGCCAGGCCGAAGAGAAGATGCGCATCGTCCTGATGGTCAGCAAGTTCGGCCACTGCCTCAACGACCTGCTCTTCCGCGCCAGCATCGGCGCCCTGCCGGTGGAGATCTCGGCCGTGGTCTCCAACCACACCGATTTCCAGGAGCTGGCGGGCTCGTACAACGTCCCCTTCCACCACATCCCGGTGACGAAGGAGAACAAGGCGCAGGCCGAGGCGCGGCTGCTGGAGATCGTGCGCGAGCAGAACGTCGAACTGGTCGTCCTCGCCCGCTACATGCAGGTCCTCTCGGACGACCTGTGCAAGCAGCTCAGCGGCCGGATCATCAACATCCACCACTCCTTCCTGCCGAGCTTCAAGGGCGCCAAGCCGTACCACCAGGCGCACGCGCGGGGCGTCAAGCTGATCGGCGCCACCGCCCACTACGTGACCGCGGACCTCGACGAGGGCCCGATCATCGAGCAGGAGGTCGAGCGGGTGGGCCACGGCGTGACGCCGGACCAGCTCGTCGCCATCGGGCGGGACGTGGAGTGCCAGGCGCTGGCGCGCGCGGTGAAGTGGCACGCCGAGCGCAGGATCCTGCTCAACGGGCGCCGCACGGTGATCTTCGCCTGAGCCGTGCCCTCTAGGCTTCGGGCATGACCTCACAGGCGTACCTCTCCGAACTGTTCTCGCTGGACGGCCGCGTCGCCGTGGTCACCGGCGGCAGCTCCGGTATCGGCCGGGCCATCACCGGGGCACTGGCGCGGGCGGGGGCGAGCGTGGTGGTCGTGGCGCGCAAGGAGGCACAGCTGGCCGCCACGGTCGACGAGCTGACCGCCGACGGCTGCCGGGCCGCCTGGGTCAGCGCCGACCTGAGCACCCGCGAGGGCGTGCGCGCGGGGGCCGAGGAGGCGGCCGGGAAGTTCGGGGAGCCCGACATCCTCGTCAACTGCGCCGGGATCAACCTGCGGCCGCCGATGGGGGAGCTGGGCGAGGAGGTGTGGGACACCACCATGGCCGTGAACCTGGAGGCGCCCTACCTGCTGGGGCAGCGGTTCGGGCCCGGCATGGCCGAGCGGGGATACGGCCGGATCATCCACATCACCTCCCAGCAGGCGCACCGTGCCTTCGTGCAGAGCGGTGCCTACGGCGTCTCCAAGGGCGCGCTGGAGTCACTGGCCCGCTCCCAGGCCGAGGCGTGGTCCCCGTACGGCGTCACCGCCAACACCCTCGTGCCGGGCTTCGTGATGACCCCGCTGAACACGCGGCTTTCCTCCGACCCGGAGCGGGTGGCGGCACTGGCCGCGCGCACGATGGTCGGGCGCAACGGGGTGGCGGAGGACTTCGCGGGGGCGGTGGTGTTTCTGGCGAGCGGCGCGTCTGCCTATGTCACCGGGCAGGCGGTCTTCGTGGACGGTGGATTCTCGGTGCACTGAGCCGCCGGCAGTTCGGCTGTCCGGTCGGCTGCGGGTGCGTGGGGGCTGGTCGCTCCCCCAAGTTCTCGGCTTCGCTCGAACAGGGGGCACCCCCATCGCGGCGGAGCCGCACATCGATACAGCCCCGCGCTTCTGGGGAGATGCGGTGCCGTCGGCCGCACAGGCGCCGTATCCACGCAACGGCACCCCGCAAGCGCGGGCAGGCGCAGCCCACCCCAGCCCGGCCCTCGCACCGGCAAGCTGCGCAGCCGAGTTCACATCCGGCTGAGCCCCGCGGCGGCGAACAGCACGTCCCTGATCGCCTCCCGGTCGCCCACCTGCCCCGCCGCAGCCTCCTCCGGAGGCACGTGTCCCGCCGCAAGCCGGCAGAACTCCACGCCGTCCAGGGCGACATGGGCCACCTCGAACTCCGCGGAGCCGACCGCGCCGGGCGAGTCGAGCGGGATCAGCCACTCGCCGCCGGCCGCCCCCTCGATCTCGAGCCGCAGGCTCCGCCCCGGCGCCCCCGCAGGAACGAGATGCGGGGTCTGCCCCGGCGCGGACAACCCCGCCCGGCGCCGCTCGGCCAGCGCCACCGGCAGCATCCGCGCCGCGAGGTCGATCATCTTGTTCAGGTGACGCGGCGCGGGCGGCTCGTACGGATAGTCCACCGCCTCCGCGATGTCCTCCGCGTGCACCCAGCACTCGAAGGCGCGGTCCAGCATGGCGTCGTGCAACGGCAGTTCGAAGGGGCCGTAGGGCACCGCGAGCCCGCCGACGGTGCTGCCCGTGAAGGACACCGTCCGTACGAGGTTGTGGCTCTGCTCCCGCCACGGCCCCCGCACGGACCGCGTCGGCGGAAAGTGGGACGCCCGCCAGAACGTCTCGGTACGCTCGGCCGGCCCCGCGGCGCCCTGCGCGCCGGTCCCGTCCGTCTCGCCCGCCTCGGTCTTCGCACTCTTCGCGAAGACCGCCGCCAGCGGATCCTCCAGACCGAGCGCCGCCGCGACCAGCCCGTCCACCGACAGCAGATGCGCGATCACCCCGGCCACGGTGGTGCGACGACTCGTCGGCGCGTCACCCTCGAACCACCGCAGCCGCACCGGCGCATGCCACTCCGCGTCGCCGAAGTCCTGCAGCAGTGCGTCCAGCCGCGCGCTCTCGGCGTCGTAGGGAGCCGCCCACCCGGGCACCGGGATGCGCGGCGGCCGGCGGTCGAGGCAGCTCTCCAGGACGCGGGTGCGCAGGGCAGGGTCCAGGTCGAGGCTCTCGGGCTGGTGCAGCAGACCGACCGCTCCACGCAGCCGCAGCGCCTCCTCGGCGCAGGCACCGCAGCTGCCGAGGTGTTCCTCCACGGCAGCCGTCTCGGCCGCCGAGCAGGCGGCCAGGGCCCAGGCGCCGAGGAGCGACTTCAGGACGTCGTGCGACAGGTCGAGCGGCACGGGCGGAAGGTCCCCCAGGTCGGCGAGGTCGGGCAGCGGCATCCCGCTGTCCTCGACAGAGGCGCGGGGCAGCGGTATGCGGGGCGAGCGACCGGTCCCCGGCCCACCGGTCCCCGGCCCACCGGTCCCCGGCCCACCGGCACCCGGCGGCCCGTCACCGGAACCGGCACCGGCACCGGAGCCGTGACCCGAACCGTCACCGGGGCCCGCTCCCGCAGCGCCCTCGTACGCGTCGTCCCCGTCGTGCGCCTCGAACCCTCGCGGCCCGTTCACACCGCACCCCCGTACCCCGGCGGTGTGCCGACGTCATGCGCGGTGGACAGCAGTTGCAGGCCGAGGCGGAGCCGGCGGCGGGCCTCGTCCTCGGTGACGCCGAGGTCGGTGGCGGTCTGGCGGTAGTCGCGGCGCTGGAAATAGGCCAGTTCGAGCGCGGCACGCAGCGGGGCGGGCATGGAGTGGACGATGTAGTCGGCGCGGGCGGCGACCGAGGCGCGGTGCACCTTGCTCTCCAGGCTCTCCAGTTCCTCCGCGGAGCCGCTCTCGCCGCCGGTGAGCGCGGCGGTCTCGGTGGCGCGCAGCCGCTGCACGGCCAGCCGGTGCGTCACCGCGGCGACCCAGGAGCGCAGCGGACCCTCCTTGGGGTCGTAGCTGTCGGGGTGTTCCCAGACGTGGGCGAACACCTCGCGGGTGACGCCGTCGGCGGCCCGTTCGTCGCCGAGGACGCGGTGGGCGAGGCTGTGCACGAGGGAGGCGAACCGGTCGTAGAGCTCGCCGAGCGCGGCGGCCTCACCGCGCGCGAGCCGCTGCTGCATCTTGCGGTCCCAGCGGGGCGGTACGTCCTTCTGCGCCATGCTGCCCCTCCCCTCGCGTCGTCCGGCCCGTCCAGCGTCTCTGCACCCTCATCTCGAATGTAGTCGGCACTCCTGACTACGCACGCCCCTTTGTGTCAATGTGCGCCCCCCGAGGCATCGCAGGTGATAGTGCCCTCTTCACGTAATCTTCACTCAAAGCGTGTCCAACTCCGATCGAACAGGATCGGTAGTGACTGAAACAAGCCCTCTGTTGATCGCCCGCGGTTTCCTCCCCGAAGTTTCAGGGAACGGCCGCTGGGCAGCCGCGCGGAGAGAAACGTAGGAACTGCTTCCGTTTCCGGGCGGTTCCGGTAGATCCGGCGAGCGGAGGGGCGTGGCCGTGGCATTCAAGGTGACCAGCACCGAACAGGGTGCACAGGGTGAGTGGGCCGTGCTCCGGGTGTCCGGGGAACTGGACCTGATGACCTCGCCGGTGCTGCGCCAACGGGTCCATGACGTGGTGGCCGAGGGTCACCACGGCCTGATCCTGGACCTCTCCGAGGTCTTCTTCTGCGACTCCAGCGGGGTGGGCGTGCTGATCGCCGCGCGCCGGCTGATCCGCTCCTGCCAGGGCCGGCTGCGGCTGATCCTGCCGGACCGGGGCGCCGACGAGGGCTCGCACGTCAACCGGGTCCTCGGCGCACTCGGCGTCCGCCGCCTCTTCGACGTCCGCCCCGACGTCGAGTCCGCCGTCACCGACGAGGCGGGCCCCCTCTCGGCCTGAACCGCGCCGCGCCGACACCACAAGGTTGTCGCGGAATTCCCCCGGTCTTGGCACAACCCCCGCTTTTCCGTCACCTCACCGCCTCCCGCGACGTACGCTCCCTGCCAGATCCACCCCCACGTCAACGTAAGGCGGCCCGAACAGACATGGTCAGCACCGAGTACGAGCGCAGGATCGCCGCCCGGTTCGCCACCTTCGACCAGGACGGCAACGGCTACATCGACCGCGCGGACTTCAACGCGGCGGCCAAGGCGCTGCTCGCCGAGTTCGACGTCACCGCCCGCTCCGACAGGGGCCAGGCGCTGTACGCCGGCGCGGAGGCCTTCTGGCAGGGCATGGCGGGTATCGCCGACCGCGACGGCGACCAGCGCATCACCCGCGAGGAGTTCGTCACCGGCGCGGTCAAGCGCCTGCGCGACAACCCCGACCGCTTCGCCGAGATCGCCCGCCCGTTCCTGCACGCGGCCCTGGCCGTGGCCGACCCGGACGCGGACGGCCACGCCACCCTCACCGACGCGGCCCGTGTCCTGCGCGTCTTCCACGTACCGGCCGACGTCGCCCGCGCCATTGCCACCGCCCTCGACACGGACGGCGACGGCAGGGTCGGTGAGGCGGAGATCATCCCGGCGTTCGCGCGCTACTTCACCGTTCCGGAGTAGCGGCCGGCGGCTGCGAGAAGCGCTCCCGCAGCCGGTACTTCAGCACCTTCCGCAGTGTCTCGTTGCGCGGAAGGGCGTCCACCACCTCCAGCCGCTCCGGCAGCTTGTGCACGGACAGCCCTTCCGCGCGCAGGTACGAGACGACCGAGGGCAGCGTCAACTTCTCGGCACCAGAAGGCTGTTCGACCACCGCGCAGACCAGTTCCCCCCGCTCCGCGTCCGGCAGGCCGATGACCGCCACGTCCCCCACCGCCGGATGTGCGGCCAGCAGGTCCTCGATCTCCTTGGCCGAGATGTTCTCGCCCTTGCGGATGATCACGTCCTTCAGCCGGCCGGTGAGCACGAGGTGGCCCGAGTCGGTGACGTGGCCGAGGTCGCCGGTGCGCAGGAAGCCCTCCGGGTCGAAGGCCGCGGCCGTCTGGGCGGGGTCCAGGTAGCCCTGGCAGACGGCCTCGCCGCGCAGCCGGACCTCGCCGTCGACGATCCGTATCTCCATGCCCTGCGGCGGGCGGCCCTCGGTCGTCGCGAGGTTCTCGGCGGTGTCCTCGGGGTCGCCCATGGTGATCATCGGGACCTCGGTCATGCCGTAGCCGTGGGTGAGCTGGACGCCCATCTCGCGGACCACGCAGTGGTAGACCTCCGGGGGCTTGGGGGCGCCGCCGCCCGCGAGGAGGCGGAGGGAGGGGATCACCTTCGTGTCCGGCTGTCCGCGCTGCTCGTTCAGGAACATCGAGTAGAACGCCGTCGAGCCGCCGGCCACCGTGACCCCGTGCCGCCGGTACTCCGCCAGTGCGTCCGGCAGGGCGAACTGCTCGAACATCACCGCCGGGAAGCCGTACAGCAGCAGCATGACCGTGTAGTCCGGGCCGGCTATGTGCGCGTACGGGAACGCCATCGAGCCCACGTCGTCCGGGGTGAGACGCAGGGCGTGGGCCAGGCAGGAGCCGCCCGCGATCAGGGAACGGTCCGTGTGCAGGACGCCCTTGGGGTCGGAGGTCGTGCCCGAGGTCCAGTAGATCCAGCGGACCGAAGTGCCCTCGGCGGGGGGTGCGGGGAGGACGGACGGGTCGGCCTCGGGCAGGGTGTCGTACGCCTCGAAGACGCCCTTCGCGCCGAGCCGGCGGGCCATCTCCGTGTGGTCGTGGCCGCGCCAGACGCCCGGTACGGCGAAGAACTCGGCCCTGGACTCGCGCAGGGCGAAGCCGACCTCGCGGTCCCGGTAGAAGGGGATGACCGGGGACTGGACGGCGCCCAGGCGGGCCAGGGCGAAGGAGAGCAGGGCCGTCTCGATGCGCGTGGGCAGTTGCCAGGCGACCACCGTGCCGGGGCGGACGCCCATGCCGTACAGACCCGCCGCCACCCGCTCGGCCCGCTCGCGCAGCCCGCCGAAGGTCAGCCGGCGGTCCTCCTGGAGGAGGACGGGGCGGTCGGGGGTGAGGTCGGCACGGCGCGCGACCAGGTCCCACAGCGTGCGAGAGGAACTCAGTGAGTGCGGGGTCTCGTTCACGTATGCCCCCTGCTTGGCTGACGACTCGTCAGGTGACATGCTATCTGACGGACCATCAGATAAGTACTGTCCGGCGGAGGGGACCATCGTGACCGAACTGCCCCGCATCATCAGCGTCGACGACCACGTGATCGAGCCCGCCCACCTCTTCGAGACCTGGCTGCCGGCGAAGTACCGGGACCGGGGGCCCAAGCCGCTGACCGCCGGCATCGGGGAGCTGGCGTACGTCGGCGGGAAGTACCAGATCACCATGGACCCGGAGGGCCAGCCGACAGACTGGTGGATCTACGAGGACCTGAAGTTCCCGTACAAGCGCAACATCGCCGCCGTCGGCTTCGACCGGGACGAGATGACCCTGGAGGGCATCACCCGGGAGCAGATGCGGCGCGGCTGCTGGGACCCCAAGGCGCGGCTCGAGGACATGGACCTCAACCATGTCGAGGCCAGCCTCTGCTTCCCGACCTTCCCGCGCTTCTGCGGGCAGACCTTCGCCGAGGCGCACGACAAGGAGGTCGCGCTCGCGTGCGTCCGCGCCTACAACGACTGGATGGTGGAGGAGTGGTGCGGGGACAGCGCGGGACGGCTGATCCCGCTGTGCCTCATTCCGCTGTGGGACGTGGGGCTGGCCGTCGCGGAGATCCGGCGCAACGCCGCGCGGGGGGTGCGGGCGGTGACCTTCTCCGAGATCCCCACCTACCTCGGGCTGCCGTCCATCCACTCCGGCTACTGGGACCCGTTCTTCGCGGTGTGCCAGGAGACCGGGACCGTCGTCAACATGCACATCGGCAGCAGCTCGCAGATGCCCGCGGCCTCCCCGGACGCGCCGCCCGCCGTCCAGGCCTCGCTCAGCTTCAACAACGCGATGGCCTCGATGATGGACTATCTCTTCAGCGGGGTGCTGGTGAAGTTCCCGACCCTCAAACTCGCCTACTCCGAGGGACAGATGGGCTGGATCCCGTACGCCCTGGAACGCGCCGACGACGTGTGGGAGGAGCACCGCGCCTGGGGCGGGGTGCGCGATCTGATCCCGGAGCCGCCGTCGACGTACTACTACCGGCAGATGTTCTGCTGCTTCTTCCGCGACAAGCACGGGGTCGCGTCCCTGGACGTCGTCGGCCGCGACAACGCCACCTTCGAGACCGACTACCCGCACGTCGACTCGACCTTCCCGCACACCAAGGAGGTCGCCCTCGACCATGTGAAGGGCCTCGACGACGAGACCGTCCACAAGCTGATGCGGGGCAACGCCATCCGCATGCTGGGCCTGGACCTCGACAACTGATGGACGTCTCGTACACGCTCGAGGAGGAGGAGTTCCGGGCCCGCCTGCGCGAGTGGCTCGCCAAGGTGCTGCCCACCCTGCCGGCCAAGCCGTCCCCGGACGACTGGCCCGGCCGCCGTGCCTACGACCTCGGCTGGCAGCGGATGCTGTACGACGCCGGGTACGCCGACGTCCACTGGGACTCCTCACCGACCATGCGGCTGATCTTCCTGGAGGAGACGGAGAAGGCGGGCGCGCCCTATGTGGGCGCGAACTTCGTCGGGTTGCTCCACGCCGGGCCGACGATCGCCGCCGAGGGTACGCCCGGGCAGCGGGACCGCTGGCTGCCGCCGATCCTGCGCGGGGACGAGGTGTGGTGCCAGGGGTTCAGCGAACCGGACGCCGGGTCCGACCTCGCCGCGCTGCGCACCCGCGCGCGCAGGGACGGCGACGACTACGTGGTGAGCGGGTCCAAGATCTGGACCTCGCACGCCGAGGTGGCCGACTGGTGCGAACTGCTGGTCCGCACGGACCCGGAGGCACCCAGGCACAGGGGCATCACCTGGCTGGCCATGCCGATGGACTCCGAGGGCGTCACCGTACGGCCGCTGCGCACGCTCGCCGGGTCGGCGGAGTTCGCCGAGGTGTTCCTGGACGAGGTACGGGTGCCGGCCGGCAACCGGGTCGGGGCGGAGAACGACGGCTGGCGCGTGACCATGGTGACGCTCTCCTTCGAGCGCGGCACCGCCTTCGTGGGCGAGGTCGTCGCCTGCCGCCGGGTGCTCGGCGAACTCGCCCGCACCGCACGGGAGAACGGCCGCTGGGACGACCCCGTGCTGCGCCGGCGGCTCGGCCGGCTCCATGCCGAGTTCCGGGCGCTGTGGCGGCTGACCCAGTGGAACGTGAGCGAGGCGGAGGCCGGCGGCGGAGTGCCGGGCGTCGGGGGTTCGGTATTCAAACTGAGGTACTCGCACGCCCGTCAGGAGCTGTACGACACCGCCGCCGAGGTGCTCGGCCCGGACTGTCTCGACCTGGACCGGCCCTGGGTCCTCGACCGGCTCTCCTCGCTGTCGTACACCATCGCCGCCGGCACCTCGCAGATCCAGCGCAACATCGTCGCCGAGCGCATCCTCGGCCTGCCGAAGGGACGGTGACCGTGCGCTTCCGACTCACCGAGGAGCAGCGGGCGTTGCGGGCCGGGGTGCGGCAGCTGCTGGAGCGCCGGTTCGGCGCGGACGCGCTGCGGGCGGCGGTGGCCCGGCCCGGACACCTGGACCGGGACCTGTGGCGTGAGCTGGGTGCCGCGGGCCTGTTCGCGCTGCGGGTGCCGGAGGCCCGGGGCGGGGTCGGCCTCGGGCTGCCGGAGGCGGTGCTGGTCTTCGAGGAGACCGGCCGCGCACTGCTGCCGGGGCCGGTGCTGGCCACCCACCTCGCCGCCGGGACCGTACCCGGGGCGGCCGTCGGGGAGACCGTGGTCGCCCGCGTGGACGGCCCCCTGGTGGAGTGGCTGGACGCGGCGGACGCCGTGACCGGGGACGCCTCGGGTGCCGTACCCCTGCGGTCGGTGGACCCGTTGACGCCGCTGCACCGCGTCCCGGGGGGCTGCGTCGGCGTGCCGGACCCGGAGGCCGTGCTCCTCACCGCCGCCGAGCAGCTCGGCACGGCCGCGCGCGCGTGCGAACTGGCCGTGCAACACGCCCGGGCACGGGAGCAGTTCGGGCAGCCGATCGGGGCCTTCCAGGCCGTCAAACACCTGTGCGCAGACCTGCTGGTGCGCGCCGAGACGGCCCGGGTGGCGGTCTACGCGGCCGCCGTGACCGCCGCCCCGGCCGACATCGCCGCCGCCCGGCTGCTCGCCGACGAGGCCGCCGTGCGCGGGGCCCGCGACTGCCTCCAGGTGCACGGCGGCATGGGCTTCACCTGGGAAGCGGAGGTCCATCTGCATCTCAAACGGGCCTGGGCGCGGGCCCATCGTGGCGGGGGGAGCACGGAGAGTGAGGAAGCGTTGGCCGCCGATCTGGTGGCCTGACGGTACGGCGACGCGCTGGGCTGGGCCGTGCGCAAAGTCATGGCCCAAGTTGTCGCGGATCGTGGCGAACCGAAATCACAGAGCGTCGATACCGGGTTGTGTCCATCGTGTGACCCGTCACGTCCTGGAGTCGGAGCCTCACTCCGGTACCTTCTGTGGGATGCGAGTGGCTGCGAGTGCGAGCCGTGCCGGTGACGCCCCCGGGGTGACGCCGAAACAGGCCTGTTCGACTCCCCGCTGCGAGCGTCGCACAGTGTGCCGCACGGGTAATCCTTCGCGCTGGAATATGCCCGAAGCGCTTGTTGGGGTGACTGTACGTCAACCATGCTGTCTCGCAAGGGAGTCACGTTCCGTGATCCTTGCGCTGGCCTTTGTCCTGGCCATGCAGAGAATGGCTACGATCGTGGCCCTGGTCGCGGCGTGTGCGCGGCGCGGGGTCATGTGTCCGCCGGTTCGGATGGTGTGAGCGGTGCAGGTGCTTCAGGTGCAGCTGGAAGTCCGGCCCGACCCCACGGAGGTCGGGCGAGCCCGGAGGTGGGCCCGTTCGCGCCTGGCCGGGTCCGGTATAGAAGCCGACGAGCAGCTCGCCGAGACGCTGATCCTGCTCGTCTCCGAACTCGTCACCAACGCCGTGGTGCACACCGGCCGTCCGGCCGTGCTGCGGCTGTCCCTGCCCCCGGGCACGGTCGAATCCGCCACCGTCCGCCTCGAGGTGGCCGACACCAGCCCCCGCGCGCCTGTCCCGCGCTGCGCCGGCAGCAACGCCACCGGCGGCCGTGGTCTGGCGCTCGTCGACTGCCTCGCCGACCGCTGGGGCTGGAGCCCCGAGGGTGCCGGCAAGAGCATCTGGTGCGAGCTGGACCGCTGCACGCAGCCCCGGGAGGGCGCAGCCGTGGCGTACGGGGGCGGGCTGTCCGCGTACGGGGACCTCGCGTTCGAAGCGGTGTAGGTCCCGGCGCGGCGTGCGCCGGGGGTGCATCCGTGCGCGGCCACCGTGAATCGGGCGTATCCCATGAATCGCCGCATCGGTGTTGACGGCTTGTGACCGTTTGAACACCCTTGTGGGCAACGATTCGCCGCGAGGGGACGGCGAGGGCCCGGATGACGGCGGTCCTCGTCGAGTGTGGGTCGCGCCGGGTGGCGGCGCGTGGTCGAGCAGGGGGGCGCGCCGCCAACCGGGCTTCAGAGAACAGCGATCGGTGCCACGGGTGTCCCCGTCGCGCCGACGAACGGCTCCGGCATCGCCGACAGCAGGAACGCGTACCGGTTCGTTTCTCCACAGGCTGTGGACAACTCTTCGAGATTCCAGTTCTGACCCTGGAGCATCCCCATCTCCACCAGGTCCAGCGCGTGGACCGGCAACCACAGATTCTCGATCTCGGGCGGAAAGATCTCAAAAGTGAGCGTGTCGTTCGCGACCGCGGCCGCGTCGCGCGCGTGGAACCACTCCGGGCAGCGCACCGAGAGCCCCGGCGACGGGTAGCCGTACCCGTGCTTGTCCCCGGCCAGATACACCTGCACCTGCCCGGTCCGCACCAGGACCACGTCCCCGGCCCGCACCCGCACCCCGCCGAACTCCTCGGCCGCCTCCAGGTCTTCCGGCGTGACCGCCCGCCCGCCCGCCAGTCGGTCCATGCCACGCGCGCGCGCCACGTCCAGCAGCACCCCGCGCGAGACGACGTGCCGCGCCTTGTCGATGCCGCTGAACTGCGCGCCGGCGTGCGGGGTGACCGTGTGTGCCGGGCGGCCGTTGTAGAGCTTCCCGGAGTGCGAGACATGGGTCAGCGCGTCCCAGTGGGTGCCCGCCTGCAGCCCCATGGTCACCGCGTCGTCGCTGCAGGCCACCGTGCCCGGCCCGAACAGCTCCTGGTTGATCTGCACCATCGCGTGCAGCGGATTGACCCGCCCCGGAATCATCCCGGTCTGCACGCCGTCCTGCTGGAGCGGGAGGGCGAGGGGGACGCGCCGGCCCGTGCGGACACAGGCGGCGGCCTCGCGGACGACCTCGTCGGTGATCAGGTTCAGGGTGCCGATCTCGTCGTCGGCTCCCCAGCGCCCCCAGTTGTTCACGCGCTTGGCGATCTCGTGGAACTCGGCGGGCAGTGACATCCGATGCCTCCCCGGGGCTTGTGTCCGCACATCTGACGCGCCATAAAATCTAACGGTCCGTCAGAAACCGCGGGAAGGGGCCGGACGTGGGGAACTTCTTGGCAGGCAAGGTGGTCGCCGTGACGGGCGCCGGACGGGGCATCGGTCGCGCGGTCGCACGCGCGGCCGCCGCCGAGGGCGCGAAGGTCGTCGTCAACGACTACGGCGTCTCCATGGACGGGACCTCGCCGACCAGCGAGGTCGCCGAGGCCGTCGTCAAGGAGATCGAGGCGGCCGGGGGCGAGGCGATCGCCGTGGCCGACGACATCTCCACGATGGCGGGCGGGCAGCATGTCGTGGACGCGGCGCTGGCGGCGTACGGCCGCATCGACGGGGTCGTGTGTGTGGCCGGCATCCTGCGTGAGCGGATGCTGTTCAACATGTCCGAGGAAGAGTGGGACCCGGTGGTCGCCACCCATCTCAAGGGCACGTTCACGCTGTTCCGGGCCGCCTCCGCCGTGATGCGCAAGCAGCGGGCGGGGACCTTGATCGGATTCACCAGCGGCAACCACCAGGGCTCCGTCTCCCAGGCCAACTACAGCGCGGCCAAGGGCGGCATCATCTCGCTCGTCCGCAGCGCGGCGCTGGGGCTGCACAAGTACGGGGTGACGGCGAACGCCGTGGCCCCCGTGGCGCGTACGCGGATGTCGGCGAACGTTCCGATGGAGCTGAAGGAGATCGGGGAGCCGGAGGACGTGGCCGCGCTGGTGGTGTACCTGCTGTCCGACGCGGCCAGGGAGCAGGGGGTCACCGGGCAGGTGTACACGATCGCCGGGCCGAAGATCGCGGTGTGGGCGCAGCCCCGGGAACTCCGTTCGGCCTACGGGGAGGGGACCTGGACGCCGGAGCGGATCGCGGAGTTCCTGCCGGGGTCGGTGGGGGTGGATCCGATGCCGATGCTGTCCCAGCTCCAGGCGATGGAAGAAGCGGCGCGGGGCGGGGACCGGCCCAACGCCCAGTAGGCCGGGCGGATGTTGCAGCGACCGGCGTCATGAGGAGGCCCCATGGACTTTGAATTCACCTCCGAGGATGAGGCGTTCCGTACCGAGGCCCGCGACTGGCTTGCGGCGCATGCCGACAGCGCGCAGGACCGTCGTACCTGGGAACGTACTCTCGGGAAAGCCGGCTGGATCGGGATCGGCTGGCCCGAGGGCGGGTACGGCAACCGGACCGCCACCCTCACCCAACAGGTCGCCTGGGCCGAGGAGTACGCCTGGTCGGGTGCGCCCCCGCGGTCGGGGCACATCGGGGAGAACCTGCTCGCCCCCACTCTGATCATCCACGGCTCCGAGGAGCAGAAGAGCCGTTTCCTGCCGCCGGTCGCCGCCGGGGAGGAGCTGTGGTGCCAGGGGTACAGCGAACCGGGCGCGGGCTCGGACCTGGCCGGGGTGCGGACCTCGGCGGTGCGCGAGGGGGCGTCCTACCGGATCACCGGCCAGAAGATCTGGACCTCTCTCGCCCACGAGGCCGACTGGTGCTTCGTGCTGGCCAGGACCGATGCCGGCTCCCGTCGGCACCAGGGCCTCAGCTTCCTGCTCGTCCCCATGGACCAGCCGGGGCGCATCGAGGTGCGGCCGATACGCCAGATGACCGGCACGAGCGAGTTCAACGAGGTCTTCTTCGACGGGGCGCACGCGCGTGCGGAGCACGTCGTCGGGGGAGAGGGCCAGGGCTGGCGGGTGGCGATGAGTCTGCTGGGCTTCGAGCGCGGGGTGTCGACGCTGGCCCAGCAGATCGGATTCGCACAGGAGCTGGGCCGGGTCGTGCGGGCTGCCGTGCGTACCGGAGCCGTCGACGACCCGGTCGTACGGGCCCGGCTCGTGCGGCAGTGGGCCGAGCTGCGGGCCATGCGCTGGAACGCCCTGCGCACCCTCGGCGGCTCCGGTGACGCGGGCGCGCCCAGTGCGGCCAAGCTGCTGTGGGCGAACTGGCACCAGCGGCTGGGGGAGCTGGCGGTGCAGGTGCGCGGTGCGGAGGCTTCCGCGGGGCCCGCGGACTGGGCGCCGGCGGCGCCGTACGAACTCGACCCCGATCAGCATCTGTTCCTCTTCTCCCGGGCCGACACCATCTACGGCGGCTCGGACCAGGTCCAGCGCACGATCATCGCCGAGCGGGTGCTCGGTCTGCCGAGAGAGCCGAAGGGGGCCGTGTGATGCGCGGTGTGGTGTTCGACGGCAAGCAGGTGCAGGTGGTGGACGATCTGGCGGTACGGGAGCCAGGGCCGGGCGAGGTGCTGGTGGCGATCTCGGCGGCCGGGCTGTGCCACAGCGACCTTTCGGTGGTGGACGGCACCATCCCCTTCCCGGTGCCGGTGGTGCTGGGCCATGAGGGCGCGGGCGTGGTGGAGTCGGTCGGCGCGGGCGTCTCGCACGTCGTGCCCGGTGACCATGTGGCCCTGTCCACGCTCGCCAACTGCGGGACGTGCCCGGAGTGCGACCGGGGGCGCCCGACGATGTGCCGCCAGGCGATCGGCCGCCCGGGCCGGCCCTTCAGCCGCGGGGACCGGCCCGTCCACCAGTTCGCCTGCAACTCGGCCTTCGCGGAACGGACGGTCGTCAAAGCGGTCCAGGCGGTCCCCGTTCCGAAGGACATCCCGCTGTCGTCGGCCGCGCTGATCGGCTGCGGGGTGCTGACCGGGGTCGGCGCGGTCCTGAACCGGGCCCGGGTGGACCGCGGGGACACCGTGGTCGTCATCGGCACGGGCGGTGTCGGCCTGAACGTCCTGCAGGGCGCGCGTCTGGCCGGGGCTGTGCGGATCGTGGCCGTGGACGCCAACCCGGCGAAGGAGGCGGCGGCCCGGCAGTTCGGCGCGACCGACTTCCTGACCTCGGCCGAGGGCGTGCGGGACCTCCTGCCGACGGGCGCCGACCACGTCTTCGAGTGCGTGGGCCGGGTGGAGCTGATCCGCCAGGCGATCGACCTCCTCGACCGCCACGGCCAGGCCGTCCTGCTCGGCATGCCCCGGGCGACCGCGGAGGCGTCCTTCGTCGTCTCCTCGATGTTCCTCGACAAGGCCATCCTGGGCTGCCGTTACGGCTCCTCGCGCCCCCAGCGGGACATCCCCCTGTACGCCGAGCTGTACCGCCAAGGACGGCTGCTGCTGGACGAGCTGGTGACGGCGACCTATCCGGTGGAGGACTTCGAGAAGGCGCGGGCGGACGCGGAGGCGGGGCGGGTGGCACGTGGGGTGCTGACGTTCTGAGCGCTCCCGTCCCAGCTCCGTGAGAGCTGCGTGCGCTGCGTCGGCGCGAGTTGTCCACAGGCGGCGGGAAATGCCGGGGCGATTGTCCGTGCCGCCCCCTACCGTCGTCGCATGAGCTACCGCGATGTCGTCTCTCGACCGGTCCTGACCTGGGCCTCGGTGGCCGTCGGCGCCCGTATGCCGGTGGCCATGGCGCCGCTCGCCCTGGTCTTCCTGGTCCGCGAACGCCCGGGCGGCTACCCGCTGGGCGCCGCGCTCGCCGCGGTCTACGTCCTCGGCGAGATCCTCGGCGCTCCCGTCCTCGGCATGCGCCTGAACCCGCGGCGGGCCCGCCCCCATCTGGCCGTGGGCCTCGCCCTGGGCGCCGTCGGGTTCGCCGGGCCCGGCGCGCTGCCGGGCGCGCACCCCGTGATACTCGGGATGTTCGCGTTCCTCGCCGGTGCCGCCCCGGCGGCTTCCTCCGGGGGCCTGCGGGCCCTGCTGACTTCGCTGGTGCCCGGGCACGCGGCCGCGCAGGCGCTCTCGGTGGAGTCGATGCTGACGTCCGGCATCTGGGCGTTGTCCCCGGCCGCGGTCACCGGACTCGCGCTCGGCGTCGCTCCCGGCGTGCCGCTGCTGCTCGCGGCCGCTCTGATGGGGGCCTCGGTGGCGGGCCTGTGGCTGCTGCCCGAGGGCTGGCAGGCGCAGGAGCGGGCCGGGGGGACGTCGAAGTTCCGCGTCCTGGCCGGGGCCTGGCCGGCCTACGTCACCGGCGCCGCCGGCCTCTCCCTGCTCGCCCTCGCCGAACTCGTCCTGCCGGCCCTGCTCGAACAGCGCGGCATCGCCGTCGGCTGGGCCGGCCCGCTGCTCCTCGGCATGTCGGCGGCCGCGGGGGTGGGCGCGTTCCTGTACGGGCTGCGGTCCTGGCCGGGACGCCTGGCCACCCGCAGCGTGGCGCTGCTGTGCGCGATGTCGGCGGCGGTGACCGGGGTCGCGCTGATACCGGGCGCAGCCGGCATGGCGGCCGCCCTGGCCGTGGCGGGGCTGCTCCAGTCCGCGGCGATGCTCACCCGGAACCTGTCCCTGCGGGAGGCACTCCCGCAGGATGCGCTGGCCGCGGGCTACTCGGTCATGTACGCGGCCGTGGGCGCGGGATACGCGGCCACGGGTTCCCTGGCGGGTGTTCTGCTGCAGCTGGCGGCCCCCTCCACGGCGGTCCTGGCCGGCGTGGGGCTGACGCTGGTCCTCACCGGGACCGGCTGGTGGGGGGAGAGACACAGGGAGCGGTCCCGGGGCCGGAGTGAAGCCGAGGCGGCCGACGCAAGCACCCGCAGCAGGATGCCCACGGCCCCGTGAGAGCGGTACTCCGATCTGCTCCGGTCTCCGTTCCGGTCCGTCATCGCGGTCTCTCCGCCCCGTCGTCGACCCCCGCCCGGAACGTCCGCCGATAGGCCGTCGGGGTCACCCCGAGGGCCTGCTGCAGATGCTGGCGCATCGACTGGGCCGTGCCGAAGCCCGCGTCGCGGGCCACCTGGTCGACCGAGAGGACGGTGGACTCCAGGAGGTGGCGGGCGCGTTCGACGCGCTGCTGGGTGAGCCACTGGCCGGGGCTGATGCCGACCTCCTCGCGGAAGCGGCGGGTGAAGGTGCGGACCGACATGGCCTCCTGCTCGGCCATGTCCCGCAGCTGGATCGGCTCGTGCAGACGGCCGAGGGCCCAGGCGCGGGCCGCGGTGGTGGTGGCGAGCTGGGGGTCGGGGACGGGGCGGTGGATGTACTGGGCCTGGCCGCCGTCGCGGTGGGGCGGGACGACCGTACGGCGGGCCACTTCGTTGGCGACGGCCGTGCCGTGGTCGCGGCGCACCATGTGGAGGCACAGGTCGATCCCGGCGGCCACACCGGCCGAGGTCAGCACGTCCCCGTCGTCGATGAACAGGACGTCCGCGTCCACCCTGATCCGCGGGAACATGCGCTGGAAGTGTTCGGCGTCCGCCCAGTGGGTCGTCGCCGGGCGGCCGTCCAGACGGCCGGCGGCGGCGAGGACGTAGACGCCGGTGCAGATGGAGGCGAGGCGGGTGCCGGGTCTGATGCGGGCGAAGGCGGCGGTCAGCTCCTCGGTCAGCCTGCCCTCGTCGTAGACCGGGCCGAGTTCGTAGGACGCCGGGACGATCACCGTGTCGGCCGTCTCCAGTGCCTCCGGGCCGTGCGGGACGTGCACCGTGAAGTCGGCGTCCGTCTCGACCGGGCCGGGCGGCCGGACCGAGCAGGTCACGACCTCGTACAGGTACCGGCCCTCGGCGTCCCGCGGGCGGCCGAAGATCCGGTGCGGGATGCCCAGCTCGAAGGGGAGCAGGCCGTCCAGTGCGAGGACGGCGATCCGGTGCGGGCGGAACTCCTGGCCGGCAGCCGCGACCTGTTCTTTCGCGACCTGTTCCTTCGCGACCTGTTCCTTCGCGACCTCTTCCTTCGCGACCGGTTCCGTCGCGGGCCGGTCTGCCGTGGCCCGGTCCGCCACGATCCGATTCTCCATGGCCCGATCCTAACGAATGCTGGCTTTCGGGCCACTCGATGTGCGGGGTCCGAGACAGGACCCTCTATGACGTGACTCAGACAACCGAAGCCGCAGCTCCCGTCCAGGTCCCGCCCGCCCGGCGCCGTGTGCACCGGGCCTGGTTCGTCGCCGCCGTCACGTTCGTCACGATCATCGGCGCGGCCGCCTTCCGTTCCCTGCCCGGCCTGCTCATCGACCCCCTGCACCAGGACTTCGGCTGGTCGCGCGGCACGATCGGCGCGGCCGTCTCGATCAACCTCGCGCTGTACGGGCTCACCGCGCCCTTCGCCGCCGCGCTGATGGACCGCTTCGGCATCCGCAAGGTGGTCGCCGTGGCGCTGACGGTGATCGCGCTCGGCTCGGGCCTCACCGTGTGGATGACGGCGGCCTGGCAGCTGCTGCTGTGCTGGGGACTGCTCGTGGGCCTCGGCTCCGGTTCGATGGCCCTGGCCTTCGCCGCGACGGTCACCAACCGCTGGTTCACCGAGCGGCGCGGGCTGGTCAGCGGCATCCTCACCGCCGCCTCCGCGTCCGGCCAGCTGATCTTCCTGCCGCTGCTGTCGTGGATGGTCGAGTCCTACGACTGGCGTCCGGCCGCCGTCACGGTCGCGCTCGCGGCGCTCGCCGTCGTCCCGTTCGTATGGCTCCTGCTGCGCGACCACCCGGCCGACGTGGGTCTGAAGCCTTACGGGGCCCAGGAGTTCGTGCCGAAGCCGGCGCCGGTCACCGGGGCCGCCCGCCGCACGCTGGGGATCCTCGGCTCGGCCGTGCGCACCGGTCCGTTCTGGCTGCTCGCCGGCACCTTCGCGATCTGCGGCGCCTCCACCAACGGCCTGATCCAGACGCACTTCGTGCCCGCCGCCCACGACCACGGCATGCCCGTCACGGCGGCGGCCTCGCTGCTCGCGGTCATCGGTGTGTTCGACGTCGTCGGCACGATCGCCTCCGGCTGGTTCACCGACCGCTTCGAACCGCGCCGCCTGCTGGCCGTCTACTACGCCCTGCGGGGCATCTCGCTCCTCTTCCTCCCCATGCTGCTGGGGCCGTCCGTCCACCCCCCGATGGTCTTCTTCATCATCTTCTACGGCCTCGACTGGGTGGCCACCGTCCCGCCCACCCTGGCCCTGTGCCGGGAGCACTACGGCGAGGACAGCGCCATCGTCTTCGGCTGGGTGCTCGCCTCCCACCAGGTGGGCGCGGCCCTCATAGCCTTCCTCGGCGGCGTCGCCCGCGACGTCTTCGGCACCTACGACATGGTCTGGTACGCCTCCGGCACCCTGTGCGCGGCGGCGGCCCTGATGGCCCTGGTGATCAGGCGCACGGCTGCTCCCGCGCTCGCGCCGGCGTGAGCGCCGGAAGGGGTCAGCTCCCTTCCAGCCGCCCGAACCGCCCCCGGTGGAAGATCAGCGGCTCCCCCTGACCGTCTGTCCCGAGGGCGAGCACCCGGCCCACGACGATGAGGTGGTCGCCTCCGGTGTGCACCGTGTGGATCGTGCAGTCGATCCAGGCCACAGCGTCGGCGAGGCGCGGGGAGCCCGAGACGGGGGCCGGGCTGTGGGCCACCCCCGCGAACTTGTCGGCGCCGCTCACCGCGAAGGCGCGGCACAGTTCGCCCTGGCCGGCGCCGAGGACGTTGACGCAGAAGGCTCCCGCGCCGGCGATGCGGGGCCAGGTCGTGGAGGTGCGGCCGACCATGAAGCAGATCAGGGGCGGGTCCAGGGAGAGGGAGGAGAAGGACTGGCAGGCGAAGCCCGCGGGGGAGGCCGAGCCCTCGGCGGCAGGGGCCGTGATCACGGTCACCCCGGTCGCGAAGCTGCCCAGCACGCGCCGGAACTCCGCCGGGTCCACCGGTGCCCGCTCGCCCTCGCGGACGCACCGCAACTCCGGGCGCGGCAGCGCCTCCACGGGCCCCGGTGCCGGAGCCGAACCGAGGTAACGGACGGCGGCGGCCGCCGCCCCTGCATGTCCCATCACCCTTCCATTGAAGCTGACGGTGCGTCAGATGGGAAGGGGTCGGCAGGTGGCCGAAAACGTACCCGTACGCTGCGCCCATGGGGTGGGAGAACGCGCGTGGAACGCAGCCGAGTGCCGGGCCGACCTGGGCGGCCGATGATCTGAGCGCGGCGGCTGCCCTCGGGGGCGGCCAGCTGCCGGCGGCCGGACTGCTGTGGTGGATCTACGACACCACTGTCCAGGACAGCTACGGGGCCGGGCTGGGCGGGGCCCTCGGCGCGCTGTGCTTCCTCCTCTTCGCGCCGCTGCTGCTGCCGGTCCTCGGTGTGCTGTCGACGTTCGTGCTGACCCTGCCCTCGGTGGTGCTCGCCCGGCTCGCGGGCCGGCACCTCCCCGGCCCGGGGTGGGTCTGGCACGTGGTGGCCCCGGTCGGCCCCGCCCTCTTCTGGGGCGAGCCGGCCGCCGCGCTCTTCGGGTGGCCGCTCGGCGCCACGGTCGCCTGCCTGGCCGCCCTCGGGCTCCTGCCCACCCTCTGGGTCGGCCTCGTCCGCAGGCGGGGCTGGCGTCCGGCGGGCGTGTGGTGGCGGGCCGCGATCGGCTCGGTCGTCCTCTTCGTGCTGGCCTTCGGCGGCGGGGTGCTCGCCACCGAGACCGGCCTGATCCAGGAGTACGAGCCCCCGAAGCTGACCCCCGCCCAGCTGGCCGGGGTCTGGCGCGGCGACGGCGGGGCCGAGCTGCGGCTGCGCCCGGACGGCAGCGCCGAGGCCGTCGAGCTGCCCACGCAGCCCCCCTTCGGCGACGGCAGCTTCCGGGACCACGTCGTGTGCCGGGGAAGCGGCTCCTGGAAGCCCGACGACTCGGGCGACACCGGCCGGGACGGCGTGCTGCTCGAGCTCGACGCCGACTGCGGCGAGGACACCCACTGGTCGATCGGCGGCAGCGAGGACAGCCCCGAACTGTTCGTCCTGTTCGGCGACCCGGACGGGGGCGAACTGCGGATTCTGAAGCCCGCCGGGGACTGAGCCTCACCGCCCCCGGAACTCCGGGCTCCGCCGTTCCGTGAACGCCCGCAGACCCTCCCCGGCGTCCTCGGTCGTCATGTTGATCTCCTGCGCGGCCGCCTCGGCGGCGAAGGCGGTGGCCCGGTCGACGTCCAGGGAGGCGTTCACCAGCTGCTTGGTCAGGGCGAGGGAGCGGGTCGGGGCGGCCGCCAGGCGGGTGGCCCACTCACGGACGGTCTTCTCCAGCTCGCCGTCCGGGACGACCCGGTTGACCAGACCCAGCCGTTCGGCGTCCGCCGCCGACAGGGCGTCCCCGAAGAACATCAGCTCCTTGGCCCGGTGCGGTCCGACCAGCCGGGGCAGGAGATAGGCACCGCCGCCGTCGGGTACGAGTCCGCGCCGGACGAACACCTCGATGAAGCGGGCCGATTCGGCCGCCAGGACCAGGTCGCAGGCCAGGGCCAGGTGCGCGCCGAGCCCGGCCGCGGTGCCGTTCACGGCGGCGATCACCGGCTTCTCGCAGTCCAGTACGGCCGAGACGAGCCGCTGGGCGCCCAGGCGCAGGACTCGGGACACGTCACCGGGGATGCGCGGCCCGGCGCCCCCCGAGCCGCCCCGCAGGTCCGCTCCCGCACAGAATCCCCGGCCGGTGCCGGTGAGGACGACGGCTCGTACACCGGGGTCCGCCGAGGCGTCCTCCAGCAGTCCGATCAGGCGGTCCCGCATGGCGGGTGTGAGCGCGTTGAGGGCCTCGGGGCGGTCGAGGGTGATGTGCGAGACCTGCTCCCGGACGTCGTGCCCGAGGTCGCTCACCGGCACACCACCAGCGCGTCCAGCGCCACCGCGCCCTGCCCGCGGGGCAGCACCATCAGCGGGTTGATGTCCAGCTCGGCCAGCTGCTCGCCGAGTTCGAGGGCCATGCGCTGGACCCGCATGACCACCTCCACCAGCGCGTCGAGGTCGGCCGGCGGGCGGCCCCGGACCCCGTCCAGCAGGGCCCGTCCGCGCAGTTCGGCGAGCATGTCCCGGGCCTGCTCCTCGCCGAACGGCGGCACCCGTACGGCGGCGTCGCGCAGCACCTCGACCAGCACCCCGCCGAGCCCCACGGTCACGGTCGGCCCGAACAGCTCGTCGTGGGTCACCCCGACGACCATCTCGACGCCCTGCTCGACCATCTGGCACACCAGGACCCCGTCCAGCGTGACGCCCTCGTAGCGGGCGATGTCGGTCAGCTCGCGGTAGGCGTCCCGGACCTGGCTGGCCGAGGTGAGGCCGATCTTCACCAGGCCCAGTTCGGTCTTGTGCGCGATCTGCCCGCCGGACGCCTTCATCACCACCGGGTAGCCGACCTGCCCGGCCGCGCGGACGGCGGCCGCCGCGCTGGTCACCAGCTGTTCGCGCGGCACCCTGATGCCGTAGGCGCGCAGCAGCTGCTTGGCCGCGTGCTCGCTGAGCTGCTGCCCGGGCCGCAGCAGGGCTTCGGTCTTGCGGAAGGAGGGGGAGGGGACGCGCGGCGCCTCGTCGAAGGGGGAGCGGTAGTCGCTGACGAAGCGGTGGTGGTCGAGCCAGGCGCGGACGGCGGTGAGGCAGTTGCCGACCGTGCGGAAGGTGGCCACACGGGAGGAGCCGAGCAGGACCTCCCGGTACGCCGGCTCCGTGCCGACCGGCGACCCCCACACCACGCACACCAGCTTGTCCGTCTCCTCCGCGGCCTCGACCAGGTCGCGTACGAGCTTGTCGCTGAGGGGCGGGAAGGGGCCGGTGACCGGGCAGATCAGGACCCCGACCTCCGGGTCGGCGAGGATCGCGTCGATGATCTTCCGGCCGCGCCAGTCGCCCACCGGATGCCCGCCGTTGTCCACCGGGTTGGCCACGCTCAGGTACTCCGGGATCCACTGGTGCAGCTCGGCCTGCCGCTCCTGCGACAGCCCCGGCAGCCGCAGCCCGATCCCGGCGGCCAGGTCGGCGACGTGGGCACCCGTGCCGCCGGAGATGGAGTAGACGACGACGCCGTCGGCCCGCGGGGCCCGCGCCCGGGCCAGCAGGGCGGCCGTGTCCTGGAGTTCGTCGAGGCCGTCGACGCGGATGACGCCGTACTGCCGCATCGCCGCGTCCACCACGTCGTCGGCGCCGGTGAGCTTGCCGGTGTGGGAGGCGGCCGTACGGGCCCCCGCCTCCGTGCGGCCCACCTTCACCGCGACCACCGGCACCCGGCGGCGGGCGGCGCGGTCGGCGGCCAGCAGGAAGGCGCGGCCGTCCTTGAGGCCCTCGACGTAGCAGGCGATGGCGCCGACCTCGGGCTGCTCGGCGAAGTAGGAGATGAAGTCGGCGCTCTCCAGGTCGGCCTCGTTGCCGGTCGGCGCCCAGTGGGAGAGCCGGACGCCCAGCTCCTGCAGGGCGAAGACGGGCCGGCCCTGATGCCCGGACTGGGTGATCAGCGCGATGGCCGGCCCCTCCAGATCGTCCCGGAAGCGCTCGAAGGCGTTGAGGTTGGTGTTCGGCCCGAGCAGCCGCAGCCCCGAGTGCCGTACGGCCTGCGCGAGCCGTTCCTGCGCCTCGGCCCCCGCCTCACCGGTCTCCGCGAACCCGGAGGCGAAGGCGACCGCGAACTTCACCTTCGTCTCGGCGAGTTCCTCGATCACCGGCAGCGGGTCGGCCATCAGCAGCACCGCCAGGTCGACCTGTTCCGGCAGGTCGGCGACGGAGGCGGAGCACGGGATGCCGAACACGGACGGCCGGGTCGGATGCACCGGGTGCACCCGGGCTCCCACCCGCTCGGCCCAGCTCAGCAGTTGCCGGGTGATCCCGGTGTTCGGCCGCCCCTCGGCGTCCGAGGCGCCGATGACGGCGACCGACCCGGGCCGGAAGAGCCGCGCGAGATCCGGTACGTCCGCGTACAGCGGCCGCCCGCCGACGTCGAGGTCGTCGACCTGATCGTGGACGACGGGTCCGGTCCGCTGCTCACCGCAGGCGATGACCCGGGCCCGGCGGGAGTCGGTGGTGAGGGTGCCGTGGGTTGATCCAAGCATCGTTCCGCCCGCTCCTGTGAGACAACCACATCAACTGACGCTCTGTCAGATTACTTGAACTGACGGAGTGTCAGGAATGGGTCGGAGCGGCAAAGTTACTGTCCGGTGCGGAACTCCTTGGTCACACCCTTCGCGATCTTCTCGGCGTCCAGCGCCAGTTCGCGGAACATCCCGCTGATCGGGTTGGTGAACCCGGTGAAGTACAGCCCGGGCGCCCGGGCGGGCGCGCGACCGCCGTGCACCGCCGGTCTGCCCCGGTCGTCCAGTACCCCGAGATGTCCGACCAGCCCCTCCAGCGCCCGCCGGTACCCGGTCGCGGCGATCACGGCGTCCGGCTCGACGCGGGTGCCGTCGGCGAGGACCACCTTCCCGTCCTCGAAGGACTCGACGGCGGCCACGATCTCCACCTTCCCCTTCCGCACGGCGTCGATCAGGCCGACGTCCTGGACCGGGACGGCGCCCTGCCTGACCCTGCTGTACAGACCGGTGTCCGGGCGGGGCAGGCCGTGGGCGGACAGGTCAGGGACGCCGATCCTGGCCTGGATCCGGCACACCTGGTCCACGAACCGCACCGGCAGCCGCCGTACCAGCACGCCCGAGTACTGCGCGGGCCAGCCGAGGGTGGTGCGGCGCACGATGTGCGGAACGGTCCGCACGGCCAGCCGCACCCGCCCGGCCCCGCCCTCCAGCAGGTCCACGGCGATCTCGGCACCGGTGTTGCCGACGCCGACGACCAGCACGTCCCGGCCCGCGTACGGTTCGGCGTTCCGGTACCGGCCGGCGTGCAGGAACTCCCCGCCGTACCCCTCGAGGCCCGGCCACTCGGGCACGCGCGGGGTGTGGTTGTAGCCGGTGGCGACGACCACCGCGCTGCCGGTCAGCTCCCGTCCGCCGGAGGCGTGCAGCAGCCAACCCGTCCCGTCGGCGGACCGCTCGACGCGGAACACCTCCACGCCGGTGACGATCTCCAGCTCGTGGTGCTCGGCGTACTTCTCCAGGTAACGCACCACGTTGTCCCGCGACACCCAGCGGCCGAACCTCCGCGGTATCGCGAGCCCGGGCAGGGCGGACAGCCGGCGGGTGGTGTGCAGATGGAGCCGGTCGTAGTGGCGCCGCCAGGAGGCGCCCACCTCGTCGGCCTTCTCCAGCACCACGGCCCGTACGCCCCGGGCCCGCAGCGCGTACGCGGCGGCGAGTCCGCCGGGACCGGCGCCGATGACGTACACGGGACGGTCGGCGGGGGTCGCCGAGAGGTGCGCGGGGGAGGGACGGGAGACGGCCATGAGCGGGAGCGTAATCACCCACCCCGTTGATGGGTCTCGGTCAAGACCGGAATTGGTTGCGGATTGATCACATCGGTGGGAGATGTGGGTGGGACAGGTGGCGTAGGCATTCCGGATGGGCGGAAGTGGTGCACGGACACCGCGGTCCGCCACCGGGCATTCACAGGGCGCCGGCGGTCCCGCGGCGAACGCACGGCGAATCGACTGCAGCCCCCTCGGCATTCCCCGCCATCTGACGTACCGTCAGATCCATGGACTCGATCTGGCTCGACGGCGCGGAGTGGCTCGCGGTGCTGCGCATAGGCCTCGGCCTGTGGTGGCTGGAGAGCTGGCGGCACAAGGACAAGAAGACGTGGTTCGAGGGCGGCGGTATCGCCTGGGCGGCAGGCGTCGCGGAGAAGCACCGCTGGGCCCCGGTGCGGGCGGGCTTCGAGACGGTGGTGACACCCCGGCCGAAGCAGATGGCCTACGTGGTGGCCTACGCCGAACTCGCCCTGGGACTCGGCCTGATCCTGGGCTTCCTGACCCCGGTGGCCCTGCTGGGCGGCCTGGCCCTGAACGTCCTCTACTTCGTCCTCATGATCCACGACTGGGCGGAGCAGGGGCAGAACTCGATGATGGCGCTGATCTCGCTGGCCGGCTTCTTCGGCATGGCGGGGCAGACGTGGTCGGTGGACGCGGCGCTGGGGTGGTTCTGATGAGCCCGGCCCGTTTCGACGAGCCGGAGACCGACTCCTTCACGCGCCCCTACTGGGCGGCGGCGGAGGAGGGGCGGCTGCTGATCCGCCGCTGCGCCACCTGCGGCCGGGCCCACCACTACCCCCGCGAGTTCTGCCCGCACTGCTGGAGCGAGGACGTCACCTGGGAGGAGGCGAGCGGCCGGGCGACCCTCTACACCTGGTCCACGGTCCACCGCAACGACCTCCCGCCCTTCGGCGACCGCACCCCGTACGTCGCCGCCGTGGTGGACCTGGCGGAGGGCCCGCGGATGATGACGGAGCTGGTGGAGAGCGGGGACATGGCCGCCGGGATGCCCCTGCGGGTGACGTTCAGGGAGGGAAAACCGGTGTTCAGGCCGGCCGGCTGAGCGCAACCATGCAGGGATGCATCCGGACGCCTGGCACCTGACCCACGACCTGGACGACTTCCTCACCCGCGCCGACGGCTTCCTGCGCTCCCGGCCGGCCCTGCACACCGTGCAGCTGACGGTCACGGACGCGCTGCGCAGCCGGGGGCCGGGGACCTTCGGAGAGGAGGCGCCGCTCTTCGGGACGCTCGGCGACGAGAGCGGCGGGGTCCGGGCAACCCTCCTGCACACCCCGCCCTACCCGGTCAGGGCCACCCTGCTCGGCGCGGCGCAGGCCGATGCGCTGGCGGCCCGGCTGCTGGACCTCGGCCGCCCGGTCGCCGGCATCTTTGCCGAACGCGACACGGCGGCCGCCTTCGCGGCGGCCTGGCAGCGGCGCACCGGCACGGAGGGTGAGATCCACCAGCGCCAACGGCTCTACCGGCTGGCGGAGTCGAACCCACCGGAGCGGCTGCCCGAGGGGCGCCCCAGGGTGGCCGGCCCGGCCGACCGGGACCTGTTGATGCGCTGGTACGGCGAGTTCACGGCAGCGGCCGGCGTGCACGCCGGGCAGGGCGCGGGCGAGTGGGCCGACGCGCGCCTCGCTCACGGCGGCCTCACCCTCTGGGAAACCCCCGACGGCACCCCCGTCGCCATGGCCGGGGTGACACGGGCGACGGCGGGCCAGGTGCGGGTGCAGACGGTGTACACACCGGCGCACCTGCGCGGCCGTGGCTACGCGAGCGCGGTGACCGCCGAGGTCAGCCGGGTGGCCCTGGAGTCCGGGACGCGGGAGATCCTCCTCTTCACGGACCTCGCGAACCCCACCAGCAACGCGCTGTACCAGCGGATCGGTTACCGGGCAGTGGCGGACTTCGCGGTGTGGGAACTCGCGGACCTCAGGCCCGGCCGCCCGCCGGGCGCACACTGATCGACCACGGCCCGTCCGACCGGGCGTACAGCAGGCAGGGGCCGGACAGGGGGACCTCGCCGCTCCACGGGCCCACGTGGTTCGCCAGCTGGTCGAGGAAGCCGGAGCCGTCGGGCTCGAAGACGTCGGCGAGGAAGTAGCCGCCGTCTGCGGAGCGCGGAGTTCCCGTGTGACGCAGCTGGGCGACGGCCGGACCGCCCTCGTGGCGCAGGACGTCCGAGGCCTCGCGCTCGGCGTGTCCGCCGAGCACGACGGCGTCGGCGAGGCCGGTGACCTCGACCGTCCACGGGCCGTCCGCCTGGATCCGCAGCGCACGCACCGGACGGTCGTCGGCGTTGATCAGTGCCCGGCAGGCGAAGGGCCCGTCGGTGTAGACGAGTTGGCTGCCGGAGCGCATCCGGTCGTCCAGCGCGTCCACCACGAAGTGGCCCGGACCGTGGTGCGTGATGCCGACGATCACCGGCTCGGCGCCGGTGGCCGGCTCCACCACGCGGCTCCCGTCGCCGGACACCCGGTGCAACACCGGCCCGCCCGCCCTGAGCAGCGCCGGCGCCGCCATGGGCGCGACCGGGGCCGGTCCCGCGGTCTTGGCCACACCGCTCAGGGCCACCGGCCCCGCTCCCGGCACCTCCGGCGGGTGCGGCCCGCGGCCCCGCCTCAGCCACTTCATGTCGTCCCCCTCAGCCCCTTACGGCCACAACAGATGCCTCGACCAGCCGGAGGCGTCCGAGGTCTTGGTGCGACGGTAAGTCAGACGCACGTGTCTGCGGGCCGCGTCTCCCTGGAAGAACTCCACTTCCTGCGGCCGCAGGCGGTACAGCGTCCAGGTCCCGGACGGCTCCGCCGGGTTGTGCCGGGCCCGCTCCCAGGCGGCCTCCGACGCCTGCCGCAGCTCGTCCAGCGAGGACAGCTCCTCGCTCTGCCGCCCGGTGAGCGCCGCCGCCAGGGCCCCGGTCGAGCGGGCGTGCAGGTCTGCCTGGCTCTCCTGCGACGGCGCCGACGTCACCGGACCCCGTACCCGCACCTGCCGCCCCAGCACCGGCCAGTAGAAGGCCAGCGCCGCGTACGGGTGGGCGCTCAGGGCCCGGCCCTTGCGGCTCGTGACGTGCGTCGCGAAGGACCAGCCCTCCGCGTCCGCCCCGTGCAGCATCACGATCCGTACGTCCGGAAGACCGTCCTCGTCCGTCGTCGCCAGCGCCATGGTGTGCGGCTCCGGCTGACCGGCCTCCACCGCCTCCGCGAACCACGTCGTGAACAGCTGCAGCGGTGCCGAAGGCGCCTCGTCCGGGTCGAAGGGCCGTAGCTCGGTCTCCTCGGGTGACCACACCCGCAGGGACCGCAGCAGCCCGTGAAGATCCGTTTCCATGTCCACGAGTATGGCGCCGGGCCCTCGTTCCTGTACGCCGTCCGGACTGCCCCCGCATGCGGGTGAACCGGTGTGTGCGCAGGCTGGGAGCTGCGGGCTCCGGGACCGGCGGTGAGGGGCGATGATCGTAACGGTGGTGTCGATGCCGGAGGGGGGCGTCACGCGTACGGACGTGGCGGAGGCACGGGAGCGGCTCGCCACGGCCGGATTCCTGCTCGTCGACGTCGAGCTGACCGAGGAGCCGCCGACCGTGGTGCCGCCGGTCTCGCACCAGCTCGGCCTGGAAGCCGAGGGTCTGACCTGGCTCGGCAGGGAGGGCGTACCCGCGCGGGCCGAGTTCCTCGGGGACCGGGCCGCTTTCGTCGTGCCCGTGGTCGAGGGGAACGAGGTCGGTCATGTCCATACCCTGGTGACCGAGCGGTATCTCCTCACGGTGCACCGAGGGCAGGCCGGCCTGAGGGAGAGCGTCATCGGGCAGCTGCGGAGCGAACACCCTTCCGACACGGTGGCCGTGCTCTTCCTGCTGCTCGAGGAGGCCCTGGCGACCTACCGCCGGTCCGCCGTGCGGGACCTGCTGCTGGTGGAGGACCTGGAGGACGAGATGTTCATGGGGCGACGCCCCGACCAGATCTACCGGCTGTCACAGCTGCGACGGCACTCCGCCCTCCTGCACCGCACGCTCCTGCCCTACCTCCAGGTGATGGACGAGATGTTCACCCGGAGGATGATGAGCCGCGACTTCCCCGAGGAGCGCCAGCGGCTCGCCCAGGAGTTCCAGCACACGGCGACGCTCGTGCACACGGACATCGAGTCCCTGCAGGACGCCTCCAGGCGGGCCTTCTCCAGCTACTCCACCCTCGTCTCCGGTGAGCAGAACGCCGTGATCAACCGGCTCGCCATCGTGTCGGTGATCTTCCTGCCGCTGTCGTTCCTGACGGGGTTCTTCGGCATGAACTTCACCTATCTGACCGACGAGTTGGAGAGCAGGGCCGTCTTCTGGCTGCTCGCCATCGGGCTGCAGGTCGTCGTCGTGTTCGTCGCGCTCTACGTCCTGCACCGCACCCGCATCTGGCGCAGACTGCGCGAGGAGGAGGGTGAGGGGGGTGCGGACGACCGCTGAGCCGGTCCGTCACCGGCCCAGCACCACCGTCCCCGAGGAGCAGAACCAGCCCCCCGTGCCGGACGCGACACCGAGGTACGGCAACTCTCCGTCCGGCCGCCGCACTTGGCGCTCGCCTGCCTCCCCGCGCAGCTGCCGTACCGCCTCCACCAGCAGGAACAGCCCGCGCATACCGGGGTGTTGGGCCGACAGACCGCCCCCGTCCGTGTTCACCGGGAGTTCCCCGGAGACCAGCAGCCGGCCCTTCTCCACGAACGCCCCGCCCTCGCCCTTCGCGCAGAAGCCCAGGTCCTCCAGGGTCACCAGGGTCATGTAGGTGAAGGCGTCGTAGATCTCGGCGAAGTCGATCTCGGCGGGGCGCACCCCGGCCCGCTCGAAGGCGAGCCTGCCGCTCACCGCCGCAGGGGAGACCGTGAAGTCCGGCCACTCGGACATCGTGGCGTGGGAGACGTGCTCGCCGGTGCCGAGGATCCAGACGGGGGCCGTACGGCAGTCCCGCAGGTACTCCTCGGCCACCAGCAGGACCGCCGCCCCGCCGTCCGAGCGGATGCAGCAGTGCAGCTTGGTGAAGGGGTCGGCGACCATCGGGCCGGACAGGACGTCGTCGACCGTGATCGGGTCCCGGAACATCGCCTCGGGGTTCAGGGCGGCGTTGGCGCGGGCCTGGACCGCCACCTGGGCCAGCTGCTCGATCGTCGTGCCGTGCTCGATCATGTGCCGGCGGGCCGCCATCGCGTACTTGGCGATCAGCGTGTGGCCGTAGGGGACCTCGAACTGGAGCGGGCCGCGTGCGCCGAACGACAGGTTTCCCGTCCTGCGGCCGGCCCTGATGTCCGAGCGCGCCGTCGAGCCGTAGACCAGCAGGACGGCGTTCGCGTGGCCGGCCGCTATCGCGTCCGCCGCGTGGGCCGCCATGACCTCCCAGGTCGAGCCGCCGACGGAGGTGGAGTCCACCCAGGTGGGGCGCAGGCCCAGATACTCGGCCACCTCCACCGGGGCCAGCGTGCCGAGGCCCGCCGAGGCGAAGCCGTCCACCAGGGTGCGGTCCAGGCCCGCGTCCGCGAGGGCGCGGCGGGCCGCCTGGGCGTGCAGGGCGTACGGGGTCGTGCCGTCCACGCGGCCGCAGTCGGAGAGGGCCACCCCGGCCACGGCGACTTTCCGGTTCCCGGGTCTCATAAATCTGACGGTACATCAGATCTGCTGGCCCGCGGCAGGTGTCGCGCCTCTGGGCTTCGCCTCCCGCCCGGCCTAATATGACGCACCGTCAGATCAGGTCGGAGGGATCGGATCAGCCATGGACACGCGTCTCACCGCCGAGCAGGACGAGATCCGCCGGGCCCTGCGTGAACTGCTCAACAAGCACGGTGGCGCCGAGGCGCTGCGGGCCGCCGTCGACAGTCCGGCCGGGTACGACCCCGCTCTGTGGTCCGCCCTCGCCGGCCGGCTCGGCCTGCCCGGGCTCGCCCTCCCCGAGGCCTACGGCGGCGTCGGCTGCTCGGCCACCGAACTCGCCCTCGCCTGCGAGGAGACGGGGCGGACGCTCGTCCCCTCCCCGCTGCTGGCCACCTCCGTCCTCGTGGCCCCGCTGATCCTCGCCCTCGGCACCGAGGAGCAACGCACCGCTGTGCTGCCCCGCCTCGCCGCCGGCACCCTCACCGCCGCCCTCTGCGTCCCCGGCCCCGCCCTCACCGCCGCCCTGGCCCTGACCGGCGGCAGCGACGGCCAGTGGGCCGGCGGCGGCCGGGCGGGCGGCGTGCAGGCCCGGCAGGGCGGGGACGGGTGGCGGCTGTACGGACAGGTCGACCAGGTGCTGGACGGGCACAGCGCCGGGCTGCTCGTCGTCGCCGCGCACACCGGCGGGTACGCGCGGTCCCGGACCCTGCTGTTCCTGGTCGCGGGGGACGCCGTGGGGGTCGTACGGGCCCGGCAGACCGCGCTCGACGCCACCCGGCCGCAGGGACGGATCCAGCTCCGGGACGTGCCGGCCGAGTTGCTGGGACAGGCCGACCAGGACGTGCTTCCCGCCCTCGCCGGACTCGGCGACACCGTCGCCGCCGTGCTCGCCGCCGAGGCGGTGGGCGCCGCCGACCGGGCGCTGGAGCGGACCGTGGAGTACGTGGGGCGGCGGGAGCAGTTCGGGCGGGCCATCGGCTCCTTCCAGGCGGTCAAGCACCGGCTGGCGGACGTGTACGTGGGCGTGCAGGCCGCCCGCTCGGCCGCGTACTACGCCGCCTGGGCGACGGCGAACGAATCAGCAGGTGCGGCGCGATGGGGGTGCCCCCAGGCGTCCAGCACCGGGGGAGCCTCGCCGGAAGGGTGGTGGCGGGAGACGGGTGGGCACCTGGGCGGGCTCGCGCTCGCGCAGGCACTGGAAGCGCTGCGGAGTGCGGCCGGGGAGGCGATCCAGCTGCACGGCGGGATCGGGTTCACCTGGGAGCACGAGGCCCACCTGTACTTCAAACGGGCGGCCGGGGACGAGCTGCTCTTCGGGCCCGTGCACCGGCTGCGGGACCGGGCCGCCGAGGAGGCCGGGCTGTTCGTGCGCGGGGAGGTGGCGGTCTGATGGCCGGCGTCGGCGTGCGGTTCGTGCAGAAGGTGTCCGCCACCCGGGCCTTCGCGAAGGTCGCCCCGCACGTGGTCCCGGCCCTCGACCGGGCCGTGCACCGGCTCACCCGGGGAAGGGTGCTGCTCAGCGCGCAGCTGCTGCCCGGCGTGATCCTCACCTCGACGGGAGCGAGGAGCGGGCTGCCGCGCCGGACCCCGCTGGCCTGCATGCCGGAGGAGGACGGGCACGGCTGGCTCCTCGTCGGCTCCAACTTCGGCCGGACCGGCCATCCCGCCTGGACCCACAACCTGCTCGCCCGTCCGGACGCCTCGATCAGCTGGAAGGGCCGGGACATCCTGGTCACGGCCCGGCTGCTGGAGGGGGAGGAGCGGGCCGCCGCCTGGAAGGCGCTGCTGGCGTTCTGGCCGCCGTACGCCACCTACCAGGCGCGGGTGGAGCGGGAGATCAGGATCTTCCGGCTCCTGAGAAAGTGATCGTCAGAGCGTGGCCAGGCGTTCCACCAGCAGGAACGCGCCGATTCCGAGCATCGCCGCGCCCGACGTGCGGGTGACCGCGCGGGCCGCGGCCGGCCGGGCCGCCAGCAGGACGCGGGCCAGGGCGCCGACGCTGAGGTACACGGCCGCGCAGCACGCCATGTGCAACAGGCCGAGGGACGCGGTCTGGGCGGGTATGGGCAGGTGGGCGCCGCGGAGAGTGAGGAACTGGGGAAGCACGGAGAGGTAGAGCAGCAGGCCCTTGGGGTTCAGCCCGCTGATCGTGGCACCCCGCAGGAACAGGCGCCGGTCGGGGCCCGGGGCCTCGTCCGCCGCCCCCGGGACGGCCGGGCGGCGCAGCACTCCCCAGCCCAGCCACAGGAGATATCCGGCGCCCGCCACCGTCAGTGCCGTGAGCAGCCGGGGCGAGCCCGCGACCAGGACCGCGAGACCCGCCGTCGCCAGGACCGTGTGCAGGGCGTAGCCGGAGACCAGGCCCGCCACCGCACGCGGCACCGAGCGGCCGCGCAGGGCGGTCGCGATGACGAACGCCCAGTCCGCGCCCGGTACACACACCAGCAGCAGGTCCACGGCGAGGAAGGAGAAGAGCAGTCCCGAGTCCATGCTGGGGACATTAGGCGTGAATGGCCCGAAAGTGTTCCTGAAATTTGCCCATGATCGTGAGTTCTGGGCAATTATCTTCTTCATGGACGACGTAGACCGGAAAATCCTTGCCGAACTGCAGCAGGACGGGCGGCTGACCGTGACCGAGCTGGCCGCCCGGGTGCGCCTGAGCGTCTCGCCCTGCCACCGGCGGCTGCGCGAGCTGGAGCGCTCCGGTGCCATCCAGGGCTACCGGGCGGTGGTGGACGCGGCCGCGCTCGGGCTCAACTTCGAGGCGCTGGTCTTCGTCTCCATGCGGCAGGAGGACCGGGAGACGGTCGTCGAGTTCGAGCGGGCGGTCAGCGAGCTGGAGCACGTCCTGGACGCCCAGCGGCTGTTCGGCGAGCCCGACTATCTGCTCCGGGTGGCCACCGCCGACCTCGCCGCCTTCCAGCGGCTGTACGACGAGCGGCTCGCGACCCTGCCCGGGGTGCAGCGGCTGACCTCGACGCTGGTGATGAAGCACGTGGTGCAGGACCGGCCGCTGCCCGCGACACGGGGGTAGCCCGGCGGGCGCCCGCTGTCTCAAATGCGTTGTGCGGACAGGGTGTTGCCCCCTGCGGGGCGGGAGCGGCCTGTGGTACACCGAGAACGCGATCAGTGGTTGCGGGAGACGGGGGCGGACATGAACGACATGTACATTCCGGTCGAAGTGGGCGGTGTCCGGATCCTGGTGGAGGCCACCGATGTGCGGCTGCCGGGAACGGAGCAGACGGCCGCGTGGCCGGGGAACCTCACCGGACGCGTCCAGGACGCCTTCGAGCAGGCGCAGTCGACGATCGTGGAGGTCGCGACCTCCACGGCGGCGGCCCTGCGCCGGGCGGGCCGGGCGGCCGGGCCGGACGCCCTGGAGGTGGAGTTCGGGGTGAAGTTCTCCGCCAAGGGCGACATCATCGTGGCCGGCGCGAGCGGCGAGGTCACCCTCAGGGTGAAGCTGACGTACGACGGGAGGGGAGCCCAGGCGGCCGACGAGGACGAAGCCGGTGACGAGGGAGCCGACGACGAGGCGTCCTGATGCCTGCACCCGCCGCGTCCCCCGCGTCCCCCGCGTCCCCCGCGTCCCCCGCGTCCTCCTCGTCCTCCTCCGGCGTCCCCGGATATCTGGGCAGCGTCCTGCACTCCGACGCCGACGAACCGGTGGGCACCTGCTTCCAGCTCTCGCCCGGCGTCCTCGCCACCGCCTGCCACGTCCTGGAGAGGCTCGGTCTCGCGGTCCCGGGCGCGCAGGTGCGCTTCGCCCCGCTGGCGGGCGGCCCGGCGGGCACGGCCACGGTCGAACGGGTGGACCCGGCACACGATCTGGCCGTTCTGCGCACCGACAGCCCCCTTCCGGCGTCCGTGACCCGCGCCATGCCGACGGAGACCGTGGAACCCGGCACCGAGCTGGTCATCGAGGGCTTCGGGGTGGTCCCCGGCTACGACGACCGGCACACCTACCAGTACCTGAGGGCCGACGGACGCTGGGAGCACACGACCGAGCGGGACGACGGCGTCCGGCTCGGCCGCCTCCGCGCCAAGGACCTGCTGAGCGGCATGAGCGGCGCCCCCGTCCGCCGTACCTCCGACGACGCCGTCGTCGGCGTGGTCAGCGCCCGCTACAACAGCACCGACGGCTGGCTGCGCGACTCGGTGTGGACGGCCAGGACCGAGGATCTCGCCGCGCTCGCCCCGCGGGAGCTGTCCTGGTTCTCCCCGCACCTGCGCACGCACGGGCAGGTACTGCGGGACCTCGACGACAAGGAGCAGTACCTCACGGCGGAGCGGCTGGAGTTCGTCAGTCCGGGGGCGGGCAGCGGCGCCGCTCCGGTCCGGCTGCTGGACCGGCTCGACGCGCAGTACGAGCCCGGCGGGTACGCGGAGCCGCGGCGCGGGGTGCTGCTGGAGGGCGTGGCCGGAGCCGGGAAGACCCGTACCTGCTTCGAGGTGGCGACGCTGGCCGGACAGGAACCGGCGGGCACCTGGCTCGTCCTGCACGTGACACCCGGGTCCGCGGTGACCGCCGAGCACCTCGTACAGGCGGCCCTGGCGCACGCGCCGGTCGCGGACGCGGCCCGGGTCCTGCTCGTCCTCGACTATCTGGACAGCTACTCGCAGCTGGGGCTGACGGAGCTGGGCCGGGAACTGCAGACCCTCGACCCGGAGGGACGGGTGGCCTGTCTGGCCTCCGCCCGGCCCGGTGCGCTCCAGATGTCGGAGGTGCAGGGCGTCTTCGCTCGGGTGCCCTTGGAGGACGGGGAGGAATACCGGGGCCGGGTGGCCGCGGCGATCTTCCAGAAGGTCGCCCGGGAGGCCTGGCGGCGGTGGGGCGAGGAGGAGCTGGTGGCCGCGTGCAGCGACCGGCCGGTCCTCGCCCTGCTGATCGCGCGGGCGCTGGAGGAGCAGGCCCGGTCCGGGCAGGACGCCCCCGACCTCTCCGACCTGCGCCGGGGCAGCCACTTCGACTGGCTGCGACGGCGACTCGAACGTGACTTCGGCGTCCCGACCGCCGCGGACGGCGAGGCGGGCCTGTCCCGTCCACGCGTGGCGCTGCTGGCCTCCACGGTGGCCCTGCTGGCCTGCCCGCAGGACCGTTCCGCCGCCGTGCGGGAGGCCGTGGACCGGGCCCTCGACCAGCGCGCCGACAGCGACTTCGGGCTCCGAGGCGGTGATGTGCTCGCCCTGCTGCGCGACCAGGGCTGGCTGGTGGGCGGCGCCGACCGGCTCGAACTGGTCCACGACATCGTCGCGGACGGCCTGCTCGACGCCACACTGGTCCCCGGGCAGACCGTCCAGAGCGGCACCGCCGAGGAACTCCTGGACGCGCTGCTCGACCGCGGCCCGACCTTCACCCAGGCCGTACGGCACCTCTCCCGCTGGACCACCGACCAGGACGCGGCCCGGCAGGCCAGGATCGAGGACGCGTGCGCCCGCTGGCTGCAGGTGCGGGCCGACCCGATCGGGAAGCTGCTCGCCGCCGACGCACTCGGCGAGACCGCGTTCGACCTGATGGCCCGCACCCCCTGGCAGGCCGGGATGCTCCGGCTCTGGGACGAGCTGGTCGGACCCTGGCTGGACCAGATCGAGCGTGAGCGGCCCCGTGCCCTGCCCGCCGTACTCGCCCAGGCCGTGGACAGCATCGCCGGACCGCTGCCGCAGCAGCTGCTCGGCAGCGCCCTGACCTGCCTGGAATCACGTCGCCACGCCCCCGAGACGGGCCTGCTCCTGCAGGCCCTGCTGTACGCCGAGGGCCTGGCGCCGGACCGGCTGGACGTGGTCGCCGACCGCGCCCTGGCCTGGGTACGGCGCCACCAGGGTGAACGGCGCGCCGTCCAGCTGCTGGCCGCCGCCCTCGGCCGCCCCGAGCTGACGCCCGGGACCGCCCGGCGGCTGGTGGAGGCGGCCCGGGAGTGGATACGCCGCAACCCGGGGCACTCGGCCGGCTCCGTGGTGCTCGGCCCGCTGCTCGACCGCGACGATCTCGGACCCCACGCCAAGTCCGTGCTCGACGCCGCGCTGACCTGGGTCGTCCGGCAGAACGGCAACCCCGGCGTCTCGTTCGTCCTGCCGCGCCTGCTGCGGCGCACGGATCTCGGGGGACACCGGGACCGCGCGGTCGGCCAGGCCCTGAAGTGGCTGCGCGATCACCGCGAGCGCCCGCAGGCCTCCTTCGTGCTGCGCCCCCTGCTGCGCTTCGACCTCACCGAGGAGGAGGCCCAGCAGGCCGTCGGACACGCGAACAAATGGCTGACCCGCAACGCCGGGGAACCGCAGGAGTTCGTCCTCGGCGCCCTGGTGCGCTGGGACGGCCCGGCCGCCGAACGCGTCGGCAGGCTGCTCCGAGAGCAGCCGGTGACCGAGTCGCAGCAGCATCTGCTGGCCGACCTCCTGCGCGGCGATCTGCCGCGGCCGCTCCTCCAGGATGTCGTCGACGCGACCCTGCGCTGGCTGCGGATCCACGGCCAGGGGCCGGATTCCGCGCTGCTGCACTGGCTGCTGCGCCGGCTCCCGCCGGGCGGCGAGGCCTGGGCCGAGGCGTCCGAGCGGGCCGTGCGGTGGCTGAAGCGGTACGGCACCGCCGCCGAGGCCAGCTTCCTGCTGGACGACCTCCTCACCGCCGAGCCAGGCCGCGCGGACACCACCCGTCTCGCCCTGGACTGGCTGGCCCGGCCCGGCACCGATCCGTACGCCAGCTACGTCCTGAGGCCCCTGCTGCTGCACCACAACGGCCTCCCCGAGGACCAGGCCGGGCAGGCGGTGGACCGCGCCCTGGCCTGGCTGGTGGGGCAGGCCGAGAGCGACGAGGCGAGGTTCGTCATCGAGCCGCTGCTCATCCTGCAGGCCCTCGGCCCGGACGAGGCCACCGCCACCCTGCGGGCCACCACCCGGTGGCTCCGGGACCATGCGACGAGCCCCGGCGCCGACCGGGTGCTGGGCCCGCTGCTGACCCGCGCCGACGTGGTGGGCGACCTACGCGCCGTGACCGAGGCCCTGGCGGTGGCCTGGCTCGAACACCACCCGGAGGCCGACGGCGGCATCGCCCTGCCGGCGATGCTGCTGGCCCGGCCGGGCCCCGCCCCGGAGCTCGCGGCCCGGCTCGTCCCGTACGTGGTGAACCGGACAGGGAAGGGCCGTACGGCCGCCTCCCACCTCATCGGTCTGCTGCGCTCGGTGCCGGCCGGCGCGCGGCAGCGGGCGGCGCTGATCGACCACACGCTGACCTGGCTGGACCGCTTCGGCCCGCCCGGCACGGGCAACCCGAGCGCGGTGTACGCGCACCTGCTGGCCCAGCGCGACCTCACCGAGGAACAACTGGCCCGCGCGGCCGAGCTCTTCCTGGCCTGGCTGGACCACCGGGCGACCGGCTCGGTGGTGGGACGCCCGCTGGCCGAGCTGCTCCGGCACACCGGACCAGCCCCCTGGCGGGCGGCCGCCGTGACCCGTGCGCTCGCCTGGCTGGCCGAGAACGCCTCCCGGCCCATCGCGGCCGAGGTGCTCCTCGCCCTGCTGGGCGACCCGGAGCCGCCCCTGGACCGCCGGGCCGAGGTGCTCGGGTACGCACACGAGTGGCTGACGGGCAACGGGCCCGGGCACTGGAGCTGGGCGGAACTCGCCGAAGCCGTCGGCTGGGTGGAGGGCACCGGGGCGGCCCCGGGCGGCCCACCCGGCCCCGAAGAGAAAGCAGGCGGTGGTCCACTCGGGTGAACCACCGCCTGCCAGACAGGACTTGGGACCTGGAAAAATGGCCGCGTGCTACTTCGTCGGCTTCTTGCCTGTCACACCGAGGTGCACCAACAGCGCCAGGTTCGGCTTGAGTTCGGCCTGCTTGACGCCCCAGGTCTGGAAGCCCTTCTGGTGCGCGGCCACGGCCGCGAGCATCGCGACCAGCGAGCCGGCCACCGCGGCCGGGTTCACGTCCTTGTCGATCCTGCCCTTGGACTGGAGTTCCGTGATGGAGTCGACCAGGGAGTTGTTCACCGAGTTCAGGATCTTCATCCGGATCTTGTAGAACCGTTTGTCCCCTTCGGCGGCGCCGAGGTCGACCACGCGCAGGATCGCGTCGTTCTTCCGCCAGAACTCGAGGAACCCGTCCACGAGTTCCTGCGCGGTCTGCCACCCCGCCTTGCCGGCCCAGCTCCGGCCCGCCAGCAGCTCGGTCAACCCGACGCCCTCGGCGGCCATTTGGTCCGCGATCTCCAGGACGGCACCTTCGACGTCCGGGAAGTACTGGTAGAAGGTCGCGGGCGAAGTGCCCGCCTTCCGGGCGACATCGATGACCTTGACGTCCCGGTAGGGGGAGGAGCTGAGCATCTCGCTGAGGCAGTCGAGCAGCTTCTGCCGGGTCGCCTGCCCACGCCGGCCGGCCACGCGGCCGTCGACGGTACGCACTTGTCCTGTCATGCCGTCAGCTTACCGAGGGGTGATCGGAGCGCTATTCGGCCGACTGCAAATGGGGTGCACGGGTGCATCGGGGGTGGTGTGGCTGGTCTGCGGGGTGCGCGCGGCACGGTTACTTTGGCGACATGGCCGAAAACAGGGCATCGGTGTACGGAGAGGGCGTCCCCTGCTGGGTGGACGCCCGGCTTTCCGACGTCGAGGCGGGCAAGCGGTTCTACGGTGAGCTTTTCGGGTGGACCTTCGAGGACGCTCTAGGCTCCTCCGTGTGGGCCCTGCTGGGCGGCGAGCCCGTCGCCTCGCTCGCCCCCAAGATGGACGGGCGGATGCCCACCGTCTGGACGGTGTCCTTCGCCACTCCGGACGCCCAGGCCCTCGGCCGGCGGATCGTCGCGGCGGGCGGGCAGGTGGTCATGGCCCCCTTCCCGGTGGGCGACCTGGGCGTCGCCGCCCTCGCCGCCGACCCCCAGGGCGCCGTGTTCGGCCTGTGGCAGTCCGCGAGCCACCCCGGCTTCGGGCGGCGGCACGAGCCGAACACCTTCGTCTGGGTCGAGCTCTACACCCGCGACACCGCCGCCGCGAACACCTTCTACGGCGGCCTCTTCCACGACGCCCTGTTCGGTGCCGACGCCGAGCCCGACTTCGGCCGCGCCGACGTCGCGGACGTCTTCCCGGCCGAGATGCCGTCGCACTTCGTCACCCACTTCCGGGTCACGGACCTGGAGGACGCCGTCGGGGCCGTACAGCGGCTCGGCGGGCGGGTGCAGGCTCCACCCTTCGAGACGTCGTACGGACGAGTGGCCGTCGTCACCGACAATCAGGGGGCGTCGTTCGCGGTACTGCAGCGGTGAGGCAGGCACCACGACGATGAAATGACCGTATTCGGCATGAGACACCCCGATTCGTCACCGGGTTCGCAACCAGCCTCCCGGCCAGGAAGAATCAGGGTGCGTGCCGCCATGGCGGTGCGGTGGTGAGACGCTGCACTTCGGTCGCGTACATATGTGGGTGGCGCGGCTCGTACGGGGAGGTGGCAGGCAAGTGGTGGATCAGCTGACACAGCACGATCCGCGGCGGATCGGGCCGTTCGAGGTGCTGGGCCGGCTGGGTGCCGGCGGCATGGGGCTGGTCTATCTGGCACGCTCGGCGTCCGGCCGGCGCGTGGCGATCAAGACGGTCCGCACCGAGCTGGCCGAGGACCAGCTCTTCCGGGTCCGCTTCACCCGTGAGGTGGAGGCGGCCCGGGCGGTATCCGGCTTCTACACGGCTGCCGTGGTCGACGCCGATCCGCGCGCCGCCGTGCCCTGGCTCGCCACGGCCTACGTCCCCGCGCCCTCCCTCGAGGAGATAGTGAACGACTGCGGGCCGCTCCCGGCCCAGGCGGTGCGCTGGCTCGCGGCGGGCGTGGCGGAGGCCCTGCAGTCCATCCACGGTGCCGGCCTGGTCCACCGCGACCTGAAGCCGTCCAACGTCCTGGTGGTCGAGGACGGCCCCCGGGTGATCGACTTCGGCATCGCCTCCGGCGTCTCGAACACCCGTTTGACGATGACGAACGTCGCCGTCGGCACCCCCGCCTACATGTCGCCCGAGCAGGCCAAGGACTCGCGCAGCGTCACCGGCGCCAGCGACGTCTTCTCGCTCGGCTCCATGCTGGTCTTCGCGGCCACCGGTCACCCGCCCTTCCACGGCGCCAACCCGGTCGAGACCGTCTTCATGCTGCTGCGCGAGGGCCCGGACCTCACCGGCCTGCCCGACGAGCTGCGCCCCCTCATCGAGGTCTGTATGCAGATGGAGGCAGCCGGCCGCCCCTCCCCTGCCGACCTCCAGGCCCAGCTCGCCCCGCACCTGTTCGGCTCCGGTTCCGACGACAGCGGCACCGCCTCCGCCTGGCTGCCGGAGAAGGCCGTCGCCCTCATCGAGACCCGCCGCGGCGGACGCCCTGCCGCCAAGCCCGCCCCCACCTCGCCCGGCCCGCGCAGCGGCGGGCGGGGGGCCGTACCCCCGCCGCCGTCCTACGACCCCGCCGTCCGGGCCCCCGCGCCGGTCGGCGCGGCGGGCGCGCCCGACACCGGCCCGGTCCGGCTGGCCGGCGCCCCGGTGCCCATCGGCCCCGGCCCCCGGGTCGCCGACGCCCGCGCCGCCGCCGTCAAGGCGCCCCCGCCGGAGGCCGGCCTGGTCGCCAGCTGGTCCCGCCCCCGCCCCGGCGTCAACGGCGCCGACCCCGCCGTACCGCCCGCGCCCCCGGAGACCACGTCCGGCTGGCGCCCCTGGCGGTTCCGCATGTCCAACGACGTCTGGGGCACCCCCACCGTCGACGGCGACCTCGTCTACGTCACCTCCTTCGAGGTGCACGCCCTGGACGTGGGCACCGGCCGCCGCCGCTTCAAGACGCGGGACGTCGCCTGGTCGATGGCTGTCGCGGACGGCCGTATCCACGCCTCCGACGGCCCCACCCTGTTCGCCCTGGACGCCCGCGAGGGCGCCGACCTGTGGCGGCTGTCCACGGACGCCTGGGTGTACTCCCTGCACGCCGACCGGGGCACGGTCGTCACCGGCACCCGCGGTGGCGGCGTCCAGGCCTGGGAGGCCTCCGGCGGCCAGAAGCTGTGGGAGATCTCCGGCTGCCAGACCGACTTCGAGTCCCCCGAGGCGGGCCCCGCCGTCCACGACGGCACCGTCTACGTCTGGCAGGACGCCCGGCTGCGTGCCCTGGAGGCCCGCACCGGCGAGGAGCGCTGGTCGTACCCCATCGGCGACGCGGCCTCCTGCGGCGGCGTCCCGGTCCGCATCACCCCGGCCCCCGACGGCTACGTCTACGTCTCCGCCGGCACCCGTGTCCTCGCCATCGACGTGGCGAGCGGCATGGTGCGCTGGCACTTCGAGTCCCCGGCGGTCTTCCTCTGCCCGCCCGCCTTCGCCCCGGGCCCTGCCGTCACCGGCGGCGGCATCTACCTCGCCGACTACCTGGGCACGGTCTACGCCCTGGACGCCACCGACGGCCGCGACCGCTGGCGCATCGCCACCGAGGCCCGCTCCTCCGTCGAACCGGTCCTGGTCGCCGCCGGCCATGTCCACGTCGGCAGCGGCAAGGGCCTGTACACCCTGGACGCGGTCACCGGCACCCCCAAGTGGCGCTTCCAGGCCGGCGGCGACGTCGTGGGCGCCCCCTCCGTCGCCGAGGGCCGCATCCACTTCGGTTCCACCGACCATCTGCTGTACACGCTGAAGGCCGACGACGGCCGGCTCCGCTGGAAGCTCGCCACCGGCGGCGAGATCACCGGCTCGCCCGTGGTCAAGGACGGGGTGGTGTACGCGTGCAGCAAGGACCGCTGCGTGTACGCGCTCGACGCGGAGAAGGGGACGGGGACCGCGCGCACCAGCTGAATCGGGCCGGGGTGACGGCCGTCGCACCGGCTGCACGGAAGGGGTCCGGACGGCGGCCGTCTCACGAGGGACGCTACCCCGGGTGCAGAAGCACTGCCACGCGGTGATCGCTCCGCCGTTAGGGTGACCGCATGAAAATGCGGGGGCGCACACTCAAGTTCACGGCCGTGCTCATGTTCGTGGTCCTCGCCCTGACGGGGTTCTCGTCGGGGCACGGCCGCAGCCGCGGCCATCACTACAAGAGCGGCCACAGCAGCGGGGGCGGCCACAGCAGTGGCGGGGGCGGCTGCAGCAGCTCGCACCAGGACCACGACGACGAGGACAACGACTCCTACGACAGCTCGTACAACGACTCGGACGACACCTCGGACGGCGGCGGCAGCGGCTATCTGGAGGACGCCACGGTCAAGCTCGTCGGCTGCGCGACCAGGAAGAAGCCGTACGCGACGGTCGAGGTCACCAACCCGAACGACACGGGTGCCACCTTCTCGGTGACGGTCTACTACAAGGACCGGCGCTCCAAGTACATCGACTACGACGACCTGGACGTCACCGTCCCCGCCCACGGCAGGAAGACCGCCCGGATCCCGTTCAACAAGGCCTACTTCGCGCGCCTCGACCACTGCGAGCCCCAGGCGAACGCCACCGTCGTGAGCTGACGGCTCACCGCGTCCGGAACCCTCCCCGGCGCCGCCCCTCGAACAGCGCGGCCTGCCGCTCGGCCGGCAGACTGCCGAGGGCGATGAGGTGCGGCGCCTGCGCGAACGCCTGCGCACGGCCCGCCTCCCCGGCCGCCCACAGGGCCCGTACCGTCCCCTGCACGCCCTCCGCCGGATACCCGGCGATGACGGTGGCGCAGCGTACGGCCGCCTCCAACGCCTCGCCCGGCTCGGTCAGTTCCGACACGAGCCCGATCTCGTGGGCCCGCCGCGCGGAGATCCGCTCGGCGGTCCCCATGAGCATCATCCGGGCCACCTCCCCGTACGGCATCCGCGCGGCCATCAGCACGGACTCGTAGGCGCTGACCATCCCGTACGTCGTGTGCGGATCGAAGAAGGCCGCCGTCGTGTCCGCGACGACGAACTCGCTCTCGCCCAGCAGATAGAAGGCCCCGCCGCAGGCCATGCCCCGCACCGCGGCCACCACCGGCTTCCACAGGTCGTTCGCCTTCGGCCCGATCCGCAGCAGCGGATCGTCCTGCATGTACGGCGACGAGGGCTGCGGCACGGCGAAGTCCCGGTCGATGCCCGTGCAGAAGGCGCGTTCCCCGGCCCCGGTCAGGACGACGGCGCGCACGGTGTCGTCGAACCGCAACTCCTTCCACAGGGCTGCGAGTTCCTCCACCATGTCCGCGTCGACGGCGTTGAGCCGCTCGGGCCGGTCCAGCGTGACGACGGCGACGCCGGTGTCCTTGTCCGCGGAGAACCGGAGGGTGTTCACGCCGGCACCCACTGCGGGAACCCGTCGCAGAACACGACCTGGACCCGGCCGCCGATCCGGATGCGCCGAGGATCGAGGGAGTTGAGGGGAGCGCCGGCACGGCTCACCAGATTCCCCACGAGCCGTATCCGGGGTGCGTCCTCCAGCTCCACGACGACCACGTTGTACGGCGCCTGCTCCGCGTACTCGGGCAGCAGCGGCGGATGCGGCAGGACGTACGACCACACGCGCCCGCGCCCCGACACCGCCCGCCACTCGCTCGTGAAGGACTGGCAGTGCGGGCAGCACGGCCGGGGCGGGAACCGGAACTCGCCGCACTCGCCGCACGCCTGGACACGCAGCTCGCCACGGGCGGCGTACTCCCAGAAGGGCGCGCCGTCGGTGTCGGTGACGGGGGTCAGCATGGCTGTCTCAACTCCTCAGCAGCAGGGCGGAGGTGGGGACACCCTCGCCGGCGGTGACCAGACAGGTGGCGGCCCCGGGAACCTGCGCGGTACTGGTGCCGCGCAGCTGCTTCACCCCTTCGTTGATGAGGTTGAAGCCGTGCACATAGGCCTCGGAGAGTCCGCCGCCCCCGGTGTTGAGGGGCAGCCGCCCCCCGATCTCCAGGGCGCCCTGCTCGGTGAAGGCGCCGCCCTCGCCCCGCCCGCAGAAGCCGTACCCCTCCAGGGAGAGCGGTATCAGGGCCGTGAAGGCGTCGTAGATCTGCGCCACGTCCACGTCCTCGGGCGTGAAGTCGGCGTGCTTCCACAGATGCCGGGCGGCGCTCCAGGCCGGGCCGGTGAGCGGGTCGTCGTTCCAGTAGTTGACCATTCCGTGGTGCTGGGCGGGCAGTCCCTGGGCGGCGGAGTGGACGTAGACGGGCTTCTTGGCGCAGTCCCGGGCGCGCTCCCTGCTGACGACGACACAGGCCAGTGCGCCGTCCGTCTCCAGACAGTTGTCGAAGAGGCACAGGGGCTCACTGATCCAGCGGGAGGTCATGTACATCTCGCGGGTCAGCGGCCGTTCGTACATCACCGCCGCCGGGTTCTGGTTGGCCCGGTTCCGGCAGGCGAGGGCGACGTTGAAGAAATGATCCCGGGTCGCGCCGAACTCGTGCATGTAGCGGCGCGCGAGCATGGCGATCTCGTCGGCGGGCCGGAGCAGCCCGAAGGGCCGGGTCCACTGGGCGGGCGTGGGCAGCTGGACGGCGGTGTTGGTCCAGGGCCGGGGCCCGCTGCCCCGCTTCCGCGACCGCCAGGCCACACCCACGGAAGCCTGCCCGGACGCGATGGCGGAGGCCAGATGGGCCACCGTCGCACAGGACCCCCCGCCCCCGTACCCGACCTTGCCGAAGAAGGTGAGGTCCCCGAAGCCGACCGCCTTGGCCAGCTCCACCTCGTCCGTCTCCTCCATGGTGTAGGAGGCGAGGGCGTCGACCTCGCCGGGCGCGATCCCGGCGTCCTCCAGGGCGGCGAGCACGGCCCGGCAGGCGAGCGTCTTCTCGTCCTCCGGGAGTTGTCTGGCGAAGGCGGTCTGCCCGATTCCGACGATGGCGGTGGCATCTCTGAGCCCCGTTCCTGCCATGGTGCACCCACCCTTCCTCTGCTGACAGCCCGTCAGGTTACAGCTAATCTGACGGTCAGTCAGCTACAGCGCAGGGGGCTGCTATGAGTGACTGGGGCACCATCCCGGGTCTGGTGCGATGGTCGGCCGAGCGGTACGCGGACACCGAGGCGGTGGTCGAGGGCCGTACGAGGATCACGTACGCGCAACTCGGCGCCCGTGTGGAGCGCGCGGCGGCGGCCTGTCTGGCGAGCGGGGTGCGGGTCGGCGACCGGGTGGCGGTCTGGGCCCCCAACTCCCTCGACTGGATCGTCTCGGCCCTGGGCGCGGTGTCGGCGGGCGCGGTCCTGGTCCCGCTCAACACCCGCTTCAAGGGCACGGAGGCGGCGGACGTGCTGCGCCGCAGCGGGGCCCGCCTGCTGTTCGTGACGGGCACGTTCCTGGGCACGTCGTACGTGGCGTCGCTGCGGCGGGCGGCGGGGACGTCCGACGGCACCGGCCGTCCGCTGCCGGGACTGCCGGCACTGGAACAGGTGGTGGTACTCGCGGACGACGCCCCCCAGGACTTCCGCACCTGGAAGGACTTCCTGGCGGCGGGCGAGGGCGTGGGCGGACCCGAAGTGCGCGCCCGCGCACTCGACCTGGACGGCACCAGCCTCTCGGACATCATCTTCACCTCGGGGACGACGGGCCGCCCCAAGGGCGCGATGATCACCCACGAGCAGACGCTGACGGCGTACGAGATCTGGGCGGACCTGGCCGGCCTGCGCACCACCGACCGCTACCTGATCGTCAACCCCTTCTTCCACACCTTCGGCTACAAGGCCGGGGTGATCGCCTGTCTGATGCGCGGGGCGACGATGATCCCGCAGCCGGTGTTCAACGTGGACACGGCGCTGGCGAACATCGCCGCGGAACGGGTGTCGGTCCTCCCGGGCCCGCCCACCCTCCACCAGTCCCTCCTGGACCACCCGTCCCGGGACACCCACGACCTTTCGGCACTGAGGCTCGTGGTGACCGGGGCGGCGGTGGTGCCGCTGCGCCTGGTGGAACGCCTGCGCGGCGAACTGGGCGTGGGGACCGTCCTCACGGCGTACGGCCTCTCGGAGGCGAGCGGCATCGTCACGATGTGCCGCCGCGGCGACGACCCGTCGGTGATCGCGTCCACCTCGGGCCGCGCGATCCCCGGTACGGAAGTGCACGTGGTCGACGCGGGAGGCTCACCGGTACCGCCGGGCACACCCGGAGAGATCCGGGTCCGGGGCTTCAACGTCATGCGGGGCTACTACGAGGACCCGGCGGCCACGGCGGAGACGATCTCCCCGGACGGCTGGCTGAGCACGGGCGACATCGGCGTCCTCGACCGCTCCGGCAACCTCCGCATCACGGACCGCCTCAAGGACATGTTCATAGTCGGCGGCTTCAACGCGTACCCGGCGGAGATAGAGCAACTCCTGGGCCTCCACCCGGACGTGGCCGACGTGGCGGTCATCGGCGTACCGGACGCCCGCCTGGGCGAGGTCGGCAGGGCATACGTCGTCCGCCACCCGGGCGCGGTACTCACCGCGGACGACCTGATCGCCTGGTCCCGCCGCGAGATGGCCAACTACAAGGTGCCGAGAACGGTGGAGTTCATGGGCGAGCTTCCGCGGAATGCGAGCGGGAAGGTGGTGAAGGGGGAGCTGCGCGGGCGGTGAAGCCACCACCACGCGCCCGGACACACCTCGGCCGCGACGGCTCCCCCTCCGCGCCGCCGCGGCCGTTCCCCGTCCGGTGAAAGGTCTGATCAGGCCTTCTCGTCGGTGGCGTGGGTGTTGTCCGGAGTCGCCACGCCGGTGTCCTCGCCCGCCGCCAGAGTGACCGGCTTCATCGGCTCGCTGGTGGCGTGCGTGTTCAGCGTGGTCACCTCGGCGGCCGAGGTCTCCGGCTGCGTCGTCTTCTTGGCGTCGCTCATGACTGCTCCCCTGATGCTCTGTGCGGTGGGTCGGAAAGGCCCGCCCGGCTGCTCCCCCTGGTGCGGCCGAGCGGGCACTTATGGGCCGGTACACCTTAAGGTGCGCCCATATGACGTCCCGTCTGCCCCCCGACGCGACGGATCGACACCACTGAGAGTGCCGTGCGGCGATAAACGAACGATGAACGTGCAGGACCCTGCTCTCAGAGCACTGCGCGTGCCTCGAGCAGAGCCCTCACCTCATCGGCCTCCGGTGCACCCAGCGCCTCGAAGATGCTCAGAGCCTCCTGCAGGCAGACCTGCGCACGACCGCTCTGCCCGATGCCGCTCAGCGCCCGGCCGAGTGCCGTGAGCACGTTGCCGCGCCGCCACTCGCCGCCGATTCCGCGAAGGAGGGTCAGCGCCGACTCCGCGTTGGTGGCGGCCTGTGCGAGTCGCCGGGCGGCGAGGTCGACCTCCGCGAGACGGAAGAGGGTCATGCCCTCCCACAGCCGCTGCCGGCTGTCGCGGAACACGGCACGGGCCTCCTCCAGGCGCTCGGCGGCCAGATCGAGCTGGCCGCTCTGGGTGAGCGCGAGCCCCAGCGCGTAGCGGCCGTTGGCGCCCTTGAACGCGTGGCCCATGTCGTCGTACATGTCCGTACCCTGCTGGGCCAGGGACACCGCACTCGCGGTACGGCCCGTCGCCAGGTGTATCCGCGAGAGGTTGCACAGGGCGCTGGCCTCACCGGGCCGGTCTCCGGCGGAACGGAAGCTCTCGATGGCCCGCGTCAGGTGACTCTCGCCGACGTCGTACCGGCTCTGGTACAGGGCGATGACCCCGAGCATGTTGGACGCCCAGCACTGGGGAAGCGGATCACCCGCCAGCTCGGCCAGCCGCACGGCCTCGGCGGCTTCCTGGTCCGCCAGTTCGAAGCGGCCGGACATGTGGTGGCCGTTGGCCAGGGTGACCAGGGCGCGGGCCTCCGCGCGCTCGTCACGGCAGCTCTGTGCGGCGGCACGGACCGCGGTTCCGGTTGCCTCGTACTCCTTGGAGTTGGCTCCCGATTCGGCGAGGTCGATGGCCGCCCACAAAAGGTCCACGGCCCGCCTCAGCTGATCGGGCCGGGTCGACTGACGTACGCACGCGAGCAGGCAGATCGCCTCGCAGTACAGCCAGTCCTGGGCCCGGTGCCGCTCCTCGAACACCAACCCCGGATACTCGGTCGGCTCCAGGTGGTCCACCAGCCGGTCTCCCGGGCGCTCGATCGCGTAGACCCCTGCCGCCGTGGCCAGGTAGAAGTCCAGCAGGCGCGACATCGCAGCCTCCCGCTCGCTCGGCGGCTGCTCGTCCCGCTCCGCGCAGGCTCGCGCGTAGAGCCGTACCAGGTCGTGGAAGCGGTAGCGGCCCGGTGCCGCCGACTCCAGCAGGGACGTGTCCACCAGGGACTCCAGCAGGTCCTCGGTGTCCTCCGGGTGGAGGTCGAGGATCGCGGCCGCGGCGGCCAGGGACATGTCCGGGCCGTCGGCCAGGCCCAGCAGGCGGAACGCGCGGGCCTGGGCCGGCTCCAGCTGGCCGTACCCCAGCTCGAAGGTGGCCTTCACCGCCAGGTCCCCGGCCTGCAGCTCGTCGAGCCGGCGCCGCTCGTCCGCGAGTTTGGCCGCCAGGACCGAGACCGTCCAGGTGCGGCGGGCCGCCAGGCGGGAGGCCGCGATGCGGATCGCGAGGGGGAGGAAGCCGCAGGCGGCCACCACGTCCAGTGCGGCCTCGCGCTCGGCCGCCACACGCTCCTCGCCCACGATCTTCGTGAACAGGGCCAGCGCCTCGTCGGGGGACATGACGTCCAGGTCCACCAGGTGGGCGCCCGCCAGGTCCAGCATCCGTACCCGGGAGGTCACGATCGCCGCGCAGCCCTCCGTGCCGGGCAGCAGCGGTCGTACCTGGGCCGCGTCCTTCGCGTTGTCCAGCAGGACCAGGACCCGGCGGCCGTCCAGGACCGAGCGGTACAGGGCCGCGCGCTCCTCCAGGGAGTCGGGGATCGCCGAGTCCGCCGTGCCCAGCGCGCGGAGGAAGGAGCCGAGGACCGTCTCCGGTTCCGCCGGGCGGGGGCCCGCGCCCTGCAGGTCCACGTACAGCTGTCCGTCGGGGAAGGCAGGCCGCGCCCGGTGGGCGACATGCACGGCCAGCGTGGTCTTCCCCACGCCCCCGATCCCGGCGAGCGCCGAGACCGCCATCACGCTGCTCTCCGCCTCGGACGCCGACGCCAGTACCTCGCTCAGCTCGGACACGAAGGCCGAGCGGCCCGTGAAGTCCGGGACGGAGGCGGGGAGCTGGGCCGGGCGGACCGGGACCACGGCGGGTTCGGCGGCCGGGGTGGAGGGCTCCGCGAGGGCCTCGTCGGCCTGGAGGATGCGCTGTTGCAGTTCGCGCAGGCCGGGCCGCGGGTCCACGCCCAGCTCCTCCGCGAGGAGGCGCCGCGTGTCCGCGTAGACCGCGAGGGCCTCCGCCTGGCGGCCGCTGCGGTAGAGGGCCAGCATCAGCAGTTCGCGCAGGCGCTCACGGAGCGGGTGGGCCGCCGTCAGGGCCGTCAGTTCCGAGACCGCCTCCGCGTGGCAGCCCTGCTCCAGGTCCATGTCCAGGCGGGACTCCAGGAGCTGCAGGCGCCATTCCTCCAGGCGGACCCGCTGGGCGTCGGCGTAGGGGCCCGGCACGCCGGCCAGCGGCTCGCCGTCCCACAGGGCCAGGGCCCGGTTCAGCACCTCGCGCGCCTGACGCAGATCCCCGGCGCTGCGCGCCTTCTCCGCCTCCGTCGCGAGGTCCTGCGCCACCGCCACGTCCAGGGCGCCCTCGCCGAGGCCCCGTACCGCGTAGCCGCCGGACTCGCTCGCCAGGACCCCGGGGTCCAGGATCTTGCGCAGCCGGGAGGCGTACGTCCGCAGCGCCGCCAGCGCCTGCGACGGTGGTTCGGCGCCCCAGAGCGCGTCGATCAGCTCCGCCGCGGTCGCCGTACGGCCCTCGCGCAGCAGCAGGGCGGCCAGCAGGGCGCGCTGCTGAGGGGAACCGGTGTTCAGCGTCTCCTCGCCGAGCCAGGCCCGCACCGGACCGAGCACGCTGAAGCGCAACGCCGCCGGCGCCGCGATGGCCGCGGAGCCGGGACGTCGCTGCTCAGGCACTCGCGGCCGACCGTCCATGCGTTCGCCCCCCTAGGCATCACGAACAACCCCGTCAGTTTGCCTTGTTCGGGGCGGTTCCGTCAGCCGGGGGAGACGCCGATCACAGGCCGGTACGCCGCAGTACACAAGGCCCTCACAAGGTCTTCGCACACAGTAGGCCGGACTCACCAGCTGACGGACCGTCAGATCGGCGCTACCGTGAGCGCCATGGACACCCAGGACGCCCAGAACATCCCGAGTGACTTTCCGCGGATCATCTCCGTCGACGACCACACCGTGGAGCCTGCGCATGTCTGGCAGGACCGGCTGCCGAAGAAGTACCTGGACACCGGGCCACGGACGGTCCGCGCACCCCTGAAGGAAATGACCTTCCTGGGTGGGCGGTTCAAGCCCGTCATGGGTGAGCCGGGCGACGAAGGCCCCGTCGGCGACTGGTGGGTCTACGAGGATCTGCACCGGCCGCTGACCCGGCTGGACACCGCCGTCGGGTACGACCGGGACGAGATCAAGCTCGAAGTCATCACCTACGAGCAGATGCGACCCGGGTCGTACGACGTCACGCAGCGGCTCGCCGACATGGACGTCAACCACGTCCAGTCCGCCCTGTGCTTCCCGACCTTCCCGCGCTTCTGCGGCCAGACCTTCACCGAGGCCCGGGACCGCGACCTCGCCCTGCTCTGCGTCCGCGCCTACAACGACTGGATGGTGGAGGAGTGGTGCGGGCCGGCCGCGCGGGGGCGGCTCATACCGCTCACCCTCATCCCCCTGTGGGACCCGCACCTGGCCGCCGAGGAGGTCCGGCGCAACGCCGCCCGCGGCGTCCGGGCCGTCGCCTTCTCCGAGATACCCCCGTACCTGGGCCTGCCGTCGATCCACGGCGACGACTGGGACCCGTTCCTCGCGGCCTGCGACGAGACCGGCACGGTCGTCTCGATGCACATCGGCTCCAGCAGCCGGATGCCGTCCACCTCCGAGGACGCCCCGCCCGCCGTCGGCTCCACCATCACCTTCGCCAACTGCTGCTTCTCGATGGTGGACTGGCTGATGAGCGGCAAGTTCGAACGCTTCCCGAACCTGAAGGTGATGTACGCGGAAGGCCAGATCGGCTGGATCCCGTACATCCTGGAGCGCGCAGACGTGGTGTGGGAGGAGAACCGCGGCTGGGGCGGCGTCGCCGACAGGGTCCACCGGCCCCCGTCCGAGTCCTTCGCCGGCCACGTCTACGGCTGCTTCTTCGACGACGCCTTCGGGCTGCGCAACCTCGACTCCATAGGTGTCGGCAACGTCCTGTACGAGACCGACTACCCCCACTCCGACTCCACCTGGCCCAAGTCCCGCGAGGTCGGCGAGGCCCAGATGGGGCACCTGCCGGCGGACGTCGTCGAGCGGATCGTCCGGGGGAACGCGATCGAGCTGCTGGGGCTGACGGCGGACGGGCTGTGGGAGGGGTCCGCGTGAGTCTGGCCTACGGCATCCAGCTGCCCGTCCAGTCCCAGAGCACCCTCTACACGGAGGGCTGGGAGGCCGCCGCCGGGCCCGCCGACCTGGTCGAGATCGCGCGGGCCGTGGACCGGGCCGGGTTCGACTACCTCGCCTGCTGCGACCACGTGGCCATCCCGCGCCGGCTGGCCACGGCGATGAGCACGGTCTGGTACGACCCGGTCGCCACCCTCGCCCATCTGGCCGCGGTGACCGGGCGGGTCCGGCTGCTCAGCCATGTGGCCGTCGTGGGCCTTCGGCACCCGCTGCTCAGTGCCAAGCAGTACGCGACCCTCGACCATCTCTCCGGCGGCCGGCTGATCCTCGGTGTGGGCGCCGGGCATGTACGCGAGGAGTTCGAGGTCCTCCAGGTGGACTTCGAGCGGCGCGGAGCCGTGCTGGACGAGGCGATCGACGCGCTGCGGGCCGCCCTCGGGCCCGAGGAGTTCCCCGAGCACCACGGCAAGCTGTACGACTTCGCCGACCTGGGCCAGCGGCCCCGGCCCGCGCAGGAGCAGGTCCCGGTCTGGATCGGGGGCTCCTCGACCGCCGCCGTCCGCCGGGCCGCGCTGAAGGGCGACGGCTGGCTGCCGCAGGGGGACCCGCGCGACCGGCTGCCCGGGCAGATCGCGCGGCTGCGGCAGCTGCGCGAGGAGCACGGCATCGAGACGCCCTGCACCATCGGCGCCATCACCGAGCCGCTGTACCTCGGCCGGGCCGACTGGCACGTCGGGCGGCGCACCCTCACCGGGACGCCGGAGGAGATCGCCGAGTCGCTGCGGGCGTACCGCGCGCTGGGCGTGCACCAGATCCAGGTGCGGTTCCGCAGCCGGAGCCGCAGCGAACTCATCGACCAGATCGGCGTGTTCGGGGCGGAGGTCGCGCCCCGGCTGGACTGAGGAGCGGACATGGGCAAGCTGGACGGGCGGGTCGTCATCATCACCGGGGCGGCACGCGGACAGGGCGAACAGGAGGCGCGGCTCTTCCGGGCGGAGGGCGCGCGGGTGGTCGTCGCGGATGTGCTGGACGACCAGGGGGAGGCCCTGGCCAAGGAGATAGGGGCCCTCTACGTCCATCTCGACGTGGGTGCGGAGGAGGGCTGGCGGGAGGCCGTCGCCGCCGTCAAGCAGGCGTACGGGCGCATCGACGGGCTGGTCAACAACGCGGGCATCCTGCGCTTCAACGCGCTGGTGGACACTCCGCTGGACGAGTTCATGCAGGTCGTGCAGGTCAACCAGGTCGGCTGCTTCCTCGGCATGAAGGCCGTCGCGCCAGAGATGACGGACGGCGGGACCATCGTCAACACCGCGTCCTACACCGCGCTCACCGGGATGGCGGCCGTGGGGACGTACGCGGCCACCAAGCACGCCGTGCTCGGGCTGACCCGGGTGGCCGCGCTGGAGCTGGCGGGCCGGCGCATCCGGGTCAACGCCGTCTGCCCGGGTGCCATCGACACCGCGATGTCGAACCCGGCCCGGCTGGACCCGGACGCGGACCCGGCGGAGATGAGCCGGGCCCTGGACGAGCTGTACCGCAAGCTCGTGCCGCTCGGCCGGGTCGGGCAGCCGGAGGAGGTGGCCCGGCTGGCCCTCTTCCTCACCTCGGACGACTCGTCCTACATCACCGGGCAGCCGTTCGTGATCGACGGGGGCTGGCTGGCCGGGGTCAATGTCATCTGACAGTCCGTCACCTATTGACGAATCTGACGCTACGTCAGAAAGTTCGTAGCACTCGTGAGAACCTGAACCGGGGAAGGTGAACCGCCGTGGAATTCGGGCTCTTTGTACAGGGATACGTAGGCAAGCGCGCCGAGACCGACCCGCTGGCCGAGCACAAGGCACTGATGGAGGAGACCGAGTACGTCATCCAGGCGGACAAGTCCGGCTTCAAGTACGCCTGGGCCTCGGAGCACCACTTCCTGGAGGAGTACTCGCATCTCTCCGCCAACGACGTCTTCCTCGGCTATCTCGCCCACGCGACCGGGCGCATCCACCTGGGCTCCGGGATCTTCAACCCGCTCGCCCAGGTCAACCATCCGGTGAAGGTGGCCGAGAAGGTCGCCATGCTGGACCACCTCAGCGAGGGCCGCTTCGAGTTCGGCAGCGGGCGGGGCGCCGGCAGCCACGAGATCCTCGGCTTCCTGCCCGGCATCACCGACATGAACTACACGAAGGAGATCTGGGAGGAGACCATCGCCGAGTTCCCGAAGATGTGGCTCCAGGACGAGTACGCGGGCTTCCAGGGCAAGCACTGGCAGCTGCCCCCGCGCAAGGTGCTCCCCAAGCCGTACGGGAAGTCGCATCCGGCGATGTGGTACGCGGCCGGGTCGCCGCCCTCGTACGCCATGGCCGCGAAGAAGGGGCTCGGCGTGCTGGGCTTCAGCATCCAGAAGGTCTCCGACATGGAGTGGGTGCTGGAGCAGTACAAGACGGCGGTCGTGAACGCGGAGCCCGTCGGGGACTTCGTCAACGACAACGTGATGGTGACGACCACGGCGATCTGTGCGCCCACGCACGCCGAGGCGATCGACATCGCGGTGAACGGCGGGCTGCACTATCTGCCCTCGCTGGTCTTCCGCTACCACGACACGTTCCCGCGGCCCGAGGGCTTCCCGGTGTGGCCGGAGACGCTGCCCCGGTACACGCCGGAGTTCGTGGAACTGCTCATCGAGGAGGAGCTGCTGATCTGCGGGGACCCGGACGAGGTGCTGCGGCAGTGCAAGCGGTGGGAGCAGGCGGGTGCGGACCAGCTGAGCTTCGGGTTGCCGGTGGGGGTGCCGAAGGAGGAGACGCTGCAGACGATCCGGCTGATCGGCGAGCACGTGATTCCGAAGATCGACACGGATCCGGTGCACCGGACTTCGCGGTTCCGTCAGGCCGTGTGAGGGGGCTCCTGGCATGCTGGACCACCTCATCAGGGCGGTGACCGTCGTCGACGGCACGGGTGCCCCCGCCTTCACCGCCGACGTCGGCATACGCGGCGGACGTATAGCCGTCGTCGGCAAGGCCACCGAAGGCGCCCGCACCACCGAGGACGCGCACGGTCTCGTCCTCGCCCCCGGGTTCGTGGACCCCCACACCCACTACGACGCCCAGCTCTTCTGGGACCCGTACGCCACGCCCTCGCTCAACCACGGAGTGACGACCGTGGCCGCGGGGAACTGCGGGTTCACGCTCGCGCCGCTGCATCCCGACCGCCCCGAGGACGCCGACTACACCCGGCGGATGATGTCCAAGGTGGAGGGGATGTCCCTGGTGGCGCTGGAGGAGGGCGCGCCGTGGAGCTGGAGCGGCTTCGGGGAGTATCTGGACGCTCTGGAGGGGCGGATCGCGGTCAACGCCGGGTTCATGGTGGGGCATTGCGCGCTCCGGCGGTATGTGATGGGTCCGGAGGCGGTCGGCGGGCAGCCGAGCGCGGAGCAGCTGGAGCAGATGCTGCGGCTGTTCCACGAGGCCATGGACGCGGGGGCCTGGGGGCTGTCCACCACCCAGTCCAGTACGCACTCCGACGGTGACGGGCAGCCCGTGGCCTCCCGGCACGCGCGGCCGGCGGAGCTGCTGGCGCTGGCCCGGGCCGTCGGGGAGCACGAGGGCACCCAGATCGAGGCGATCGTGGCCGGCTGTCTGGACCAGTTCAGCGATGCCGAGATCGATCTGTTCGTCGAGATGAGTGCGGTGGCAGGACGGCCCCTGAACTGGAACGTCCTGACCGTCGACGCGGCCGTCCCGGAGCGGGTGCCCCGGCAGCTCAGTGCCAGTGAGCGGGCACGGAAGGCCGGGGGGCGGGTCGTCGCGCTCACCATGCCGATCCTGACCCCGATGAACATGTCCCTGGGCACCTTCTGCGCCCTGAACCTCATCCCGGGGTGGGGGCCGATCCTGGGCCTGCCGGTGCCGGAGAGGATCGCCAGGCTGCGGGACCCCGAGGTCAGGAAGGAGATGCTGCGGCGGGCCGAGTCGAAGGAGGCGGGTGTCTTCCGGCGGCTGGCGAACTTCGGGCGGTACGTCATCGGGGACACCTACAGCGAGGCCAACCGCGGGCTGACGGGGCGGGTGGTGCGGGACATCGCCGCCGAGCGCGGGCAGGAACCCTTCACCTGCCTGGTGGAGATCTGCGCCGCCGACGAACTCCGCACGGTCCTGTGGCCGATGCCCACCGACAACGACCCCGCCTCCTGGGCCCTGCGCGCCGAGACCTGGCAGCACGAGGACGTGCTGCTCGGCGGCTCGGACGCGGGCGCGCACCTGGACCGGATGTGCGGGGCGCCGTACACCACCCGGTTCCTCGGGGACTGTCTGCGCGGCCGGAAGCTGGTCGGTCTGGAGCAGGCGGTGAAGATGCTCACCGACGATCCGGCGCGACTGTTCGGGCTGCGGGAGCGGGGCCGGGTCCGGGAGGGCTGGCATGCGGACCTGGTGCTGTTCGACCCGGAGCGGATCGACGCCGGGCAGGCCACCCTGGTGCACGACCTGCCGGGTGACAGCCCGCGGCTGGAATCCCGCGCGCTCGGGATACGGGCCGTGTGGGTCAACGGGGTCGAGGCGATCCGGGACGACGTGGTGAGCGGCGCCGTGCCGGGCCGGGTGCTGCGGTCCGGGCGGGACACCGGGACGGTGAGCACCAGGTGAGTGAGGAGCAGCGGCTGTTCGTCGGCGGGCAGTGGGTGGAGCCGGACGCCGGCTACTACCCGGTGGTCGACCCGGCCACAGAGGAGACCGTGGGGCAGGCACCGGAGGCCTCGGTGGAGCAGGTGCGGGAAGCCTGCGCCGCGGCCCGGGAGGCCTTCGGGGCCTGGTCGCGGACCGGCCCGGGGGAGCGGGCCGCGGTGCTCGGACGGGCCGCGGAGATCATCCGCGGCCGGCTCGGTCCGTACGCCGAGCTGGCGCGGGCCGAGACCGGGGCGACGACCGGGACGGCCCGGGCGATGCAGGTCGGGGTGGCAGCCGCCCGCTTCCGCCGGTACGCCACCGTGGAGCCGGCCGAGTGGGCGATCGCCCCGCAGATCAACGAGGCCGGGCCCATGGGCAGGGCGGGGGTGATGGGGGCGCTGGCGGTGCGCCAGCCCGTCGGCGTGGTCACCTGCATCACCTCGTACAACAACCCGTGGGCCAACCCGGCGGGCAAGGTCGCCCCGGCCCTGGCCATGGGCAACACGGTAGTCGTGAAGCCGGCCCCGCAGGACCCGCTGTCCGTCTACCGGATGGCCGAGGCGCTCGAGGAGGCGGGCGCACCGGCGGGTGTGGTGAACGTGGTCTCCGGGCGGGCCACGGACGTCGGTGCGGCCGCGGTCGCGTCGCCCGACGTCGACATGGTGAGCTTCACCGGCTCCACGGCCGTCGGCCGGCGCATCGCCGAGGTGTGCGGGCGGGACATGAGGCGCCAGCTGATGGAGCTGGGCGGGAAGGGGGCGGCCCTCGTCTTCGACGATGCCGACCTCACGTCGGCGGTGGCCGGGATCGGGACGACGTTCTCCTTCTACAGCGGGCAGATCTGTACGGCGCCGACCCGGGTGCTGGCCCAGCGCGGGGTGTACGAGCGGCTGGTGGAGCAACTCGCCGCCTATGCCCGCCGGTTGAAGATCGGCGACCCGAGGGAGACCGGCACGGTCGTGGGGCCGCTGATCTCCGCCGAGCACCGGGCGCGGGTGGAGTCGTATGTGGAGCTGGGCCGCAAGGAGGGCGCGACGGTGGTCGTCGGCGGCGAACGCCCCGCGCCGGAGCGGGGTTTCTATGTCGCTCCCGCTCTGCTGGCCGACTGCGCGAACGACATGCGGGTGGCGCGGGAGGAGATCTTCGGGCCCGTGGTGGCGGTCGTCCCGTTCGACGACGAGGACGAGGGCGTGGACCTCGCCAACGACTCCGACTACGGCCTCATCGACTACGTCTGGTCGGGCGACGTGGCCCGCGCCTTCCGCGTGGCCCGGCAGCTGCGGGCCGGCGGCGTCGGCATCAACACGGTCGGCCGCAACATGGAGGCGCCCTTCGGCGGCTTCAAGAAGAGCGGGGTCGGCCGGGACGTGGGCTCCTACGCCCTGCACGCCTACAGCGAGGTGCAGGCGATCGTGTGGCCGGGGTGAGCGGGCTCAGTCCGTGAGATCCACCCGCACCGTCAGCAGGTCGGTGCCGAACGCCCGTACGACCGCACTGTTGAAGCGGGGCAGGGCGCGCAGCCGTGCCACGGCGTCGTCCTCCGGCAGGAGGTGGGCGGTGCCGCGGTGCCAGCGGCCGCCGATGCGGACGCGGACCTTCGGGTCGGTCTGGATGTTGCGCACGTACTGCGACTTGAACCCGAACTCCGAGACGATCCAGAAGGAGTCGCCGTCCCGGCGTCCGCCCACCGGCGTGGGCCGGGGGAGGCCGGAGACGCGGCCGGTGGTCTCCAGAATCGTCTGGGCCGGGATGCGCCGGTTGAGCGGGTTGGCCACGTGACGCTGGAAGCGGGTGACGATCCGGTGCTTGAGGCCGGCGGCCTTGCGTGACATCTCTCGGGCTCTCCTGTTCTTGTGCTCTCCTGCCGGAACGGTATCCGGACGCATGCCTCGCGCGGGTGCCGCGGCAGCTCTGCGGAGGGCGTGTGATTCGTGGACAGGCCTGCGAATGGCGCGTGTTAGCCTCCCTCGCGATCGTGATCGATTGCAACGGGGGGCAGTGATGGGCACGTCTTCGGACGGCTACCAGGTCAAGTCCGGCATGACCGACCAGGCCGGCGAACTGGACGGCGCGGGCACGAACACTGGGAAGATCGCCACGGCGATCGACCCCATGGCCTGCTACGCGCAGGACGCGCTCGGGGGTTCCGACTCCGGGCCGGCGTTCGACGCGTACGCCGCGGCCTGGGAGGCGGAGTCCAAGACGCTCACGGACGCACTGCACGAACTCGCGGACAAGATCCGTGCGTCCAAGGGCGCCTACGGCGGCAGCGACCACCTCGTCTCGACGCAGGCCGCCCATGTCCGTGTCGGTGACGGCACCGTCGGCACGATGCCCGCGCACGCCGAGCGTCCCTCGGCCCTCTCGAGTTACTGAGGACCGCCCGATGACGGAATCCACCACCGACCGCCGCAAGCGGCTGGCCGGACTGAGCGACGACATCGCCTCGGCCGGCAGCAAGAACGACCTGATCGACGCGATCGACTCCGCGCTCGGCGTGTCCGCCCCGGTGGGCGACCCGGCCACGCTGGAGACACTGGGCAAGCGCTACCGGGGCCACGCCGACGACGCCCTCGGCGTCTCCGAGCGGGTCGACAAGGTGGCACGCAAGGGCCTGCCGGAGGTGTGGGTCGGCGACACCAGCGTCCTCGCCTCCGACGCGGTCTCCGCCGCCTCGCGGTCCGCCGTGCAGATGTCCGAGGCGCTCCGGGGCGGCGGCAACGCCCTGCTGAACCTGGCCGACTGGCTCAAGGTCGCCCAGAAGGACGACGGCGACGGCCGCGCCAAGCTGCGCGAGGCACGCGGCATGCTGGGCGGCAAGGACGGCTTCTTCGACGACTGGTACGAGGACGACGACGAGGAGTCGGCACGGCTGAAGGCCCGCTCCGTGGCCTCCTCCGGCATCCGGCTGCTCCACCAGGCCGCCGTCACCGCCGACGACGCCGCGCGCCATGCCGCCCGCGACCTGAACAAGTGGGCCGCCGAGGCCCGCGCCGGCAAGCTGAACACCGACGAACTGTCCGCGGTCGACCGGCTGATGCTGGCCGACACCAGCAACGCGGGCGGCGATCCCGAGCTGAACGAGATCCTCACGGCGAACGACCTGGAGCGGTCCGGGCGCGCCATGGAGAAGCTGTCCCCGGCGGACCGGTCCCGGATGGAGCTCCTCCTGGCGGACGCGAAGACGCCGCAGGAGAAGGCGTACCTGATGAAGGCCCTCGCCGCGGGCAACTCCGTCGACGAGGTCGACACCTTCGCGAAGAAGATCCACGGCAAGGACCCGGTGTGGCTGCAGCAGCACCTGGCGCCGGTGACGACGGGCTCCGAACCGTCGACCAAGGACCAGGAGCGCCAGGCCTTCAAGGGCAAGCTGTGGGACCAGGACGGCGAGACCTGCGTGCCCTCCTCCACGGTCACCGCGCGTGCCATCGTGGATCCCGTGTACGCACTGGAGCTGACCGGCGGCCCCGACGGCACGGACGACGACCCGGATCACTTCCGCAAGCGCCTGACCGACGAACAGCTGCGCCTGCACGAGGAGGGCGACGGCGACAACTCCGGCTGGTGGTGGGACGAGCACCCGTCCGGCATGGACAAGGACGGGCAGGTGGAGATCTCCAACAAGGAGCTCAGCCCGCACACAGGCGATCACTACGAGGCCCAGAACATGGGCGGCGAGGACGACCGGCGCAACGTCCTGCCCGACATCGAGAAGTCCGTCGCCGAGGGCAAGCCCGTCCCCATCAACATCGAGCGGTACGACGAGAACAACGACCGGCACGGCCACAGCATGATGATCATCGGCCAGGAGGGGGACAAGCTCCAGATCTACAACCCCTGGGGCGTCACCACCTGGGTCAGCGAGGACGACTTCATCAAGGGAGACCTCAGCGCGGCCGCGGACGACCGCTACTCGGCCGCGCACAAGGGCAACGTCGACACCGTCTACATCCAGCAGAGCTGAGCAACGTGAACATGCGCACCGTAATGACCTCCCTGACCGCCACCGCAGCCGCGGTCCTCGTCCTGTCCGGCTGCGGCGGCCAGGGGGGAGCCGACGAGTACGGCACCAAGGAGCGCGGGGCCGTCAAGGTCGGCGCGGGGGACGAGTTCACCCTGAAGGTGCCGGCGAATCCCGCGCTCGGGCAGAACTGGTATCTGGCCGAGCCCCGGCCGGACAAGGACATCCTGAAGTACCGGGGCAAGCGGGAGGAGGAGAGCGGTGGCGACTCCACCGGTTCCGGCGACGGCACCCAGTACTTCGACTTCACGGCGCTCAAGTCCGGCAAGACCACGGTGAAGCTCCTGCACTGCCCCATGGCAAGCTGCCACAGCGGCACCGAGTCGGCGGCTCCGTTCCCGAACGCGACGGCCCCCGGCACGACCACGATGAGTCCGTTCCCGACGGCCACCGGCACCCCCGACGACCTGCCCGCGTTCTTCGTCTACACGATCACGGTCCGCTGACCCACCCACCCGATAACCGGAAGCGTTCCCCATGCCCTCCGCACCCCGCACCGACGACGAGGTCCTCGCCGCCACCGACGTGGCCGTGCTGCTCCGCTACGGCCTCACCCAGGACGCCTTCCGGACCGCCCTGTTCGGTGACGGCGCCGTCGCGGGCGCCGTCACCCTGGACCGGCTCGGCGTGGTGCCGCGCTCGGTGGCCTACGTCGCCGAGATCGTCCGCGCCGGCGGCCTGCGCTACGCCGCACAGCTGCCCGAGCCGCTGCCCTCGCGCGAGGCGTCCGCGCTGCTGCTCGACTGGCTGGAGACCGCCGCGCAGGCCGCGGACACGCCGGACGGCGAGACGCGCACCGCCCGCTGGCTGGACGCGGTCGCCGAGATCATCGGCCTGCGCCGCGCCGCCCGCGCCCGCGGCGAGCACACCTCCTAGATCCGGTCGCCCAGCCAGTTGCCGTGGAAGCCGAACGGGACGCGAGCGGGCAGACGGACCGTGGCGACCGGGTCGGCGGCCAGGTCACCGGCATCCAGGACGACCAGGTCGCTGCGGTCGGTGGTGGCGTCGTGGACGTACGTCATGAGCCAGCCGGGGCCGCCGGGCCTGTCGTCGGCCGGGGCGAACGCCGCCTCGCCGGGGGTGCGGCCGGGGCCGAAGTCGTGCGTGGTGACGGAGCCGGTCGTCAGGTCGTAGCGGACCAGTGAGGTGCCACTGGTCATGTGCCCGTAGGGGGAGTCGAGGCCGGTGAGGCGGTCGTCGACGCGCGGGAACTCGCCCGGACGGTCGTCGACCTGCTCCTCGCGCACCGTCCCGCGGACCGGGTCGACGGTCCACTTCCACAGCACCGCCTGCTGCGACGCGGTGCTGCCGTCGGCGGTGCGGCGGTACATCTCCGGGTAGCGCATGACGTGCAGGACGACGGTGCCGTCCGGCGCGTCGTGGGCGTTGAGCGAGTGGAAGACGTAGCAGGGGTCCACGGCGAACCAGCGGACCTCGCCGTACGGGTCGTCGCGGCGCAGGAGGCCGAGCCGGGCGCCGTATCCGTCGTCCCACCGGTAGGGCATCGTCCCGCCGGTCAGGGCGAGTTCGATGTCGAAGACGACGGGCAGGTCCATGAAGACGACGTGCTCGGCGGTGAGCGCGAAGTCGTGCAGCATCGTCGGGCCCGGCACCTCGACGGGCCTGCTGACCACCAGCTCGCCCGTGGCGTCGGCCCGGTGATAGGTGAGGTGGGTGGACTCCACCATGCCGTAACCGAAGAAGTGCAGCTCCCCGGTGACCGGGCAGGTCTTCGGGTGGGCCGTCATCGCGGTGCCCAGCCGGCCGTCGAAGTCGTAGGGGCCCTTGGTGTCGAGGTCGCAGGTCAGCTCGTAGGGCAGGGCCGACTCGACCAGGGCGAGGGTGCGGCCGGCGTGCCGGACCACATGGGTGTTGGCCGGGCCGGAGGTGAGGTCCCGGCGGCCCTGGTCGTCGTACATCCGCGCCCCGTCGGTGAACCGGGTCGTGCGCACCCACCGGTTGCGGTAGGAGACGGCCCGCCCGCCGTCGAGGCGGACGCCGTGCACCATGCCGTCGCCGAAGAACCAGTGCCCGGAGGCGGCGTCGGCCGGGTTCGGGCCGTTGCGCAGGTACCAGCCGGCCAGCTCGGGCGGGATCGTGCCGGTCACCGGCAGGTCGTGCGCGGTGAGTTCCTCGGTGACCGGGGCGTAGTTGCCGCTGAGGTGCTTCGGGTTCACCGGGCCACCTGCCCGGCCTTGGCCTGGACGTGGGCGACGTAGCGGACGGTGAAGACCATCGGGACGGCGAAGCCGGCGATCTGGATCACAGTTGCGGCGGTGGAGTGGGCGTGACCGGCGTGGGCCACCAGGGCGAGGGCGGCGGCGGTGGCCACGAAGGCGGCGGTCCAGACGGCGGTGATGACGACGTTGGTCCGGATGAACGGCTTCAGACCCCAGACCTCGGGCGGGGTGGTGCGCTTGGCGATGCCCAGGGTGAACGGCCGCCCGATGGCCAGCGAGACGCCGGCGATGAGGGCGAGGGTGCCGGAGGAGAGCGACGCGGAGTAGTCGTGCACGCCCGAGTGCGGGTCGGCGAAGGCGATGGCCGCGAGAGCGGCGAAGAAGACCGCCGAGCCGGATTCGATGATGAGTGCGTCAAATCCGGTGCCGGACTTCCTCTCGTTCGCGATGATCGCGACGGCGACCAGCAGTGCGGCCAGTGCGCCCCACTGCCAGTCCCCGGAGGGGAAGACGGCGAAGACGATCCACGGCAGGAACGTGCGCAGGTACGACATTGGTTTCCCCGTTTTTTCGATGCGGTCTTGGTCTGGTGCGGTCTTGCTTCCTGGTCTGACATGTCAAAAGTAGAATGTCGGCACGTGACATGTCAAGAGTGGAAGGTAAGCTGGGGGACATGAGCCTCAAACACGCACTGCTCGGCCTGCTCTCGGAGCGCCCCGCCAGCGGGTACGACCTGCTGAAGCGCTTCGAGACCTCGCTGGCCAACGTCTGGCCGGCCACGCAGAGCCAGATCTACACCGAGCTGACCAAGCTGGCGGGCTCCGGACTGATCACGGTGGCCGCCGAGGGGCCGCGCGGCCGCAAGGAGTACACGCTGGCCGACGAGGGCCTGGCCGAGCTGCGGCACTGGCTGACCGAGACCAGGCCCCAGCGCAACACCCGTAGCGATCTGCTCCTGCGCGTCTTCTTCCTGGGCGTGCTGAGCCCCGAGCAGGCCCGCACCTATCTGACCGAGCTGGTCGAGATGTCCGCGCGCGAGCACGAGCAGCTGGAACAGCTCGACGCGGCCATCGACTGGGACGACGACAACCTCTCGGTCTACGGCCGCATCGCCCTGGAGTACGGCCTGCGCTTCAACGCGATGCGCCGGGAGTGGGCCGAGTGGGCCGCCGGCCAGATCAAGTAGTGCCGAGGAAGACGGGGTTGGTGAAGGCGGCCATCGCCCCCGGCAGCGGACCGAGGGCCGTCTCGTGGCGCAACTCGGCCCGCACGTAGGCCGCTCGGGCCGGTGTCGTACGCCATTCGACCACGCCCTCCCCGGTCACCGGCAGCGGCTCACCGGTCAGCAGCGTGCCCTGGTCGGTGACGAAGCGGACGGAGCAGCGCGGGGCGCCGGAGACCTCCAGGCGGACGGTCACCGGGGTGTCGTCCGGCACGTCGAGCCGCTCGCCTATGCCCGCCTCCCGGCCGGCACCCGCGGCGGTGAAGGCGAGCGCCACGTGCTGCGACTCGGCCACGTACGAACGGCCCGCGCGCAGGCCCTGCTGGATCGCCGCACGCGTGAGGTCCTCGGCGAGGACGACCGTCTGGGGCATGCCGACCGCGTCCGGGTCGCGATGGGCGTCGCTGTTGCCCATGGCCGGCAGCCACGCCCGCCCCTCCCGTACGCAGGCGACGAGCCGGGCGTCCCAGGCGGCCAGGGTCACCTCGTCGTCGGGCGTGTACGGCCCGTTCCACACCTCGACCGCGTCCGCCTCCCCGAACCCGAACCGCCAGCCGCACCCGACGCACGTGGCGTGCGGATGGGCCGGCACGACCAGCCCGCCGGCCTCCCGGACGCGCCGCGCGAAGTGCCCGAAGCGCCCGTCCCGGGCCCGGTACCGCCAGTCCACGAAGGTGCCCGGCTCGGTCCCGAGGGCCAGTACGTGCCCGTTCCGCGTGGTGACCTCCTCGCCCAGCATGACCAGCAGGTCGTCGCCCGCCACGTCGGCCCAATGGGCATGGGAGGACGTCGTGTTGTGCTCGGAGCTGTTGATGAAGTCCAGCCCCGCCGCCCGGGCCAGCGCCCCGATCTCGGCCGGGGTGCGGCGCCCGTCGGAGTGCCAGGAGTGAAGATGACAGTCGCCGCGGTACCAGGCCCGCCCCCGTCCCCGGGCGCGGGACGGCGGGTGGACCGGCCGGGGCGTCTCGCCGGGCTCCCCTTCCGTGAGGGTGACCGTCACCTCGTACGACAGCCCCTGCGGCGCCACCGTGTACGGCCCGAGCACGATGTACCAGGTCCCGGGATGCAGCGCCCCGGGGAGATAGCCGGGCGTCGCCTCGTCCGCCCGCACGAAGAACTCCGTACGGGCCCCGCCCGACCACCCCCGAAACCCCCGCCCGCCCAGCTCGGTACCGCGCACGTCGAAGAGCCCGATGTCGAGGGCGTTGCCGGGGGTGCCGGCCGGAACGGCGGGCCGATCGTAGGTGTAGGAAACGTGCAGCTCTCTTGTCCCGGGGCCGACTTCGAAGGGGAGGTAGACGTAATCGGGCGAGCCGGGAGCGATGGTGCCGCGCAACGTCGTCACACCCTCAACGTAAGCCAACTCCAGGGGCGCGGGCAGTATCAATTTGCGACTCCGCCGCGTGGGCGCGACAAGCCACATCACACCCGCACCCGCCGACGAAGACCGACCAGTCCCCGCAACGGGCGCCCCGAATCCCGACCACTCGGCATGGACATATGGGACAGCACCCGGTACAGATGCCCCATGCGCATCGCCGTCACGATCTTCCTCACGGACGAGACAGTCACCCCCACGCGCCTGGCCCGCGAACTGGAATCCCGGGGATTCAGCGGCCTGTACCTGCCCGAGCACACCCACATCCCCGTCGAGCGGACCACCCCCTACCCCGTCGGCGGCGACCTGCCCCGCGAGTACGGCCGCACCCTCGACCCCTTCGTCGCCCTGGGCCAGGCCGCGGCCGTCACCGAGCGGCTGGCGCTGGGCACGGGGATCACGCTGGTCGCCCAGCACGACCCGATCGGCCTGGCCAAGCAGATCGCCACCCTCGACCACCTCTCCGGCGGCCGCTTCACCCTCGGCCTCGGCTTCGGCTGGAACGTCGAGGAGGCCGCCGACCACGGTGTGGAGTGGCGCGGCCGCCGGGAGCTGGTCCGGGACCGGATGGGCCTGATGCGGGCGCTGTGGTCCGAGGAACCGGCGGGGTACGAGGGGGAGTTCGGCAGCGTGCGGCCGAGCTTCGCGTTCCCCAAGCCGGCGCAGAAGCCGCGCGGGCCGGTCGTCGGCCCCCGCACGCTCGTCGGCGGGGCGGCGGGGCCCAAGCTGTTCGCGCACATCGCCGAGTACGCGGACGGCTGGCTGCCGATCGGCGGCCGCGGGCTCGGCGAGTCGCTGCCCGTGCTGCGGTCCGTCTGGACGGACGCCGGCCGCGACCCGGCCGCCCTCCAGGTGGTCCCGTACGCCGTCCACCCCACCCCCGGCAAGCTCGCCCACTACGCGGAGCTGGGAATCGGGGAGACGGTCGTCCAACTGCCCCCGGCGGGTGAGGCGGAGGTGCTGCGGGTGCTCGACGACTACGCGGGTTTCCTGGAGCCTCGATGAGACCCCATTGGCGTGATCAGCCCGAACGTATGCTCAAGGAATGACGACTTCCGCGACCTCCGGGACCGGCCCGACCGAGAACTCCATGCGTCGCGCCCTCAAACGTGCCCGGGACGGCGTCGCCCTCGACGTCTCCGAGGCGGCGGTGCTCCTCCAGGCCCGCGGCGAGGCCCTCACCGACCTCGTCGCGTCCGCAGCCCGGGTGCGTGACGCGGGCCTTCAGGCGGCGGGCCGGCCCGGTGTCATCACCTACTCGAAGAGCGTCTTCATCCCCCTGACCCGGCTGTGCCGGGACAAGTGTCACTACTGCACCTTCGTCACCGTCCCGGGCAAGCTGCGCCGGGCGGGCCACGGGATGTTCATGTCCCCCGACGAGGTGCTCGACGTCGCCCGCAAGGGTGCCGCCCTCGGCTGCAAGGAAGCCCTGATCACGCTCGGCGACAAGCCGGAAGACCGCTGGCCGGAAGCGCGCGAGTGGCTGGACGCGCACGGCTACGACGACACCATCGCCTACGTCCGCGCCATCTCCGTCCGGATCCTGGAGGAGACGGGCCTGCTGCCCCATCTCAACCCGGGCGTGATGACGTGGACGGACTTCCAGCGGCTGAAGCCCGTGGCCCCCTCCATGGGCATGATGCTGGAGACGACGGCCACCCGGCTCTGGTCCGAGCCCGGCGGCCCGCACCACGGCTCCCCGGACAAGGAACCGGCCGTACGACTGCGGGTGCTGGAGGACGCGGGCCGCTCCTCGGTGCCCTTCACCTCCGGCCTGCTGATCGGCATCGGCGAGACGTACGAGGAGCGCGCGGAGTCCCTGTTCGCGCTGCGGAAGGTCTCGCGGGCCTACCACGGCATCCAGGAGCTGATCATCCAGAACTTCCGCGCCAAGCCGGACACGGCGATGCGCGGCATGCCGGACGCCGAACTGGACGACCTGGTCGCCACGGTGGCGGTGGCCCGGCACATCATGGGCCCGAGCGCCTGCCTCCAGGCCCCGCCGAACCTGGTGGACGCCGAGTACGAGCGGCTGATCGGCGCCGGTATCGACGACTGGGGCGGGGTGTCCCCGCTCACCATCGACCACGTCAACCCGGAACGCCCCTGGCCGTTGATCGAGGAACTCACCGAGCGTTCCCGCGCCGCCGGCTTCGAGCTGCGCGAACGCCTGTGCGTGTACCCCGAGTTCGTCCGCCGCGGCGAGCCCTGGCTGGACCCGCGCCTGCGCCCGCACGTGGCCGCGCTCGCCGACCCGGAGACCGGCCTGGCGCTGCCGGACGCGGTGGTCGAGGGACGTCCGTGGCAGGAGCCGGAGGAGGCCTTCGTGCCCAGCGGCCGCACGGACCTGCACCGCACGATCGACACCGAGGGCCGGACGGCCGACCGGCGCGACGACTTCGACGAGGTGTACGGCGACTGGGAGGCGCTGCGCGAGGCGGCGGCTCCCGGCATGGCGCCGGAGCGCATCGACACGGACGTACGGCAGGCGCTGCGTACGGCCGCCGACGACCCGACCCGGCTGACCGACGCCGAGGCCCTGGCCCTGTTCCACGCGGACGGCCCGGCGCTGGACGCGCTGTGCCGGGTGGCGGACGACGTGCGCAGATCGGCGGTGGGCGACGACGTGACGTACATCGTCACCCGCAACATCAACTTCACCAACGTCTGTTACACCGGCTGCCGCTTCTGTGCCTTCGCGCAGCGCAGGACGGACGCGGACGCGTACACGCTGTCGCTGGAGCAGGTGGCGGACCGGGCCCAGCAGGCGTGGGACGTGGGCGCGGTCGAGGTGTGCATGCAGGGCGGTATCCACCCCGACCTGCCCGGCACGGCGTACTTCGACATCGCGAAGGCGGTGAAGGAGCGGGTCCCCGGCATGCATGTGCACGCCTTCTCGCCGATGGAGGTGGTGAACGGAGCGACCCGCACCGGCATGTCGATCCGGGAGTGGCTGTCCGCCGCCAAGGAGGCCGGTCTCGACTCCATCCCCGGTACGGCGGCGGAGATCCTGGACGACGAGGTCCGCTGGGTGCTGACCAAGGGCAAGCTGCCGGCGGCCACGTGGATCGAGGTGATCACGACCGCCCACGAGCTGGGCATCCGCTCCTCCTCGACGATGATGTACGGGCACGTGGACCAGCCCCGCCACTGGCTCGGCCACCTGCGCACACTGGCCGGGATCCAGCAGCGGACGGGCGGCTTCACCGAGTTCGTGACGCTCCCCTTCATCCACACCAACGCGCCGGTGTACCTGGCGGGCATCGCGCGCCCCGGCCCGACCACGCGGGACAACCGGGCGGTGGCGGCGATGGCCAGGCTCCTTCTCCACCCCTACATCCCCAACATCCAGACAAGTTGGGTCAAACTGGGCGCGGAGGGTGCGGCGGAGATGCTCCGCTCCGGGGCGAACGACCTGGGCGGCACGCTGATGGAGGAGACGATCTCCCGCATGGCGGGCTCGTCGTACGGCTCGTACAAGTCGATCCGGGACCTGGTGGCCGTGGCCGAGGCGGCCGGCCGGCCGGCGAAGCCCCGCACCACGCTCTACGGACAGGTCCCGGACGAGCGCCGGCGTGCGGCCGAGGCCTCCGACGGGCACCTGCCGGATCTGCTGCCCGTCCTGGACTGAGTACGATGATCCGACCCCTGTGCTGAGAGGGGGGACCCGTAGCGGAGGAGATGCGTACCCGTGGCTGCCCGACTGCCCTCGTGGGCCTGGGTCTCCGGTCTGACGGCGGGGGCGACCGCGGCCGTCGTCTTCCTGGCCGTGCAGGCGGAACACGGGCCGCATCCCACGGCCGCGAAGGCCAGGCCCAGCGCGTCGGCGTCGGCGTCGGCGGGCGCCCACGCGCCCGCCAAGCCGAAGCCGTCGGGACCGCCCGCGCTGCCGGAGGAGTCCGGCACGGGCCGCCGGATCGTGTACTCGCTCGGCGAGAAGCGGGTGTGGCTCGTCGACGCGACCGGCAATGCCGGCCGCACCTTCTCGGTGTGGCCGGGCACGGTGAGCCCGCAGCCCGGCCGCTACTCGGTCACTCTGCGCATCCAGTCCCTCAAGGGCTCGGACGGCGTCGAGATCGAGCACATCATGTACTTCACCAAGGTGTCGGGCGTGAACATAGCCTTCTCCAACGCCCTCGACGGCGCCTCGCCGCCGCCCGCGAACGGCAAGAAGCTGGGCGGCATCCGTATGCACAAGGAAGACGGCGCCGCCCTGTGGGCCTACGGGGATCAGGGCACGACGGTGACAGTCGTCAAATAGCGCCACATGGCGCCCCGCTTCAGACGGCGTCGCGCTGCCCGCGGTCCGGCAGCAGGTTGACGATCAGGGCGACCCCGGTGAGCACGAGCACCCGGGACGCCGCGTCCAGCCCGTTCCAGGTCTTCGACTGCCACATCGAGAACCACTCACCACCGATCGCGATGAACCCGGCACCGAAGAGCAGCACCAGCATCAGCAGCCCGTAGGTGGAGAACCGCCGGGCCCGCCCGAAGTCCCGCCGCGCCCACAGCCAGGTGCCCGAGATCAGCACGAGTGCGGCGACGGTCTCCCACGCGATGATCGCGACGTACGCGGTGTCCTGAAGCGCGGTGCTCGTGATCGCCCGCCACATCAGGTTGTCGTCCTTGAAGGTCGTGTCCATCGCCAGGACATGCCGCACGAACTGCTGGTTCGTCCCGAAGTCGGTGATGTTGCCGAGCGCGACGAGGGCGATGTACAGGGCGAGTATGCCGGTGAGCACACCGGAAGCCAGGGCGACAGCGCCACCAGAGGTGCGGCTGGTGTCGGTGGTGGAGGTGGTGGGGGTGGTGGTCATGGCTGGATTCTCCCTGACGAACACCGCCTTCTCCCACGCGCATTGAGCCAGAATCAAGGGGGGCCACGGGGAGGGTGTGCGGATGTCGCAGGCACGACCGTCGATGCAGGAGCTGATCGGGCGGCGCAGGCGGGCGGGGTTCATCGGCCGGAGTGACGAACGGGCGGCATTCCGCGAGAACCTGGACCTTCCGCCCGAGGACGAACGCCACCGCTTCCTCTTCCACGTGCACGGCAACGCCGGTGTCGGAAAGACGTTCCTGGTGCGCGAGCTGGAGCAGATCGCGCGGGAGCGGGGAGCGCTGACGGCGTACGTCGACGAGGGCGCGGGGAGCGTGCCGGAGGCGATGGCGTCCATCAGCCGTGAATTCCTGCGACAGGGCCGGGAGTTCAAGAAGCTCGACAAGGCGTTGGGTGCGTACCGGGAACGGCGGCACGAGGCCGAAGTGGTGATGGCAGGGCTGGAGCCGGAGCCGGAGAGCCCGTCGGCGGTGACGGCGACGGCGGTACGGGCAGGGCTGGCCGGCCTCGGCATGCTGCCGGGAGCGGGTCCTTTCGTGGGCGCGGTCGACCCGGCTCAACTGGCTCGGCACGCCGACAGGTTGCGGCGGGGCCTCAGCGCCCGGTTCGGCAACCAGGACGACGTGCAGCTGGTGCTGTCACCCGAGCGGGAGCTGACACCCAGACTGCTCGACGAGCTGGCCACGGTGGCGGCCTCGGTGCCGTGGATCGTCCTGTTCTTCGACACGTACGAGAGGATCGGGCCGTTCGTCGACAGCTGGCTGCACGAGCTGATGACGACGGACCGACACGGGGCGCTGCCCGCCAATGTGGTCGTGGTAACGGCCGGCCAGCGCCCCTTCGACACGGCCCGCTGGGGCGGCTTCGCGGACTTCATGACGTACGTGCCGCTCGGGCCGTTCACGGAGGCGGAGGCCCGGGGACTGCTGGCGGACCGGGGTGTGCGGGACGAGCCGGTCGTAGCGGAGGTCCTGCGGTTGACGGGCGGGCTGCCGGTGCTCGTCTCCACCCTCGCGGAGGCGAGGCCCGTCGATCCGGGCGACGTGGGGGATCCGAGCGCGGACGCCGTGGAGCGGTTTCTGAAGTGGGAGCGGGATCCCGTGCGGCGGGGGGTGGCTCTGGCCTGTGCGGCGCCCCGGCGACTCGACGCGGACGTGTTCCGGGCCGTGGTGGAGTGCGACGAGGCGACGAGGACATCAGCCGCTGCCGCGGCGGGCGACGCGCTGTACGGGTGGCTGAGGGGACTGCCGTTCGTCGACGGGCGCGGCGAGGGGGTCCGGTACCACGACGTCGTACGGGCGCCGATGCTGCGGCTGCAGCGGGCGCGGTCGCCCCGGGGATGGGGGGAGCTGCAGCGACGGCTGGCGGGGGTGTTCGAACAGTGGCGGGGTGAGCTCGAAGGGGCGCGGGACAGCGAGGAGCTGTGGGCGGACAAGGAGTGGCGGGAGCTGCGGCTGGCCGAGTCGTATCACCGGCTGTGCGCGGGGGACCGGGAGGCGTTGCCGAGCGTACTGCGGGAGTTCGTTCACGCCTGCGCCGCCGGTGACGCCACCGCCCAGCGGTGGGCGCGGGCCCTCGCGGACGCGGGCGAGGACGCCGACGCGGGGTCCGTGGCTCGCTGGGGAGGCGATCTGACGCAGGCCCTCGAGAACGGCGGAGTGGCCGCCGCACTCGGGTGGCTGCTGAATCGAGCGGCGCTCGACGAGCCGGACCGGGCGCTCGCCCACGTGGCGCGGGGCAACGCGCTGCGGCGCGGCGGGGCGTACGGAGAGGCACTGGCCGCATTCGAGAGGGCCCTCGCGCTGGATCCCGGGCTGGCGCGGGCCTACCGCGGCCGGGCCCTGACCCACGGCGAGCTGGGGGACTACGAGGCGGCACTCGCGGACATGGAAGAGGCCGTGGCGCTCGCGCCGGACGACCCGTGGAGTCACGCGGTGCGCGGCGAGTACCACCGCATGCTGCGCGACCACGACGAGGCGATCCGGCATCTGGACGAGGCGATCCGGCTCGACCCGACCAGCGACTTCGCCTGGGCGTCCCGAGGCGCCACCTGGCTCGCCCGCGGGGAACTCGACAACGCCCTCGCCAATCTGAACCACGCCCTGGAACTCAACCCGGACTACGCGTGGGCGCTCGCCCGCCGGGCCCGCGTATGGCGCGCCCGCGCCGAGCCCGCCCGTCAGCTCGCCGACCTCGACCGTGCCCTCGCCCTCCAGCCGGACTGGGCCTGGGGCCGCTGCGAACGCGGTGACGCCCTCCGCGTGGCCGGGCGCGACGAGGAAGCCCTCGCCGACTACGACCGTGCGCTCGCCCTCGACCCCGAGTACGCATCGGCGTACGCGAGCCGGGGGGTGTCGTTGTCCAACCTCGGCCGTCACACGGAGGCGCTGGCTGACCTGGACCGTGCCGTCCAGCTGCGGCCGGAGTACCCCTGGGCGGAGTGCCGGCGGGGGATCGTCCTCCTCGAACTGGGCTCCCCCGATGCGGCTCTGGCCGCCCTGGACAAGGCGAAGGCTCTGTCACCGCACGACGAGTGGATCCTCGAGTGGCACGGCAGGGCGCTGGCTGCCCTCAGCGATCGGCCGTGAACGCCAGGAACTCCGTCCAGGTGGCGTCCTTGAAGGTGAGTCGGGCACCTTCGAGGAGGCGGCGCAGGTGGTGGCGGAGCTGGCCGCAAACGCCGTACTGCACGGGCGGGTCAGGGGACGGGACTTCCGGCTCGGGCTGAAGCTGTACGACGACGGCACGCTCCGTATCGAGGTGACCGACGCCCGGGGTGACCGGATCCCGGCCGGCCCGGATCCGGCGGACGGTGAGTCGGAGACCGGCCGGGGATTGCTGATCGTTGCGGCCTGCGCCCACCGTTGGGGCGTGGATGAAGCCCCAGCCAACGCCAAGACCGTCTGGGCCGAACTCGCGCCGGGACGCGACGGGCCATGACCCGGCGGCACCCGACGCCAAAAGACCTAAAGAACCGGGGAAAGAACCGAACCCACCCCCACCGCCCCCGTCGATCACCCGCCGGAGTGAATATGCCCAACGCAACTGGCGCGGCGGGGCAGTTGTGGTGCAGCGTCAGCGACAACAAGTCCACACATGCTTCGGCCCTCGCCGGGACGGCAATCCCAGTGCGAGGGCCTGATCACCTAGGAAGTAAGCCCCTTCCCGATGACTGACAAGCAGCCTAGCGCGCACGCGCCCGCCAAGACCCGGCCTTCGCACTCCGGCGTCACCCATGTGAAGGAACGCCTCGACGGCAACTTCACCGTCATCAGCAATGAACTGCTCCAGCACCCGGAGTTGTCCTCCACGGCGAAGGGCATCGGGGGCTACATCCAATCGCTGCCCGAGGGCGCCCCGGTCGGCATCAAGGCGTTGGCGGAGCAGTTGCCCGAGGGGGAGATCAGGATCGCCTCGGCCCTGCGCGAGTTGGAGAAGTACGGGTTCTACTCACGCCCCAAGGAGCGTCTTTCATCGGGCCAGGTCGTGACCCGCACGATCTGGTACAACAGGCCGCGTCTCGCGGTGGCGGAAGCCGCCCGGGCCCCTGAGGAGTCGGCTGCCGTCCCTGCCCCGCTCAAGGCTCCGGCGCCGCGCCGCAAGGCCGCCGAACTGCTCGCCGGACTTCGCGCGCACGATTCCCGCCTGCTCCTCACCGAACGCGACGTACACCGTCTGGCCCCGTCCGTCACCGAGTGGCTGGACAGAGGCGTGCCCCCCACAGCCGTCGTACGCACCCTCACGACAGGTCTCCCTCAGGACCCGATCAAGCACCCGGCGGCCCTCCTGGCCCACCGCCTCACCACCCAACTGCCCCCGAACCTGCCCGATGCTCCGCCCCCGAGCGTCATGCCACCTCGCCCGGACCCGCTCCAGACCTGCGACGGCTGCGATCGGGCCTTCCGGGCCCCGCAGCCAGGGCGCTGCCGCGACTGCCGGGCGCCGTCCGAGCAAGCGGCCTGACCCGCCGCGCTCCCTCAGGAGAGGAATCCGATGACCTACCAGTACCGGCCGACGGACTACAGGTACCGGCCCATGCCCAAGGCACGCATCTTCGCGGGGCACGACGACCTTGCCCAGCACCCGGAGTTGTCCCTCATGGCGATCGGCGTCGGGGTCCACCTCCGGATGCTGCCCGAAGGGGCCCCGACCAGCGTCCAGGCGCTGGCCTCGCAGCTCCGGGACAGCGAGTTCGAGATCGCCGCCGCCCTGCAGGAGCTGAAAGACCACGGCTTCCTCCCCAAGGCCTGACGGCTCCCATGCCCGAGCTGACGCCGGACGCGTTGCGCGCGGCGGTCGCGTGCATGGCTCCGAGTCGGGTTCCGGCGCTGACGCAGCACCTCTTCGAAGCCGCGACCAACGCCCAGCAGACCCGGGATCTTGCGCCGCTGCGCGCCTTCGTTCACTCCTGGGCCGTGTTCGTGGCGATCGAACGGCACCCCGAACGTGCCGCCCGGTTGAGAGAGCTGGAGCGGATCGTGGATGCGGGGGAGCAGGACCCGACAGGAGCCATTGCGGAGATCCTCGCGATCCGTGAGGCGGCCGAGGCGGAGGCCGGGCTGTGCGCGGCTCACCGCTCCGCAGCCGGGACGAGTCCCGGCGTGAACCTGTAGGAGATCGACTCCATCAGCGGCTTGCGCTTGGTGTTGTGGCAGGCCGCGATGCGCCACGCGCCGTCGCTCTCGCGGACCAGGGTGTACGTCTGGATCTTGGTGAGCTGTGCGGCCGCTTGCCCTTGTAGGTGTCGCCGCGCCTGCGGCACGGCGCTTCAGCGCTCCGCCGCGTCCCCCGTCACCACGGGCCGCACCTTGCGCAGCATCAGGTCCAGGAACTGGTCCGGGTGCCGGAAGGACGCGAAGTGGCTCGCCTCCTTGATGAGGGCGAAGTCCTTCACGGGGGCCGTGACCTCCTCGTGGAAGCGGCGGGCCGGCTCCGGTGGGGTCAGGACGTCGCTGTCACCCTGGAAGAGGAAGAAGGGGAGGCGGAAGGACGTGCCCTCGGCCCGTTCGTCGACCGTCATCGCCTGCGGGCCCAGCTGCTCGGAGAAGTTCATGCCCTTCAGGTACGAGCGCAGCCCGCGCAGGTTGTGGAACGGGGAGAACCAGAGCGAGCGCATCACCACCGTCTTCATCGTGTCGTAGGTCAGCGGGTCGGTGGTGACGACGATCTTCGCGTACTCCGCCCACTCGTGCGCGGACCAGGCCGTGCGGTCCGGGCCCATCGCCACCACCTTCGCCAGCTCCTTCTTCTTGCCCGCCTTCTCCAGCCGGGCCAGCAGTGCCTCGTACGACGAGGTGTCGCGGCCGCCGCCGATGATGTTCTGGTCGGTGCCGACGTACGCCGAGTACAGCTCCGGGTGGTTGCGGGCCAGTCGCAGACCGGTGACCGTGCCGAAGCTGTTGGCGACGAGGAGGAGCTTGGCGACGCCCAGGCGGGCGCGGACGTGTTCCGTCACCTCCAGGGCGTCGGCGTAGAGGCGGTCGAGCGTCATCTCGCCCTGGCCGGCCTGGCCGCCCGCCGTGAACGTCCGGCCCGCACCCCGCATGTCCCAGCGCACGATCGTGAAGTGCCGCTCCCAGGCGCGGGTGCGCGGGGTGAAGATCAGGTTGGAGGCGCCGGGGCCGCCGTGGATCTCCAGGATCACGGGGTTCGACAGGTCCTCGCCGCGGATGGAGATCCACTGGTCGATGCCGCCGATGCGGACGTACGCCCCCTCGTCGATGCCGTTCGGTGCGGTGATGCGCAGCTTCTTCGCGAGCGACCTGCGCTTGAGGGCCCGGTAGGTGAGCAGCATGAGTGTTCCCCTTAAACTGTTTATGCCGTCAGCAGTTGAGTTTACGGTATATACAGTTGGTGGGTGGAGTCAACGGGCTTCGTCCGGACCGAAGGGGAGGGACCGCATGGCCGCCCGGAACAAGGAGCAGGACAAGCCGCGTGATCCGCGGGCGAGCCTCGCGCTGCTGTGGGGCGAGCAGGAGCAGCCCACCCGCGGGCCCAAGCCGAAGCTGTCCCCGCAGCGGATCGCCGCGGCCGCCGTCGAACTGGCCGATGGGGAAGGGCTGGACGCCGTCTCGATGAGCAAGGTGGCCGGCGGGTTCGGTGTCTCGGGGATGGCGCTGTACCGGTACGTCCCCGGCAAGACCGAACTCGTCGAGCTGATGGTGGAGGCGGTGCTCGCCGAGGGCCCGGATCTGTCGGGTGTGCCGGGCGGTGACTGGCGGGCGGGGGTGCGCGAGTGGGTGCGGCAGTGTGCGCGGGTCTACTCCGACCACCCCTGGCTGCTCTCCGCCGTCGCGATGCGTCGCCAGGTCATGGGGCCCAGGCAGCTGGGCTGGCTGGATGCGGCGCTCGCAGCCCTCGAACCGACCGGCCTCGGCGCCGCCCAGCGGCACCAGGTGTTCCTGCTCCTCGTCGGACTCGTGCGCAACCTCGCCCAGCAGATCTCCGACCACGACGAGGAGCAGGACCGGGAGTGGGACCGGCTCACCGGCGAACTCCTCGCCCGGCACGCGGACCGCTTCCCGGCCCTCACCAGGGCGATCGCCGAGGGCGCCTTCGACCCGGCCGGTGTCGATCCGCTCGACTTCGGCCTCGACCGGATTCTGGACGGGGTCGAAGCGCTCATGGCTGTACGGGAATGACCGTGCGGGCACGATTTGCCCCCGTGAACCGATCGTCCCAGGTCGATTACAGTGCTGAGCGTCGTACGTACGGACGGTGCCGTGAGGAGGTCTGAGTGAGTACGACGTCCGTTGCCGTCTGGGGCCGCGTGGAGCAGCAGGACTTCCGCAGCCGGGTGCGCGGCACCCTGCTCGGTGTGGCCGTCGGCGACGCGCTCGGCGGGCCTGCCGACGCGCTCGCCCTGGACGAGATCCGTTCCGTGTACGGCGGGGAAGGACTGCTCGACCTGGCCTTCGGGCAGGGGCGGCGCGGTACCGTCACGCACCACACCCAGCTCACCCTCTTCACGGTGGACGGGCTGATCCGCGCCCAGGTGCGCCGCGACACCGGTGCCTGGCATCCGCCGACCGATCTGCACCGGGCGTATCTGCGGTGGGCGGCCACCCAGCGGGACTGGGGGCCCGACGAGCGCCGCAAGGACGACGGCTGGCTGGCGCGGGAGGAGTGGCTGTACGCCCGGCGGGACCCGACCCGGGCCCTGCTCGGGGGACTCGGCGACGAGGCCATGGGCACGCTGGAGGCCCCGAAGAACCCCGGTGAACTGGGCCCGGAGGCCGTGGCCCGCTCCGGCCCCTTCGGTCTCCTGGTCGGCTGGGAACCCCAACTGGTCATCCAGCTGGCCGTGGAGTGCGCCGCCCAGACCCACGGCCACCCCATCGCCTACCTCTCGGCGGGCGCGTACGCCGTCATCGTGCACGCGCTGGCCCGCGGGGAGAGCCTGGACGGCGCCGTGCAGCGGGCCCTCGCCCTGCTCGCCGCCCGCCCCGGTCACCAGCCCGTCTCCGACGCTCTCCAGCACGCGCTCGGCGCGGTACGGCAGGGGCTGCCCGGTCCGTCCCGGGTGGAGGAACTGGCCGGCGACGGCACGGCCGACGGTCTGCTGGCCGCGTCCGTGTACTGCGCGCTGGTGGGAGAGGACGTGCGTCACGGCCTCTGCCTCGCGGTGAACCAGAGCGGCCCCTCCGCCGCGGCGGGCGCCCTCACCGGCGGGCTCCTCGGCGCCCTCCACGGCGAAACGGCCCTCCCCCCGGCCTGGCTGACCGAGCTGGAGGGCCGTCCGACGATCCTGGAACTCGCCGACGACTTCGCGATGGAGATGACCCAGGGGCCCGCGCTGCACGGCCCCGCGGGGTCGTCCCCGGGGTGGCTGGCCCGATACCCGCGGGCCTGAGCCGGGTGTCCGCTACGGCGCTCCCACCACGTCGTCCCCCGCGCCCGCCGGCACCGGGACCGCCGCCGTGCCGTCCCCGTCCGTGTTGAGCTTCTCGATGACCGCCAGGCGCTCGGGGGTGTCCTCGGGCTTCAGGTAGCCGATGAGGACGTACAGGACCAGGGAGACCGCCAGCGGGATCGAGACCTGGTACTGGAGCGGGACTCCGCCGTCGACGTTCCAGTTGATCGGGTAGTTGACCAGCCAGAAGGCCAGCAGGCCCGCCGCCCAGCTGGTGAGTGCCGCCGTCGGGCCGGAGCGGCGGAACGTGCGCAGCAGACCCAGCATCATCGGGATCGCGATCGGGCCCATGAGACCGGCGACCCACTTGATGACGACCGTGATGATGTCCTTGAAGGCGGGGGAGTTGACCTGCGTCGCGACCGTCATGGACAGACCGAGGAAGACGACGGTCGTCACCCGGGCCGCGATCAGGCCCGAACGCTGCGTCCACGACCGCGCCTTCGCCGACACCACCGGTGCCACGTCGCGCGTGAACACCGCGGCGATCGCGTTCGCGTCCGAGGAGCACATGGCCATCGTGTGCGAGAAGAAACCGACGATGACGAGACCCAACAGGCCGTGCGGCAGCAGCTGTTCGGTCATCAGGGCGTAGGAGTCCGAGCCGTCCGGCTTCTGCGCGTGGACGAGCAGCGGGGACATCCACATGGGGAAGAAGAGGACGACCGGCCAGACCAGCCACAGGATCGACGACAGGCGTGCCGAGCGCTCCGCCTCGTGCGCGCTGCCCGTGGCCATGTAGCGCTGGGCCTGGTTGAGCATGCCGCCGTTGTACTCGAAGAGCTTGATGAACAGGAACGCGAGCAGGAAGACTGTGCCGTACGGGCCGACCAGCGGCTTGCCGTGGCCGTGCAGCGCGGGCTCGTCCCAGGCGCCGAGGAAGCCGATGTTCTTGTCGTTCAGCTTCAGCACGACCGCGACGAACATCGATATGCCGGCCAGCAACTGGATGACGAACTGGCCGAGTTCGGTCAGCGCGTCCGCCCACAGGCCGCCGATCGTGCAGTAGACGGCGGTGATCGCGCCGGTGATGAGGATGCCCTGGTTCAGCGACACCCCCGTGAACACCGACAACAGGGTCGCGATCGCCGCCCACTTGGCGCCCACGTCCACGATCTTCAGCAGCATGCCCGACCAGGCGAGCGCCTGCTGCGTGGGCAGGTTGTAGCGGCTCTTCAGGTACTCCAGCGGGGACGCCACATGGAGCCGGGACCGCAGCCGGTTGATGCGCGGCGCGAACAGCTTGGAGCCGATGGCGATGCCGAGCGCTATCGGGAAGGACCAGGTGATGAAGGAGGTGACGCCGTAGGTGTAGGCGATCCCCGCGTACCCCGTGAACATCACCGCGCTGTAGCCCGACATGTGGTGCGAGATGCCGGACAGCCACCAGGGCATCTTGCCGCCGGCCGTGAAGAAGTCGCTGACGTTGTCGACGCGCTTGTGCGACCAGACGCCGATCGCGACCATCACTCCGAAGTAGCCGATCAGTACGGCCCAGTCGAGACTGTTCATGTGCTCGATCGTGGGTGCGGTCACGTGAACACGACAAGCAACAGTAAGGTCAAGTCGGAGTAAAGATGTTCGGTGAGGTGACTGACGTTCATCTATATGAACGGCTATCGCATCAGCTCCCCCGCGTTGACCAGCAACGACTGTCCCGTGACGGCCCTCGCCCGGTCCGAGGCCAGGAACACCGCCGCGTCGGCCACGTCCCCGTCCGTCGCCAGCTCCGGCAGCGCCATCCGCTCCGTCAGCCGCCCGAGCACCTCCGCCTCCGGCACCCCTTCCGTATGCGCGGTGAACCGGACGTACGCCTGCACCGGCGGCCCCCACATCCAGCCCGGCAGTACCGTGTTGACCCGGATCCGATCCGGTCCCAGCTCCCGCGCCAGTGAGTACATCGCGCTGGTCAGCGCCCCCTTCGAGGCGGCGTACGCGGCCTGCTTCACCTGTGAGGGTGCGGCGACCGCCGACTGCGTCCCGACGAAGACGACCGATCCGCCGCCCGCCGCCCTCAGAGCCGGCAGGCACGCCCGTGTCATCCGCAGCGTCCCCAGCAGGTTCACGTCGATGACCGACTGCCAGGTCGCGAAGTCCGCGTCCTCGACCCCGCCGAAGTAGGAGTCCCAGGCGGCCACGTGTACCACGGCGTGGACGGCCCCGAAGCGGTCCCGCGCCAGTGCGGCCAGCGCCTCGCACTGCCCCTCGTCGGTGATGTCGGTCGCCCGGTACGCCGTGTGCCCGCCGGCCGGATCGATCTCGGCCGCGCTCTTGGCGAGGTTCGTCTCGGTGCGCGCCCCCAGTACCGCGTTCCCGCCGTCCCGTACGACGGCCGCCGCGACCTGATGGCCGAGCCCGGCCCCGACCCCCGAGACGACGACGGTCTTGCCTGCGAGCAGTGACATGGCGGACCTCCAGCTGTCCTGGCTCTGGCGCATCATCTGACGGAGCGTCAGAGTATGGGCGAGTGGAGGAGGACGGAAGGGGAGGAGCGTTCATGTCCGAGGAGACCGACACCCGTAGTGAGACGTACGCCGAACTGGCCGCCGTGGGCCCCTACGGCGTCCGCCCCGGCCACGCCCTGATCACCATGGTCGAGCCGCATCCCGGCCACGAGTACGCCTACAACCGCTGGTACGAGGACGACCACTACTACGCCGGCGCCATGGCCATGCCCTGGATGTACGCCGGCCGCCGCTGGGTCGCCACCCGCGATCTGCAGCTCCTGCGCTACCCGGAGAAGTCGGCCGTCGCCGAGCCCGTCACGGCCGGCTGCTACATCTCCACGTACTGGATCACCGACGGCCGCTACGACGACCACATGAAGTGGACCGTCGCCATCAACAAGCGCCTCAACCGCGACGCCCGCGTCCACCACGCCCGCACCCACGTCTTCACGGCCTTCCAGGACCACGAGACGACGGTCTACCGGGACGGCGCGGCGGGCCCCCGGGACTTCCACGCCCTCGACCATCCGTACGCGGGCCTGGTGGCCGGGGTGATCGACGCGGAGTCGGCGGAGCAGCGGGCGCGGCTCGTCGAGTGGCTGACCGCCCGCCATCTGCCCCGCCGTCTGGCGGGGTCCCCGGCCGCGATGGTGACAGTGTTCCGGCCCACGCCCCTGCCCGGCGACCGTATGACCTACGTGAAACAGGTCGAGGGCGTCGACACCCGCCTGACCCTTCTCTGGTTCCTGGAGAAGGACCCGCGGGAGTGCTGGGAGGAGCACTTCACGGGGTGGGACGAGCAGGTGGCGGAGTCAGGCCTGGGCCGGGTCGAACTGATGGCCCCGTTCATCCCCACGATCCCGGGCACGGACCGGTACGTCGCGGAGCTTCGCGGCTGACAGCCGGGCTCACTTCAGCTCGTCGGGGCAGGGAGTACCCCGCGGCAGCTGATACGGCGCGGCCAGGTGGTACGTCCCGGCCTTCGGCGCGAGCAGCGTCGTCCACTTGTCGCCCTTGGAGTCCTCCGGCGACTCCATCAGGCACCCGTTGACGTTGTCGTACGTCAAGCCGTCGGAGGCCTTCTGCGGCGGCTTCAGGCTCTTGCCCTGCCCGTCGACGATGCTCAGCCACGGCGAGTACGGGATCTTGATCAGGATCCGGCCCGGCTTGTGCACCTGCAGCGTCCACTCGCCCTGCTCGGCCCGGTCCACCACCGTGTTCGGCTCGGCGAGCGACGTCGGATCGGTCACCCGGAACAGCTGCCAGTTGGCGTCGCCCCAGATCTGCTTCAGGTACGGCATCCCGCGCTGCAGCAGCTGCCGCTCGCGCACGCCGCCGTCGCCGTCCGGATTGTCCTTGGGCAGCACGACGAAGTGCACGGCCCACCGCTGGAGCCACTCGTGGTAGTTCGCCGAGTTGAGCGTGTCGTCGTAGAAGAGCGGGTTGCGCTCCATGTCGGCCTGCCGGTTCCAGCCGCGGGCCAGGTTGACGTAGGGCGCGAGCGCGGAGGCCTCGCGGTGCGAGCGCGCCGGGACCACCTCGACCCTGCCCTTCTCCGCGCCGACGTTCTGGAGCTGGTTGACCAGGGGCGCCAGCTCACGGGCCCAGGACGCGGCAGGGGTCGTGTGGATGATGTCGTCGACCGTCTTGAAGCCGATCCAGCCGACGAAGCCCAGGAACGCCACCACGGCCACGTACCACTTGCGTGAGCGCGGCACCGTGTACGGCAGGGCGGCGATCAGTGCCGCACCCGCGAACAGCATCGGCAGCCGCGAGATGTTCGAGCCGATCTGCGAGTTGATCAGCCAGACCAGGACGACGCCGAGGCTGTAGACGGCGGCCGTCAGCCGTACCGTGATCCACTCCTTGGGGACGAGGAACAGGCACAGCAGGCCGTACGCCAGGGGCATGATCACCGAGCCGAAGATCATCGGCTGGGTGCCCGAGAACGGGAACAGCCACGCCGAGACGGCGACCACCGCCGTGGGCGCGAGCCCCAGCGCCCACGCGCCGGGCCGCCGCTTCTGCAGGAACAGCGCGGCGGCGACCAGGCCCACGAACAGCCCCGCGACCGGCGAGGCCATCGTGGCGAGCGCCGCCAGTGGGGCGGCGACCAGGGCCTTCGCCCAGCGTTTGTACCGCCACCGGTAGGGCCAGCAGAAGACGGCCGCGACCGCGCCGAGCGCGAACATCGTGCCGAGCCCGAAGGTCACCCGTCCGGACACCGCGTTGCAGAGCAGCGCGAAGACCCCGGCCATCGCGGCCCACAGCGGGTTCTTCACCGCCCGGCTGCGGATCAGCACGAGCGTCAGCAGGCCCGCCGAGACCGTCCCGGCGATCATCATCGTCGTACGGACGCCGAGGATCGACATCAGATACGGCGACACCACGCTGTACGAGACCGGGTGCATGCCCCCGTACCAGGCGAGGTTGTACGCCGAGTCCGGGTGCCGGCCGACGAACTCCGCCCAGGCGTCCTGGGCCGCGAGGTCGCCGCCGCTGTTCGCGAACGTGAAGAACCAGACGATGTGCAGGAGGCCGGCGAGAGCCGTGACCGACAGCACGGGGTGCAGCAGGAGCCGCTGCCGCAGGGGCTCGGCAGCGACGAGGAGCCGGGCGAGCCGGCCCTGACGTGCGGTCGTGCGGCCGTACGGTCGGTCGTCCGTACGGCCGCCTGTCCGCTCGTCCGCGTGGCTGTCCGTGTGGTTGTCCCTGTGGCTGTCGGTGCGGTCCACGCGATGACCGTCCGTGTCGGCGCGACCGTCCGTGTCAGCCGTGGACAGGCGTATTCGAGGGCCGGAACCCGGGTCCGGGTCGGCGTCGTCCGCGCGTGTCGGCTCGGTTGTGGCCACCTGAAGGCACTCCCCGTGTCCCGTCTTCTGTTCTCGGCCGTGTCCCTCGGTGTTACCGGCCGCTTCTCGTCCAGTTCGCGGCCCCGTCCCATGGACCGGCGAGCTGCCCCGTTTCGTGACGCTAGCACGCACCCCGCCGCGGGGCTCCGTCGGCGGGGTGGGGGAGTGGTGAAGCGGGGCCGCGGCTCAGCGCAGGCGGGTCAGCTTGTCCGTGAAGCCGGGTTCGGTCAGATCCTTCTGCAGTGCCACCGGGACCGTCACCGCACCGGCCGAACCGTCACCCACGGTGAGCGTGCCGACCTTGGTGCCGGCCTTCGCCGTGTGCGGTACGGCGTCCGAGGTGAAGGACAGCTTCACCTTCAGACCGGCCCAGCCCGCCGCCGTGACGTCCTTCGTCGCCACGATCGGCGTCCGGCCGCCGAGGCCGTCGTCGACGTAACCGACGACATCGCCCTTCTTCAGGATCGTCGCCGACTTCAGAGCACCCTGCGCGGCCCGGATCAGCTTGTCGCCCGCGTCCAGGACGCCGCTGATGATGGTGTTGTCGGAACCGCCGGCGGGCTGGCGCATCGCGGCCCCGATGACGGTGCGGGTCTCGCCGCCGACCTGCTGCTTCGCCGCGAAGACGAGGTTGCCGAGGGCCGAGGTGGTGGTGCCGGTCTTGATGCCGACGACGTTGTTGTAGCCGACCAGCCGGTTGTAGTTGTTGTGCTTGACGCCCTTGTAGTCGACATAGGACATCATCGCGGCGACCTCGCGGAACGCGGGCTGCTCCATCGCCTTCTTGGCCAGCTTGACCTGGTCCACGGCCGTGCTGACCGTCGAGTCCGTCAGGCCCGAGGGGTCGGTGTACGTGGTGTTGGTCATGCCGAGCTTCTTGGCGGCGGCGTTCATCTTCGTCACGAACGCCTTCTCCGAGCCGGAGTCCCAGCGGGCGAGCAGCCGGGCCACGTTGTTGGCGGAGGGCAGGAGGATCGCCTCCAGGGCCTCGCGCTCGGAGATGCTGTCACCGGCGGTGACCGGGACGGTGGACTCGTGGCCGGCGTCCGACTGCTCCTCGGCGGCCTTGTCGATCTTGATCTTCGGGCCGTCCTCGCCGCTCTTGAGCGGGCGGTCGCGCAGGATCAGGTACGCCGTCATGACCTTCGCGACGCTCGCGATCGGTACGGGCTTCTGGGCGCCGGAGGAGCCGAACGAGCCGATGCCCTGGACGTCGAGGGCGGCCTGGCCGCTGGACGGCCACGGGATGTCGGCCTTGCCGCCTTCGAAGGTGTACGTGTCCTTCGCGGTGAGGGCGAGGGTGGGCTGGGGGAGCGGGCGGAAGGCCTGTACGACCGCAAAGACGATCGCCAGGAGGAGGGCCAGCGGGGTCCAGATCTTGACCCGGCGGACCAGTGTGCGGACCGGGGTCTCCGGGGGCGGGGGCGTGTTCGTCAGCTCGGCCAGCAGGTCCAGCGGGGGCTTGGGCGGGAGGGGCTGCTGGGTGGTGCGCTCGGGGCCGACCTGGGGGAGGGCGGTGGTGGGCGCGGAGGTGTCGTTCTTGAGCGGGACGAACTTGCTGCCGCCGAGCTTGAGGGTGGTGGTGGGCTGGTCCACCTGGGGCTTCTTGGGCTTGACGGCCTTTATGAGGGTGGTCGGCTGGTCGACACCCTTCGCCGCGGCGGGCTTGGCCGGGGCGGGCTTGGCGTCGGCGGGCTCCGCCTTGCCCTCGGGCTCGGCGTCGGCCTTCGGCTCGTCCTCGGGCTCGGCGTCGGCCTTCGCCTCGGCTTCGCCTTCGGCGGTCTTGTTGCCACCCGCACCACCCGTGCGGGTCTCGTCGTCGGCTGCGGGTGCCTCCTGCGGGGCGTCCTCGCCGTCGGCGGCCTCCGCCTTGTCCTCGGGTTCGGCGTCGGCCTTCGGCTCGTCCTCGGGCTCGGCGTCGGCCTCGGCAGCGGGCGTCGCCTCGTCCTCGGGCTCGGGCTCGGCCTTCGGCTCGTCCTCGGGTTCGGCGTCGGCGTCGGCCTCCGCCTCGGGCTCTGCGGTGTCGGCCGGTTCCGACTTCGTGTCAGCCTTCGCGTCCGGCTTCGACTTGGAGTCGGTTTCGGTGGGACCGGGGTCCTCGGGGGTTTTCGGGTCCTCGGCCGAGCGGACCCAGGCCGAGACGGCCTCGCGGAGGTCGGAGTCGTCGTCCTCGGCTCCGGCGGCGACCTTCACGTCCCGCACCGAGAGGACCTTCGTCGCCGTGTCCGTCCTGGCGGCGCCGGAGGAATCCTTTTCGCGGGAGACCGCGAGACGCGGATCGCGGGCTTCGGGAACCGAACCCCCGCTCCCCGACGTCGGTTCCGCCGACGACTCGTGCTGCTTCGACCTGTCGGGGGACTCGCCCGCCACCGATGCCTCCTAGTGCGCCGCACGCCCACTCGCGCGCCCTGTCCGAACCATGTACCAGTGTCCTGTGTGAGGGCTTGGCCCCTGTGGTAGACGAGAACGACATACCTACCGGTTCCCTCACGAACCGGTCACGCACCCTCGACAGACCAATGTGAGAGGGGTCACCCTGTCTTTCATCCACGCGGGGAGGCATGGATGGGCAGGAGCCGCAGAACAATTCCGGAGGAGCTTCTGCTGCTGGCACTGGACCCGGCCACGGGTACCACTGCACAGCCGCAGTCGCTCGACCTCGGTCTGGCCGGAGCACAGCTAGTGGAGCTGGCGCTGGCCGGACGGATAGCCCCAGACGGGGATCGTATCGCCGTGGTGGTACCACGGCCGACTGGAGATCCGACTTTGGACTCTGCATTGGAGTTGCTGCGAAGGCGTGGCGCTCCCGTGCGTGCCGTCCATTGGATCGGCGGGCCCCGGCTGGGGCTGCGTCAGATCTACCTCTCGCATCTCGAACGGTGCGGCATGGTTGCCGCCGTGCCGGGGCAGATGTGCGGGGTACTGCCGACGACTCGCTACCAGGCGACGGACACCGACATCAGCCGGGAGATCCGTGCTCGGCTGGATTCCGCGATCCGCACCGGCGTACCGCCGGACCCGCGGACCGCGGCGCTCGCCGCCCTGGCCCACGCCGTCGGACTCGGCAAGCACCTGTACCCGGGGAATGAGGGCCGCTCCTCACGCTCCCGGTTGCGGGACCTGATCCGGCACGACCCCATGGGCGGGCTGGTCGCGCATGCCGTGATGGACGTACAGAACGGCGCCGCGGCCCAGCCGCGGCGTGGACCGGCCACGGCCGGCCGGCAGGCGGGGCACGGAGCCAGGACCGCGGCGGAACCCGCACGCGGGGTTCCGATGCAGCCCAGCCGCGGGTCCATGGCACGCGCCGTGGCCCACTGAGCCGCACCGCCGGTCCCCAAATCCCGGTACGGGAGCCGCTGGTTCGAGCGGGGCGGAGAGATCCTCGTGGTCTCTCCGCCCCGCTCGACCGCGTCCGGACCCGAAAATCCGTGCCCGAACTGACGCGTACGCGCCGCATATCCACCGTTTCCCAGCGGTAGAAAGCACCTTGGTGGCAGTCTGCTCAACAGCAGATACGCAAAGTGTTAGGTACAGGCAGGCAGCCGGAGGTGCACGTCCCGTGGCGTCCAGTGTCAATCCCACCGTCAGACGACGCCGGCTGGGCCAGGAGCTGCGCAGGCTCCGTGAGCTCAAGGGCATGACGGCCGAAGAAGTGGCGGAGCGGCTGCTCGTGTCACAGTCGAAGATCAGCCGGCTGGAGAACGGCCGCAGAAGCATCAGTCAGCGTGACGTGCGCGATCTGTGCGGGGTGTACGAGGTCGAGGACCAGCGGATCGTCGACTCCCTGATGGAGATGGCCCGGGACTCGCGGCAACAGGGCTGGTGGCACACGTTCGGGGACATCCCGTACAGCGTGTACATCGGCCTGGAGACCGACGCCGAGTCGCTGCGGGTGTACGAACCCCAGCTGGTGACCGGTCTGTTGCAGACCCGCGCCTACGCGGAGGCCCTGGTGCAGGGCGCGTTGCCGGAGACGTCGACGGCGGAGATCGAGAAGCGCGTGCAGGTGCGCATGCGCCGACAGGAACGTATCACCGCCGAGGGCGCCGCCCTTCGGCTGTGGGTGGTGCTGGACGAGGCGGCGCTGCGCCGCGTCGTGGGCAGCAAGCTGGTGATGCGTGAGCAGCTGGAGCACCTGATCGAGATGTCCCAGCTGCCGCACGTCACCGTGCAGGTGCTGCCCTTCGAGGTGGGCGCGCACCCGGGGCTCAACGGGCAGTACGCGATCCTGGAGTTCACGGACGCGGCCGACTCCAGCGTGGTGTACCTGGAGGGCGTGACCAGCGACCTCTACCTGGAGAAGGCGCAGGACGTGCAGAAGTACGCCGTGATGTACGAGCATCTGCGGGCACAGTCCCTCAATGTGGAGCAATCCCGGCAATACATCTCCGACGTGGCGAAAACCTACGCCGATTGAGCCCTGCTCCACAGGAAGTGCCGGATCGTACACCGTCGTTACGATTCAGCGGAAGGCTCACTTGGAATATGCCATCCGCTTGAGTGAACGACTACTCCTGCAGAGGCGGTTGCCCGGTAGCGTCGATCACGCCAATCAGACGACAAGGTTGGCGTGAACCGCACCACCAGCAACTCGCAACAGGAGTGGACATGGCACTGATTCAGGGCGCTTCGGAGACGTGGATGAAGTCCTCCTATTCCGCGGGCAACGGCGCCTGCGTCGAGGTCAAGTCGCCCACCACCGCGGAGCTCGCCGTACGCGACTCCAAGGTCACCCAGGGCCCGATCCTGGCCTTCCCCGCCGACGCGTGGAACGCCTTCGTGGCCTCGGTCAAGGCGTAGGGAGCCCTCTCTGACGTTCCCCGCAGACACGTCCGACGACAACTGCACACGCGTCAACCCGCAGAGCCCTCTCGACGAGTCGCCGTCCTTGCCGAGGGGGCTCGGCCAGGCCCGGCCCGGGGTTACTTCACCGGGAACGCCACATCGCACACCGGGTCCCCGGGCCCGGCCGCGTCCCAGTCCGCGAAGTACACCTCGCGGCAGGGGCCGGCCATCTCCAGGCCTTCCCCGGCCAGCCACTGCTCCACCGCCCCGAAGGCGGCCAGGATCTGCGGATGGGCCACCTGGGCCTTGGCGATCCGGGTGTAGGCCAGCCGGGCCGCCGGCTCCACCCGTACCCGGGTCGCCCCGGCCCGGCCGTGCGCCTCCACCCACGCCCGGGCCGCCGCCTCGTCCGCCACCGGCACACATGACTCGGCGGGCCCGTCGCTCTCCATCGACACCTCGGAGTGGTAGACGACGAACGGCTCACCCGCCACGCCCCCGCACTCCCGCGCGGCCTGCAGCAGCCGGTCCAGCGATGCGCCGATCCAGGCCGGCAGCTCGTCCGCGAGCGTGTGCCGCGTCTCGGTGATCACCACCCGCGCGGGCACGTCCACCGTCTCGACCACGAACTTGTCGTACATCTCGGAGCTCCTCCCCGACAGTCGTCCACGGAGGTACTCGGCGAGGGTGCGCTGCCCGGCCACCCGGGTCTCCACGTCCGCCCAGTAGGCGGCCAGCAGGTCCGCGGCCGCGGTGCCCTGCGCCCCGACCACCTCGGCGATCCGGGCGAGCGGCATGTCCAGCTGCCGCAGCAGGGCCACCAGACGGGCGCGTTCCACCTGGTCGGCGCGGTAGTAGCGGTAACCGCTCGCCTCGTCGACATGCGCCGGGGCGAGCAGCCCGAGGCGGTCGTACAGCCGCAGCGCCTTGGCCGAGAGCCGGGCCCGCGCGGCGAACGCGCCGATGGTCAGCAGCTCCTCGTTCACGATGTCATCCTCCGTCACCGGGCGGTTCCTCCCGCCCGGTGACAGGGACACTCGGCCCTGCCCCTGGGGCAAGGTCAACCCATCAGCCCAGCTGGCCCTCGATGGCCGCCACGACCTCCGCGGCCTCCGGCTCGGTCTGCGGCGAGAAGCGCGCGACGACCTGCCCGTCCCGGCCGATGAGGAACTTCTCGAAGTTCCAGCGGATGTCCCCGCTGTGCCCCTCGGTGTCGGCGAAGCCCACCAGACGCTCGTACAGTGCGTGCCGGCTCTCCCCGTTCACCTCGACCTTCTCGGTCAGCGGGAAGGACACGCCGTACGTCGCGGAGCAGAACTCGGCGATCTCCTCGGCGGTGCCGGGCTCCTGTCCGAGGAACTGGTTGCAGGGCACCCCCAGCACGGTGAAGCCCTGCTCGGCGTACCGCTCCTGCAGCCGCTCGAGGCCCGTGTACTGCGGGGTCAGGCCGCACTTGGAGGCCACGTTCACGATGAGAACGCTCTTGCCGGCGTACTGCGGCAGGTTCGCGGAGCCGCCCTTGAGGGCCCCGATCTCGGTGTCCAGTACGGAGCCATTGTGGTCGTTGGTCGTCATGAACGGATGCTAACTCCGACGGGTCGCCTCCCCCCGTCCAGGTGCCGAGGGGGAGGCGAGCCCACCCGTGCTACGGCTGGTCGGCGCTCTGCTCCGGCTGCTGGGCCGGAACGCTCTCCTGCGCCTGCTGCGCCGGGACGCTCTTCGCGTCGAGGCCGGCACCGATGTGCTGTGCGGCCCGGTCGAAGTACCGCAGCAGCTCCACGGGGAACGGCATCACGAGCGTGGAGTTCTTCTCGGCGGCGACCTCGACGACCGTCTGGAGCAGCCGCAGCTGCATGGCCTCGGGCGTGTCCGACATGATCCGCGACGCGTTGGCGAGCTGCTGGGCCGCCTGGAACTCGCCGTCCGCGGTGATGACCCGGGCCCGCCGCTCCCGCTCCGCCTCGGCCTGCCGCGACATGGACCGCTTCAGCGACTCGGGCAGCTGTACGTCCTTGATCTCGACGCGGTCGATGTGGATGCCCCACCCGGCGGCCGGGCTGTCGATCATCAGGGCGAGCCCCTCGTGCAGCCGCTCCCGGTCGCTCAGCAGATCGTCCAGGTCGCTCTTGCCGATGATGGACCGCAGGGAGGACTGGGCGACCTGCCCGACGGCGAAGTGGTAGTCCTGCACCTCGATGGCCGCCCGCAGCGGGTCGGTCACCCGGAAGTAGACGACGGCGTCGACCTTCACCGACACGTTGTCCTTGGTGATGCCCTCCTGAGTGGGCACCGGCATGGTCACGATCTGCACATTCACCTTGCGCATCCGGTCGGCGAACGGGATCAGGAAGGTGATGCCCGGCTGCCGGTGGGCAGGCAGCGCCTTGCCCCAGCGGAACACCACTCCGCGCTCCACCTGGTTGACCACCCGCATGCCGCTCTTCAGCACGAGCAGTACGAACGCGGCCACGACGACCACTGCGACGACGGTGCCTTCCATGGCACTCCATTCTCCGACGCGACTTCCGTCCGGTTCCGGACAACGGGGATGACATCACGGCGGGCGTCCATGGATGCGTGCCGGGTGTCAGGGATCCGTAAAGAAACCGATGCGGGATCGCAGGACCGGGCGACGAACCCGGGCCCGCCCTTGATCGTCTTCCAGTCGGCCGCGAGACGTACCGTGCGGCCGACCGCTGCCAGATCTGCGACCGGGGGCCCACATGCACGATCCGACGTCCGAGGCCGAGCCCTCGTCCCCCGCGCCACCGCCGGAGGCCGACATCCTGGTCCGCTTCCTCACGGCGGACCCGGCCGGGAGGGTCCGGCTCGCGCCGGGCGTCGCGGAAGCGGTCGGCGCCTCCCGCATGGAGGAGATCGTGCAGGGCACCCTCGCCCGCACCGGAACCCCCGTCGCCGTCACGGACAGCCCCGACGGCCTGATCGTCACCGGCCCGCAGGGCAGCGTCCGCGCCTGGGCCCACCAGACCCCCGACGGCGAGAGGATCACCGGCCTGCTCCTGGAGGGAGTGGGCTACGAGCCCCCGTCCCGCCGCCGCCTGCTCCCTGTGCCCGCGACCTGGCTGACGCTGGTCCTCCTGGTCACCCTCTGGAACATCGGCACGCTCTGGACGGCCGCGGACCGCACCTCATGGTGCGCCGGCCTGGCCGGCCTCGCGGCCTTCTTCGTCTTCATCGAGGGCTGCGGCGCCCCCGCCCAGCAGCCGCGCCTCCACCGCCGTGCGGCCGAGGCGACCGCCCTCACCGCCCTCGTCTCGGCCTACCGCCTCCCCGGCCTCCCGGGCGGTCACCCCTCCCTGGACCTCGCCGTGTCCCTGACCGCCCTCACGGGCGCCGTGTTCCTGGTGACCAGAGGCCGCCTCCACCACTGGCGCACCCCCGTCTCCCAGCCCCTCCTCTTCCCTCTGGAGGGCACCTGGTACGTCATCCAGGGCGGCGGCCGCCCCCTCAACCACCACGCCCGAGTCCCGGAACAGCGCGCCGCCCTGGACCTGGTCTCCCTGGGCCCGCACGGCACCCGTACCCGCCCCGGACGAGACCTCACCGACTACGCCGCGTACGGCCGCCCCGTCCGCTCCCCCTGCCGCGGCCGCGTGATCTCGGCGGCGACGACGATCGCCGACCAGCGCCCGGGCGAGATCCGCTACCAACCCCTCTACGGCAACCACGTCTTCATCGACACAGGCCGCGAGATCGTCAAGCTGGCGCACCTGCGCCCGGGTTCGGTGGCGGTCAGCCCGGGTGACATGGTCGAACCGGGCGACCTCCTCGGCGAGGTCGGCAACAGCGGCAACTCCACCGAGCCCCACCTCCACTTCCACGCCGAGCGCGACGGCGTCGGTCTGGACCTGCGGTTCACCGATGTCGGGGGTCGGCTGTACCGGGGCCGCAGGATCTGAGGACCCGGCCGGGGCCGCCTGGACGAACCCCGGCCGGCAGGGGGACCGGTCAGCCCAGGGCGGGGTAGTCGGTGTAACCGCGGTGGTCGCCGCCGTAGAAGGTGGCCGGGTCCGGGGTGTTGAACGGACCGCCGGCGGCCAGGCGCCGGGGCAGGTCGGGGTTGGCCAGGAACAGCGCCCCGTAGGCCACCATGTCCGCGATCCCGTCCTCCAGCAGCTTCAGCTCGTCGGGGCCGGTGACGTCGGGGTGCGTGAACGGGTTCAGGACGAAGGTGCCGGGCCAGGCCCTGCGCAGCACCGTGGTCAGGCCACGGTCCGGTCCCTCCATCAGGTGCAGATAGGCGAGTTCCAGGCCGGCGAGCCGGTCGAGCAGGGCGGGGTAGACCTCGGCCGGGTTGTCCTCGGACATGTCGTTGAACGGGTTTCCGGGCGAGATCCGCAGCCCGACCCGGTGGCCGCCGATCGCCTCGGCCACGGCCGTGACGACCTCGACGGCGAAGCGGATCCGGCCCTCGGTGCCACCGCCCCAGGCGTCGGTGCGCCGGTTGCTGCCGGACGCGAGGAACTGGTGGATCAGGTAGCCGTTGGCACCGTGGATCTCCACGCCGTCGAACCCGGCCTCGACCGCGCCCCGGGCCGCGTCGGCGAAGTCGTCGACGGTCTGCCGGATCTCCGCCTCGCTCAGCTCCTTCGGCGTCACGAACTCCTGTGGACCCTCGTGGGTGTAGACCTGCCCCTTGGCGGCCACCGCCGACGGCCCCACCGGCACCAGACCGTCGGGCAGGAGCTTCGGGTGGCCGATCCGCCCGGTGTGCATCAGCTGCGCGAAGATCACGCCGCCCTCGCGGTGCACGGCATCGGTGACCGTCCGCCATGCCCGCACCTGCCCGGCCGTGTGCAGGCCGGGGGTGTCGGGGTAGCCCTGGCCGACCGGCGAGGGCTGGATGCCCTCCGTGACGATCAGCCCGGCGCCGGCGCGCTGCGCGTAGTACGTCGCCATCAGCTCGGTCGGCTCGGCGCCGGGCCCGTAGGCGCGGCTGCGGGTCATCGGGGCCATCACGACGCGGTTCACCAGGCGCTTGCCGCCCAGGACGATCGGTTCGAAAGCAGTGGTCATGGTCTCTTCCTCGGGAAGCGGTACTCGATTTACCTGTCCGAACAGGTAAATCGACTGAACCCATTCCCGAGGTCAAATGTGATGTGCATCACGCACAGTGACCTGCCTATATCTGCTCCGAAGCAAGAAGGGACGATCGAGGGGCCTCCCCGGAGATAGAATTGGCTGCTCGGCCAGGCAGGCGGGGAAGCGAAACGGAGAAGGAAGAGGGAGATGGAGAGAGAGATGGCGCAGTCCAAGCCGGAGCCCACCGTCCCGGTGCCGGCCGCGGCCGGCGGCGGACCGGTCAGTCACGCGATCTTCCGCCTGGCCCGTCTGCACCGCATGTTCGCGGGACAGCTGCTGCGCCGCACCGGCCTGCATCCCGGTCAGGAGCTGGTGATGATGCACCTGTGGGAACTCGGCCCCCAGCGCCAGGCCGACCTGGTGCGGCTGCTGGACTCCGACGCCGCCACCATGACCCGCACCGTCAAGCGCCTCGAGCAGGCCGGCTTCGTGCGCCGAAGCCCCTCGCCGACCGACAGGCGCGCGTCCCTCATCGAACCCACGGCGGCCAGCCAGGCCCTGCGCCACGAGGTCGAGCAGATGTGGAGCCGGCTGGAGGACCTGGTGACCGCGGACCTCTCTCCCGGCGAACGGACCGCGGCCCTGCTCACCCTGGAGCGCCTGGAACACAACCTCGCACGGGCTGCCGCCGATCCGACGGACGCGGAGGCGGAGCGCTGACGGCGGCCGACACGTCGGCTGCCATTTGATCGCCTGTCAGCGGACGGGCAATGGGCAAGGCGCGGCCCTCAGGTAATGCTTTCCGAGTGCCCGTCAGGGAAGACGCACGTGGGGCCGCGGTAGGGGCCGCCCGGGTTGACCGTTCCGCCCTGGGCCGTGCACTGATCGGACGAGATGGCCGGATGCGTCGCTGCCTGAGCGGTGGCGGCGCCGATGGCGCTCACGCCGACGAGGGTTGCTGCGGCGAGGGCGAGCCCCAGCAGTCGTCGTATACGCATGGCTTTCTCCTCTCGCGTGCCAGTCGCCGAGACACGCTCTAGTCCCCGCAGAACTTCTTCTCCGCCGCGGCCGCGCCGTCCTTGAACCCTTGCCGGAAGTTCTCGTTGACCGTGACGCCCTGCAGTTGCCGCACGTCGCAGTCACTCTTCATGGCCGCGTAACCCGCCTTGTAGCCTGCCGCGTACTGCTCCTGGGCGCTCTGGCGTGCCCCTTGCTCGGCCGTGCCGCACCTGGCCGCGGGGCCGCCGACCTGCCGGGCGGTGATGGTGCCGCGGGCATGAGTGATCGTCGCGGTGAAGTTCCCGCCGGCGTCCGTCCGCACGGTGCCCTGGGCCCCGTGCGCGGACTCGATGAAAACGGCCTTGTTCGGCTGGAAGTCCTCGCCGATGACCTTCAGGATCGCCCGACCGTCGGCCCGCGAGACAGCGCAGGTGGGCGACGCCGCCGCGGCCGGCGAGGCGGCAAGCTCCACCGCCCCTGCTGCCAACGACGACACCACCAGGGGGACCAGCACCGCCAGGCGTACGCGTCGAGCGTTCATGGGAGGGCTCCTACGTGGCTAGCCCCCCTTCAGCCTCTGCCCTCCAGCGTCTCTCCGACGGTAAGGGGTGTCAAAAGGGGGACAGATCCCAGCGGTTGATCGGAATTTCGTACCCGGGGTCACCTGTGGATGTCAGAGACATTCCGGGCCGGTCGCTTCCGAGCCCAGGGGAGGCGGCAGGGGGTGGGGACCTTCCATCCGTGCATGAGGGCGAGCGTGACGCATCTGGCGCCCCGGCGGTCGTAGCCCGTCGCTTCCCTGATCTCGGTGATCGCTTCCTGCCACTTCCTTTGCCCGATCAGCTGTCGTGCTCGCTCCTGCGTGAGCCTTGGGACGGGGATCCGGAGGGCGCGGATGATGTCCGCATCCCAGCGTTGCCGGCGCGCACGTCGGGTTCGTACCCAAGTTTCCAGGGACGATTTCATTGCTTCCCTCTGTAGCGTGAACGGTGGTCTCACAGACTGACTGACGTGCTGTGGCAGCAGTTCGCTCGCCGCTGACGACGAGTGGGACCAGACTGGCGCTGTCGTCACGGACGACCTCTTCGTCCCGGAGCAACTCGGGTGAGGCCTCGACCTGGGACTGGCGCGCCTCTCGCCTCTTGTGATGGTCCGGAGACGCCCGCACTTGTCCGTCGCTGTACGTCGGCGTTGCCGCGCAGTCAGACACTCAAGCGACGTGGGGATGCTTGAGCCGACTCTGGGGCGAGTGCTTCCGGCGCTGCCTGTGCCCGGTCAAAGAGTGGGCCCTCGATCCTTCCGATGTCGCGGAGTTCCTGCAGGGCTCTCATGAGGACCTTCGCGGGCACGCCCTGATCAGCGCAGACGCCCTCAAGCGTTCGGCGAACCATGACGGCGGCGGCTATGCAGGCCCCGGCAGAGAAGCACGTCCTGGCCTCTTCGTAGGCTCGTTGAAGGTCGCCAGGAACCCTTCGACGAGTACACCGCGTCTGCAGTTGCTGCACCGGACTAGGTGCAGGCCCCGGAAACGGACGGATCGCCGTCCGTCAGAGCACCCACGACACTGCCCGTCGCTCGCAACTGACAGTGTCCACAGATGACGGAGCACTGAGTCCCAATACGACCGTCAATAACCATTGCTCCAGATTGACTTGGGTGCGTCCTCGGCGAGTTGACGCCACAGGCCCGAGGGCGACGGAGTTTCAATGACCGAGTCAAGGTGACGGGATCAGGGAAGCCGCCCAGCCTCGTGAAGCGCGTCGAAAGCCACCTCGTCGACGGCCGAGACTCGGTCCCGATCGGCATAGCGGAACCACGCCTTCTCGGCAATCTCCCTCGATGGGGTCAGCTCACCGCGGTGATCAGCGGTGTAACAGATCATCCGGAAAGGGCCGTGATCGGGATGGCCCTCGCCGATCTCGAAAGTGCCGAAGTGCACCATGGAGCCGGGGTCGATCGCCGCCTGCAGTTCCTCGTCGATCTCCCGCACCAGGGTCGCGCCGTCGGACTCGCCCGGCTCACGATGACCGCCCGGGAAGTAGAAACGATCTCTGCCATGACTACGCGTTACCAACACCCGGTCGTCCCGAACCAGGATCCACGCCACCTTCTCCGGCACGTCGCTGCCGTTCGCCATGGCTCGGGACCGTATCGGAGGGCATCGTCTGCGTCAGCACCATCCAGCCTCAGCCACGCTGCCGGCGATGTCCGTATGAGGAAGCCGCGCCGGCGAAAGCGTAGCGGTGCGCCTGGGGAACGACCGCTTCGTCCCGAAGCAACTTGAGTGGGTGTCTGTCCTTGAGCCAGTGCGCTCCTCACCTGCGCCGACGGTCCGCACCCGTCCGCCGTTGTCCGTCGGCATGGTCACGCAGTCGGGCACTCGCCCCTGCTCCTGTTCCAGTGTGGGAAACATCGGTGCGGGAGCGCGGACGGCCGGTCCACGTACAGGTCCCGTGCGGTTCCAGTGACGCGTTGAGCGAGAGCCCCTGCTCCAGCCGCGTGTAGTAGGACCTCGGTGAACGCGACGCGCGGCCGTTCGCTGCCCTATGCGGTGGGGGAGGGGGCGGCTGGTCTGCCGGGTTCGGGGTCACCTTGGGCGACGGTGGTCGTCCAGCCCTGGTCGAGCAGGAGACAGGCCTGGTCGATGGCGGCGGTGGGATCGGGGCAGGAGTCGGCGAACGCGAGGGTTTCGAGGGTGAACCGGGCGTAGGCGGCGCAGATGAGGTCGCCGGGCGGCCGGCCGGTCTGGTCGGCGAGAGCGCGGGCCAGGGCGTGTTCGTGGCGCAGCCACATCGTGCGGGAGTACTCGCGCAGGGCCGGGGTTTCCTGGATGAGCCGCTGGAAGCCGGCGAATCGGGGGTCTCGGGTGTGGGACGAGTCGGCGAAGCCGGTGAGGTAGGCGCGCAGAGCGTGGGGGACGGTCTGGCCTGGCGGCCGGTCGGTGACCGCGCGGACCAGGGCGGCCTCGTGGCGGGCGTCCTCGTCGAAGACCAGGGCCTCTTTGCCTTGGGGGAAGTGGTTGAACAGGGTCGACACCGACACGTCCGCGACCTCGGCGATCTCGCGGACGCCCACCTGCTCGTAGCCGCGTTCCAGGAACAGCCGCAGCGCGGTGTCGGCGATCGCCTGGCGGGTGGCGGCCTTCTTGCGTTCGCGCCGCCCGCCCGTTCCTGCGCGGTCGATCGTCTCTGCCATGTCTTCAACCCTACCCGGCATACGACAAACTTGGAACGGTTGTATGTTTGGAACTGTTGCAGAACAATATGGGCGGTGCCGGACAGGTCCGCGGCACAGGGTCGCGGCCGTGATCCGGCGCCGGCGAAGGGAACACCATGAACTCCATAGCACCCGCCCAGGCCAGGATCAGCGTCATCGGCGCCGGACCCGGCGGGCTGACCTGCGCCCGCATCCTCCAGCAGCGCGGCATCGCGGTCACCGTCTACGACCGAGCCCCGGGCCGCGATGACCGCAACCAGGGCGGAACCCTCGACCTGCATGCCGACAACGGCCAGATCGCCCTGCGTGAAGCCGGCCTGCTCGAGGAGTTCTTCAAGCTGGCCCGCCCCGAAGGGCAGGAGATGCGCCAGCTGGACCCGAGCGGCACGATCAAGTTCCACAAGGTCCCGGAGGCCGACGAGCTCTTCAAGCCGGAAATCGACCGCGGCCAGCTGCGCGACCTGCTGCTGGACTCCCTACGACCGGGAACCGTGCGCTGGGGCCGCGCCCTCGGCACGATCAGCGGGCCCGCCGACGGGCCGCGGCAACTGCACTTCACCGACGGCACGACCATCGAGACCGATCTGGTCATCGGTGCCGACGGCGCCTTCTCCCGGGTGCGCCCGGCCGTGTCCCCCGCCGTCCCCGAGTACACCGGGGTGGGCTTCCTGGAGGCCTGGTTCTCCGACGTCGAGAACCGGCACCCCGACATTGCCGAGCTGGTCGGGCTCGGCGGTGCCGCCGCAGCCGACGGCGACCGCGGCCTGTTCGCCCAGCGCAACAGCGGAGACCACATCCGCGTCTACCTCATCCAGCGGGTCCCGGTCGACTGGATCAGCACGAGCGGCCTGACCGTCGACAACACCGACGCCATCCGCGCCCTGCTCCTCGACAGGTACGCCCACTGGTCGCCCCGCCTGCGCCAGATGATCACGGACAACGACGGCCCCTACGTCGACCGCCCGATCTTCGCCCTGCCCGTCCCGCACACCTGGGAGCGCAACCCGACCGTGACCCTGCTCGGCGACGCCGCCCACCTCATGCCCCCGCTCGGCGTCGGCGTCAACCTCGCCATGCTCGACGCCGCCGAACTCGCCCTCGCCCTCGCCGACTCCACCACCGTCGACGACGCCATCCGCACCTACGAGGAGACCATGCTCCCCCGCTCGACCGAGACGGCCAAGATGCTCGAAGGCGGCGCCGAGCACCTGCTGTCCCCCGGCATCCCCGACTTCGGCGACGACGGCGCAGTTTGAATCCGTGGAACGAGCGCAAGCCTGTCTAAAACCGCCCTTAAAACCCCCGCCATTTCGTTCCCAGGATGTTCCCATCGGGTACGCAAAAGACCCTCCGTGGTGTCCCCGGAGGGTCCATGCGGCCTCTGACCAGGTGTTTCTCTGTGCCCCCGGCAGGATTCGAACCTGCGACACCCGCTTTAGGAGTTCGGTCCAAGCCCCGCCCGGCGGCGTCAGCGCATGATTGGGGCGGACGCGCCAGGCCGTGCATGGGTGCCCGCGTCCGGCGCTGTTGATGTCACCCGTGGATGTCAGCTGGAGCTAGCGCTTCTTGCGAATCTTGCGCTTCTTCCGAGACGTGGCGATCACGTAGTCGGTGCGCGGCCAGGACCACTCGGATCAGCCTTCCTTCCGGCTGAATTCGTTCGTGCACCCCCCAGAAGTCACGTCCCGAGTGAAGCAGGCGACGAAGGAATCCGGGGAGCCGTAGAAGGCCAATTTCATGTCCTCGCAGTCCACGCCGTCGAAGGTGACCGTGCCATATGTGGGAGACCAGGTTCCATGTTGCCGTTCGGTGAACCCGGAGCACCCAGAGTCGACGACGTCCGAGACCTTGTCCAAGCCCTTGGCCGTGAACGTGCCGTCGTCCTTGAACTCAACTGTCGCCCCGGTCCAGTCCGACCACACGCCCGTCAGCTGATCAACGGTGTTGACCTCGACTGGGTAGTCGGAACAGGAGGCCAACAGGAATGTCACCGCACATCCCAACGCAGCGCCCATGAATGCACGTCGCATGCGCTGATGCTGGTTGCCAGCCATACGACCCTGCCTCTCGTGTCTCGCACATGCCCGGTAGCGACGCCTCAAGGGAGCGGCCGACATCATCTTGAACGTGTTCAAATCCTGGTGTCAATGGGGAAGGGGCGCGCTTCGCGATTACGGTCCGTGCGCCTGCACCTTTCGCTGACCTGGGTCGGAGCCTTGCTGTGACTCTCCATGGTTCCCCCGAGCTTCCCGACGGATCGGGCACGCGAGGAGCACGCACCCCAGCCAAAGCCTGCCCCGCTGTCCTCCCGTCTGCCGTCGACCCACACGTATGTGTCTGCTCGGCTCTACCTGGGTCGATGACAACCCCCATCGCATTTCACATCCGACCGGCAGCCGCAGAACTGGCCCCCTCCATCCCGGAGCCTGAGCGCCCCCGCCGGAGGCATCTGCTCTGGCGGGAGGCTGACCGCCAGAGCCCACTGGTCGGATGGTCCACGTGATGCGGATGCTGTCCTGGGCCGTGACGGTGACCGTGCAGGGCTCGGATCGCAGCAGTGCGTGCCGTGTTGCTATGCGGCCCTGGTACAGCCAGGCCCATACCTTCGACAAGTACGAGGCGCACGTCCGGCTCTACCTGGTGCCCCTCATCGGTGCCAAGCGGCTCGAATCCCTCGGCGCCGCCGACGTCCGCCGGTTCCTCGTCCGCCTGGAGCAGGACACCACCTCGGCAACGGCCAAGGAATCGCACCGAGTTCTTCGCTCCGCGCTGTCCTCCGCATGCCGCGAAGAACTGATCACGCGCAACGTGGCCAAGCTCGTTGAGCCGCCCCGCACGGATACACCCGAACTGCACCCCTGGACCCTGGACGAGACGCTCGACTTCCTCGCTGCTTCCCGGAAGGACCCGCTCTACGCGGCTTTCGTCCTCGCCATCGCCATGGGCCTGCGCCGTGGAGAGATCGTCGGCCTTCGCTGGTCGGACGTCGATCTCGACAACCGCGTCCTGTACGTCCGCCACCAGGTTCAGCGTCGTCGTGGCGTCCTGCGCTGGCACCGCATGCGGCAGGCGGCCACTCGCGCCAAGGCAGGGGAGAGGTGGCAGGACTCGACTACGTCTTCGCCACCCGCACCGGCCGCCCCGTCGAGCCGCGCAACCTCTATCGCTCCTTCACCCGCGTCGCCGAGTCCGCCGGCCTCCGCGTGATCCGGCTGCACGACGCCCGCCACGGCACGGCCACCCTTCTCACGGCGGCCGGAGTCCCGCCCCGCGTCGTGATGGAGATCCTGGGCCACTCCCAGATCAGCATCACCATGGATGTCTACACGCACGTCGTGCAGGACACCCAGCGTGAGGCCATGAGCCACATGGACCGGCTGCTCAGGAAACGTCCCCGTCGCCAGTGACCACCGGCGTTAGCCGCGTCCAGGGCCTCGGACCGTGATCGATCCGGGGCCCTTGCGCTGGGGCTTACGCACCGTAGCCTCGGGTCATGTCCGAGACCTCGGTGGCACATTTCTATGACGAGCTGGCTGATGACTACCACCTGATCTACGCAGACTGGGACGCAGGCATTCGTCGGCAGGGAGATGCCCTGGACGGCCTGATAGGCCAGGGCAACGCGTCAGTGCTCGACTGCTCCTGTGGCATCGGCACGCAGGCCATCGGTCTGGCGCTGCGCGGGCACCGCGTCACCGGTACGGACCTCAGCGTTCGTGCCGCCGCCCGCGCTGCCCGTGAGGCCGCCCACCGCAACGTGACGCTGCGCACGGCTGCCGCAGACATGCGACGCCTGCCGTTTCCCGACGGCCGGTTCGACACCGTCGTCTGCGCCGACAACGCCCTGCCCCACCTGCTGACGGAGCAGGACGTCCACGCCGCCCTGGCGGAGATGCGCCGCGTGCTGCTTCCCGCCGGCCTGCTGCTGCTCAGCACGCGCCCCTACGACGACCTGCTGCGTGACCGACCCGCTTCAGCGCCTCCACAGGTCCACCAGCCGATTGACGGGGGAGAACGGACCGTCACGTTCCAGCTCTGGCACTGGCACGAGGACGGCGAACACTACGACGTGGAGCACTTCCAACTGCTGCCGACCGGCGGAGATTGGCGCGTCAAGGTCCGTCGGACCGTCTACTGGGCGCTCGGCCGGGACCGGCTCGTCGGCCTCGTGACCGACGCAGGGTTTGTGGACCCCGAGTGGCTGATGCCGCACGAGACGGGCTTCTTCCAGCCGCTGCTCGTGGCGCGCGTCGGCAAGTAGGTGATTCCACCGCCCTGCCGACCGTTTGCCACGATGCTCAGGGGGCGTCCCAGTCGCCGGTGACCGCCCCCGTTGATGTCAAACCTGGATGTCAAAGGCCCCGGACCATGATCGGTCCGGGGCCTTTTCCCTTGTGCCCCCGGCAGGATTCGAACCTGCGACACCCGCTTTAGGAGCGAGGTGAGGCGAGTGCCGTTCTGACCTGCGAACTGTCCACTTGGGCGGACCGAGGGTCAGCCACCCACCAGCCACCGTCGTTCCCCGTAGCTCCCCGCTGGATCTGGCACGGGTGTGGCACGGGGAACTTCTGATCCGTAGCTATAGCCGGATCGGTCAGTGACGGCCATTCCGACCGTTGGGCGAGCCTGGAGGGATGCCACCGTGCAGGGGCGGTTGCTGGGGTTGCGGTACCTGGCTGCTGTACCGCAGGATCCAGACGGGGGTGACCATGGAACGGCATGTGCTGGAATCGCTGTTGGCCGGTGATGACGAGGCGTCTGTGATAGCTCTGGCCACCCTCCGCAGCGGCGCCACCTACTGGGTGGCAGACCGGGCACAACCCGCTGGCGTACATGCCGGAGTCTTCAAGGGCCGACTTCAGCGCATGCGGATGCACGGACTCGAACCTCTTGGGCTGGAACGAGCGGTGCAGCTCGTCAGTGAACATGGCAGGCCCGTGCGTACAGGGCTGATCGATACCGCCGATCGGACATGGACCACGCTGCTCTTCCTCACCGAGGACGGCAGCGCACTAGTGGCCTGCGCCGGCTGGCCGCTGCCGCTTGTCAAGAAGCCACCGCTTTAGGAGAGAGGCTGGGGCGTCGGGCCGGTGACCTGCCGCTTCGCCGGCCGAGCTAACGGGCGCGGGTGCACCCGCTGGCAACCCTTGTTGACCGCTGCTGACCCCTGCTTCTGGCACGGCTGTGGCGCGGCGACCTCTTCGTCCCGAAGCAACTTGAGCAGGCGCTCCAACTTGGGCCAGAGCACTGCTCAACTGCGGCGATCGTCCATTGGCGTCCGTGGGTGTCTGCCGCTGTGCGGGGGCGTTGTCACGCAGTTAGACACTCACCCCACAGCTCCGGAGGGTCCGGCAACTGCCTCGGAGATCTGGCGCGCCAACTCCTCGACGACTTGGGGTACTACGCGTTGGGCTCCCTGAGACCACCCATCCGGCCGGGGTGGTCTCTTCGTTCTAGGGCCTGCCCGGCCGGGTCGCGTCACCGACCCCGCACCCGCCAGCCGTGTCACCCGAATGGCGCAACGTGACGTGCCACCCACATGGGTGAAAGTCACGCTGGCTAGTGCCCCAACTGAGGCAATCCGCGAAAGGGGAACCAAATGCGCAGTCGACGAATCCTCGCCGCCGTCATCGCCACGGCAGCCCTCGCCGGACTCGGCCTCACAGGCGCCGCCACCGCCACCGCCGACACACCCAGCCCCACCCCTCACTTCAACTACGTCAGCCCTGCTAAGTGCAGGGAGGGCGGCGGAGAGCCCTATCTGCACAACACCGTCAAATGCACGGGCGGTACATACGACGGGTACACCATCGACTAAACCCCACAAAGCGCCCCGCAGCCACGCGCCGCGGGGCGCTCCTGCGCGAGCGTAGCCGGGAGAGTCGCAGGGACTGTGCCGTCCCGTCGGGCACGCTAGGTCCGAGTCGGCCCGGAAGCACGCGGCGGGCGGGAGCTCCCGCCCGCCGTCGCGCGCGAGCGCAATGGGTGGTCTCTTCGTTCTAGGGCCTGCCCGGCCGGGTCGCGTCACCGACCCCGCACCCGCCAGCCGTGTCACCCGAATGGCGCAACGTGACGTGCCACCCACATGGGTGAAAGTCACGCTGGCTAGTGCCCCAACTGAGGCAATCCGCGAAAGGGGAACCAAATGCGCAGTCGACGAATCCTCGCCGCCGTCATCGCCACGGCAGCCCTCGCCGGACTCGGCCTCACAGGCGCCGCCACCGCCACCGCCGCCGCACCCAGCCCCACCCCTGGTCAACGGTGGGTCACCTCTGACCAGTGCAGGGAGGGCGGCGGAACGGTAGAGGGCTTCGACTGCAAGGGCGGTACATACGACGGCCTGGGGATCGACTAAACCCCACAGGGCGCCCCGCAGCCACGCGCCGCGGGGCGCTCCTGCGCGAGCGTAACCGGGAGAGTCGCAGGGACTGTGCCGACCCGTCGAGCACGCTAGGTCCGAGTCGGCCCGGAAGCACGCGGCGGGCGGGAGTTCCCGAACGCAGTCGCGCGCGAGCGCAGCGAGCTGCCAAGGTTTGCGCGGCCGTAACCCGCACCTTTGGGACGAGCTGACGGAGCACTTCGGCTTGAGTCACCCCTACGACGTGGATGCAATGGCGGACCGCCTCACCGCCTGGTGGACGTCGATCCGCACTTCGGCTGCGGGGCGGCGGTCGTAGTGGGCTCGTGCTCCGGGGGATGCGGTGAGGGCGGCGAAGGCCCGGATGTAAGGATTCCCGGAGGACACCGAGGAAAGCTGACTTTCTAACCTCCACAGCCCGAGTCCCCGCCGCTGTGCCAGGCATTCACGGCGCCATCAACCCGCGTCCGATGTGCCAAACCGGCCCCGGACACACCTGCACGTCTCGCGCCGGCCTTCACCCACCACTTTCCCTAGCTCCCATCCCGTACGCCGTCGACCCACACACCGTGGAGCGGGCGTGGTTCCTGGCGTCCAGGTGGAGCGCGCCACTGTACGAACGACCTGGACGCCAGGGGCCGCGTCTGCTCGGCTCTGCCTGGGTCGATGGTGTGCGGGATGGGAGCTCCCAGCATCCGCCACGACGGACCCGCAGTCGGCGACGGCGCCCCCTCCTCCCGGTGCCGGCCGATCCCCCGCCGGAGGCACTGTTCTGGCCGTGGCCGCCCTATGCGGTGATCGCCTCATGGCCACCGGCCCTATCCACCAGTGGGCGCGCGTCGGCGCAGCGCGGGCGGAGCGGGCCGAAGGCAGGAGCGGCGCCCGCAGCGGAGCCGGGAAGCGCGCCCGGCGGAGCGGAGCGCAGCCGGGGCTTGATGAGGTAGAGAAACCTGTAACGGGACCGCCGCTCTCAGGCGTCGAAGTCGTACTCCAGGATGTAGGAGGCCGAGTCAAGAACCATCTCGTTGATCTCGACAGGGCGCCCCTCGTCGGCGAAAGCTGTCCGGCAAATGAGGATCACAGGTGTGCCCATCGACAGACTGAGTTGTGAGGCCTCTTCCTGAGAGGGCATCCGCGAACGGATCTCCTCACGGAAGTGCACTGGGTTGTAACCGAGTTCGGCGAGCCGCGCGTACGTGCCACCAGGCCCCGTGTCCTTCCGGGTAATGGCTGATCCCTCGACAAGAGAAGCGGGCAGGTACGACGTAGCGACGAGAACCGGCTTGCCGTCGAGGACGAACCGGCGACGCCTCACACAGACGCGCTCCGCCTCCTCCAGCTCCAGCACAGGTGCGACATGATCGGGAGCTTCCTCCTCGGTGACCTGCACCTGGTCCACCGTCAGGTTCCGCTCCTCGAGGTCTGCCGACCACACGGACTTCCCTGGTCCCCACTGCTGCTGAGAGAGCCGCTGGATGCCCTTCCGCCTCAAGGGTTGGAAGTCGCGGACAAAGACTCCGGCGCCCTTCCGGGCCTCGACGATGCCTTCACTCTGGAGCACACCGAGTGCCTGTCGCGCGGCCATGCGCGCCACCTCGTACTGCGCCATGAGGTCGTTCTCACCGGGCAGTCGGTCCCCCGGCCCATACCTGCCCGCGCGGATCGCCTCCTTCAACTCGTTGGCGATTCGCTGGTATTTCGGCTGGCGGCCGTTGCCTTCAGTGGCCATTGCTCGGTGACGAGTTGATCCGACGCAACCCGTGCCGGATCAAGGGGGCGGACCGCTACGACGTACCGGAACGGCCAGTCCTCACCGTGGCGGAGGTGTACGCCGTGGCTGAGGCGATCGCCCCGCGCTACAGGCTGCTCGTTCTCCTGGCCGCCTTCGCTGGGCTCCGCTTCGGGGAGCTGGCGTCGCTCCGCCGGCGGGACGTGAACTTGGCCGGTGCTGTGGTCGTGGTCCAGCGCTCGCAGGCAGAGATGCAGACAGGATCGCTCTTCGACAAGGCGCCGAAGTCCAACGCCGGTGTTCGCCCCGTGGCCTTTCCGAGTGAACTCCTGCCGGACGTGACGCAGCACCTCGACGCCTACGCAGGTCCCGGCCGTGACGGTCACGTCTTCCTTGGCCCTAGGGGCGGTCGGCTGCGGCGGAGCAACTTCCGGGACGACTGGATCAGGGCCAGGACCCTGGCAGGCATCACGGCAGACGTTCACTTCCACGATCTTCGACACACCGGGAACACTCTCGCCGCGTCCGGTGCGAGTCTGCGTGAGCTGATGACCCGGATGGGGCACAGCACACCTCGCGCGGCGCTGATCTACCAGCACATGGTCAACGGCCGTGACCGGGAGATCGCCGATCGGCTCGGCTCGATGATCCGCAAAGAGCGGGGTGACGCGGACTCCTAGCGGACCTTGTGGCACGGGTGTGGCACGGCCGTGATCACAGCAAAGGGCCAGTTCGAGAGGATCATGCCTCTGAACTGGCCCTTTGTCTTGTGCCCCCGGCAGGATTCGAACCTGCGACACCCGCTTTAGGAGAGCGGTGCTCTATCCCCTGAGCTACGAAGGCGAGGATCTGCACCGACAGTGTAGCGGCTGCCGTCGTGGGAGGTTCGAGCGTTTGCGGTGGCAGGCGGGTGGGGGTGGCCGGAGAGGGCTACTCGGCCAGTGCGGACACGCGGCGGAGTACCTCGTCGCGGCCCAGCGTGCGGGCCACGGCGAAGAGGTCCGGGCTGCGGGTCGAGCCGGTCAGGGCCACCCGGATCAGCTGGGAGGCCTCGCGGATCGAGCCGGGGTAGGCGTCCGGGTTCTTCTTGTGCTCCTTGGGCGAGGGGGCGAAGCCGTGCTTGGCGGCGAGCGTCCGGATCTGGTCGAACCAGGCCTGGGGGTCGTCCAGTTCCGCGTACTGCGCCGCGAAGTCCCGCGCGAAGGCGCGGACCAGGTCCTCGTCGAGGCCGCCGAGACGCTCGTCCCCGGCGGCGACGAGCGTGAACAGCTGCGGGAAGAAGAAGCCGTAGGCGTCGCGGAAGTCCGACCACTTGCGGAGATCCTTGCGGGGGTTGTCCACGCCCACCCGCTCCACGTCCACGGCTGCCAGTGCGAGTGCCCGCTCGGCGTCCAGCACCGGCACGAGGTCGGGGTCGTGGGACAGGGCCCACTCGCGTACGGCGGTGAGGATCTGCTCGCTGCTCAGCGTGGCGATGTGGTCCGCGCTGATGCCCTCCAGCTTCACCAGGTCGACCAGCGGACCCGCCACCCCGCAGTCCTCGAGCCTGATGGGCTCCTGAAGGGCCTGGGCGAGGGGGAGTTCGGCCAGCCGGCCGTTCGCGAGACCGCGGAGGTAGTAGAGCACCGGCTCGGCCGGGTAGCCCTCGCCGAGATAGAAGTCGACCGTGGACTCGGGGTCCTTGCGCTTGGAGAGCTTCCGTTTGCCGCCCTTGATCTGCTTCATCAGCGGCGCGATGTGCGCGTACACGGGCGGTTCGAAGCCGAGCGCCTCGAAGAGCTGGAGGTGCACGGGAACGGAGGAGATCCACTCCTCGCCCCTGATGACGAGGTCGACCCGCATCAGGTGGTCGTCCACGACGTGCGCGAAGTGGTACGTGGGCAACCGCACCGCGCTGTCCGAGGATTTGAGGATCACCACGTCGTTGCGGTTGTCCTCGTGCTCCAGGCGTCCGCGGATGGCGTCCGTGAAGGACCGGCGGGCACCGCGCAGGGCGGGCGAGCGGAAACGCACCACGTAGGGCGCGCCCTCGGCGAGCCTGGCCGCGACCTCGCCGGAGTCGGCGTCCCGCCAGATCGCCCAGTCGCCGTAGTAGCCCGTCGGCACCTTGGCGTCCTCCTGGCGCTGCCGGATGCCGGCCAGTTCCTCCTGGGTCGCGAAGCAGAGATAGGCCTGTCCGGTCCGCAGCAGCGCACGCACGTAACTGAGGTAGATCTCCTGGCGTGCCGACTGGAGGTAGGGGCCGTAGTCGCCGACGGCCGTGGCGTTGTCGGCGGGCAGGGCGAAGTAGTCGAACGCCCGGTTGAACTGCTCGATCGCGCCCTCGACCTGGCGCGACTGGTCGGTGTCCTCGATGCGGAGCAGGTACGTGCCACCGGTGCGGTGCGCGACGGCCTGGTTGATCAGGCCCGCGTAGATCCCGCCGATGTGGACGAAGCCGGTCGGCGACGGCGCCAGCCGGGTGACCTGCGCGCCGGCGGGCAGGTCGCGGGCCGGGTAGCGCTGCTCCCAGTGCGCGGGCTCCGGAAGGTCCGCGGGGAACAGTGCGTCGATGGTGCTGGCGTCGAGCATGGAGGGTCTCGGTTTCCGAACTGGAAGGGGCGTGGAAAGGGTCTGGAAAGGGCGCAGTTGGGGCGTGGAGAGGCTTGGAAGGATGTTTGTCCAGGCTACCAACGGGCCTGTTCGGCCTTCGGCGGGGCGATGTCGGCCGAGGGGGCGTCAGGCCGGTGCTCGGGCCGGCGCTCAGGCCGGCGGGACCCGCGTGAAGCGGGACGCGGTGTGCAGGTCCGACCGGATGCGGTCGGCGGTCGCGCGGAGGGCGGGGAGGAGGTCGTCGACGCACTCCTCAAGGGTGCGGCGGGCCGGATGAGTGGCCACGTTCACCGCGGCGACGGCCCGGCCCGTGCGGTCCCGTACGGGTACGGCCATCGACCGCAGACCCGACTCCAGCTCCTCGTCGACGAGTGCGTAGCCCTGCGCACGGACCTCGGCGAGGGCGGGGGACAGGGGCTCGGCGCCGTCCGCGAGGAGGACGCGGCCCAGGGAGGTCGGCGCGGCCGGCAGCCGGGTGCCCACCGTGACGTCCACGGTCAGCACCCGGTTCGCGCCCGCCCCGGCCGTGTACTGGATCTCCGCATCCGCGCCCGGCACCAGGACCGCCAGCGCCGTCGGCTCGTGCAACCGGTCGGTGAGGGCCCGCAGATGGGGCTCGGCGAGGCGGGGGAGCGTGGTGCGGGACAGCGGCGGGAAGCCCAGGTCGAGGACGCGGGGCGTGAGGGTGAAGGCGCGGTCGGGGCCCGCGGACACCAGGCCCAGGTGCTCGTACGTGATCAGCGCCCGCCGGGCCGTGGCGCGCGTCAGGCCGGTCGCCCGGGCCACCTCGGTCAGCGGCAGCGCGGAGCGGTCCGCGCCGAACGCGGTCAGCACGGTCAGGCCCCGGGCCAGGGACTCGACGAACTCCCGGCCCAGTTCGTGCTTGGACGCCGTCGTCCAGGTCGCCAGGCCCGAGGGCGGCGGGCCGGGCTGCGGCCGCGGTGCCTCGCGCAGGTCGGCCTCCATCGCCGCCACCGCCGTACGCAGCCGGGGAAGCAGGGAGGTGCGCAGGCCGGCCGCCGAGTGGCGGCTGGTGTGGCTGACCACGCTCGCCACGCACGCCACCCGGCCGGTGTCCGGCTCCCGTACCGGTACGGACACCGCGACCAGGCCCGGTTCGATCAGCTGGTCGTCCAGTGCCCAGCCGTGCCGGCGGGCCCGTTCCGCCCGCCGTTCGAAGTCGTCCGCGGCGGATGCCGGCCGGGGCGGTACGGCGGGGAAGGAGGCGTCCCCCGGGTCCTCGGCCCGCCGGGCCCGCCACCGCTGCCAGTCCGCGTCCGTCCAGTCGGCCGCGAACAGCGGTCCGGGCGCGGTGCGTTCGGCCGGCAGCAGGTCGCCGATGCGGAAGCTCACGGACATCGCGCGGCGGCGGGTGGCCTGGTGGATGAAGCGGATGCCGTCCAGGTCGGCCACCGCGAGCGACACCGACTCGTCCAGTTCGTCGGCCAGGGCGTCCGCGCGCGCGCCGAGCAGCGCGGGCAGGCGCAGGGCGGCCAGGTAGGCGTTGCCCAGCTCCATCACACGGGGGGCGAGGACGACGTCCCGGCCGTCGAGGCGGACGTACCCCATGCGGGCCAGGGTGGCGGTGATCCGGTCGACCGTGGACCGGGCGAGCCCGGTGGCCCGCTCCAGCGCGCTCGGGCTCAGCGTGCCGCCCGCCTCGGTCAGCCGCCGCAGCACGGCGATCCCGCGGATCAACGGCGCGACCGCCTCGGCCGGCACCCCGGCGCGGGCCTCGGCATCCAGTGCGGTGTTCGCGGGCATCAACTCTCCGATACGGCATCCAGGCACGCCTACGGTAGACCCGCCCGCGCGGCGGCCGCCCCGCCTGTGCCCCGGTCCCGCTAGCTCCGTGTGATCCGCACCTTGTAGTTCCCGGAATCGTCCGCCCCCAGCACCTCGATCGTGATGCCGTGGCGTGGGTCCTTGAAGGACTCGCCGGTGGTGAAGGGGGCGTCGGACAGTTCCGCCTGGACGTTGGGGCTGCGGGTGCAGCCGCCGCTGCCGCGGTGGGCGTCGTACACGGTGACCGGGCCGCGTCCGGTGTCCACGGTGGCGTCGACCTTGTAGACGAGGATGCCCGGCTTGCACACCGCCTCGTCGTTGCCGCCCGGGGCGCGCAGCTCCAGCGCGTACGTCGTCCGCGCGTCGAGCGGCACGAGGACCAGCTTCCCGCCGCCCTCCTTGTACAGCGGTGTCAGCGTGTAGTCGACGGTGCCCGGGCCGGCCGCGCAGCCGACCTGGTTGCCGTCCAGCCAGCCCAGCTTCCACTTGTGCCAGCCGAGCAGGTCGTTGTTGGCCCCCCAGTCCTCGCTCATGATGTCCCAGTGCCCGACGGTGCCCCCGCCCTCCTGGGTGTAGAGGTCGGGCAGTCCGAAGGTGTGGCCGTTCTCGTGCGGCAGGACGCGGTAGCCGGTGCGGGAGTAGGAGCCGGAGCCGTCGTCCTGGCGGGAGTAGACGAAGGACGCGTTGGCGATGGGGACGCCGTCGGCGACCGGGGCGTCGGCGTTGCCGGCGAAGGTCACGGACAGCACCGTGTCCAGGGCGGAGGGGCCGGCGTTCGGGGTGACCAGCACGTTCAGCAGGTTGTACGAGCGGAAGTCCACCTCGGGATCGGCGGCGGCGACGATGTCCTGCACCAGCTGCCGGTAGCCGGGGTCGAAGGGCGCTCCGCGCTCTATGCCGTATTCCTTGAAGGGCTTCGGCATCCGCAGCCAGGACGTGATCGGGGTCTCGGGGTGGTAGTCGAGCCGGCCGTACGACGCCGCGTGGAACCATTCCTGGGTCTGCGGGAAGAACTCGTGGAAGCGGTCGAGCGCGCTGCCCTGCCCGGGCGCGTCGGAGAAGTCGACCATCAGGGTCAGCGCGTGGACCGTGCCGGTGGAGCGGGAGTAACCGGCCGCGGTGGGCAGGCCCTCGGTCATCTGGATGTCCAGGCCGCTGTGGATCAGACACGGCGAGAGGGTGGAGCGGGCCAGGCCTATCGGCCCGGCGGTGGTGGGCGCCGCCAGGTGACCGGTCCCGGCCGAGGTGCTGACCGCGAGGGTCAGGACGGTCACGGCGACGAGGGCGGCCACGCGGCGCGGGCGTATGCGGCGGCGGGGCGAGTGCGGCTGCATGCATGGACCTTCCGCTCCACGGCAGCCGCCGGTCGCCGGCTGCACCCTTGCGCTCACCCTGTGTCGATGGGGTGGGGGGCGCGCGCTGGGGGAGACCGATCGTGGGAAATCCCCGCGCGGGCGGGTGGGAACCGTGCCCGGCAAGTGTGGTTCAGGTCACAGGAATTCCTTTCGGGGTCGGGAAATAACCGGGGAGCCCTTCCCCGTTTAGACCTGTGTCCGAGCGAAGCGGGGAGTCCTTCCCCGGATCGCCCGGCGAACCCGGACCACCGTCAACGACTCAGGGAGCACGCCGTGCAGACCGCAACCCCGACCCGCAAGGTGACCCGGCCGCGAGCCGACGCCCTGCGCAACCGGGAGCGGATCGTCACCGCCGCCCGGGAGATGTTCGTCGAGCACGGCCCGGACGTGCCGCTGGACGAGATCGCCCGCCGGGCCGGCGTCGGCAATGCCACCCTGTACCGCAACTTCCCGGACCGTGACGCCCTCGTCCGCGAGGTCGTCTGCTCCGTCATGGACCGCACGGCCGAAGCGGCCGAGCAGGCCCTCGCGGAGACCGGGGACGCCTTCGCCGCCCTGGAGCACTTCGTGCACGCCGCTGCCGACGAGCGGATCAGCGCGCTGTGCCCCATGGTCTCCAGCACCTTCGACAAGGACCACCCCGATCTGGTGGCGTCCCGGGAACGGGTCGAGCAGCTGATCGAGGAGGTCATGGGCCGGGCCAAGGAGGCGGGCCAGCTCCGCGCCGACGTGGGCGTCGGCGACGTGATGATCGCCGCCGCCCAGCTCAGCCGGCCGCCGGCCGGCACCGACTGCCTGAGCAGCGACCGCTTCGTCCACCGCCATCTGCAGCTGTTCCTGGACGGGCTGCGGGCCCCCGCCCGCTCGGCCCTGCCGGGGACGGCCGTGACCATCAAGGAGCTGCGCCGGTGCTGAGCGATTAGTTCCGGCCGCGCCGGCGGTCTCCCTCACACCAGCACCCCGGTCGTCGGCGACGACGAGCCGGCCCTCAGCACGCCACGCCCGACAGTTTTCCGTTTTCTGATTTTTTCCGTCACGAAGTCCCGAAGTGGGTATCCCCATGTCCGAAACAGCCCTCAAGGCTCCCGGCGCCGCTGCATCGAGCGGTGACGCCAACCGCTGGAAGGCGCTCGTCTTCATCGCGCTCGCCCAGCTGATGGTCGTCCTCGACGCCACCATCGTGAACATCGCCCTGCCCTCCGCCCAGCAGGACCTCGGCATATCCGACGGCAACCGGCAGTGGGTCGTCACCGCCTACGCCCTCGCCTTCGGTGGTCTGCTGCTCTTCGGCGGCCGCATCGCCGACCTGTGGGGCCGCAAGCGCGCCTTCGTCCTCGGCCTGACCGGCTTCGCCGCCGCCTCCGTGCTCGGCGGTGTCGCCACCACCGGCGCGATGATGTTCGGCGCCCGCGCGCTCCAGGGTGTCTTCGGCGCCCTGCTCGCCCCGGCCGCGCTGTCCCTGCTCGCCGTGATGTTCACGGACGCCAAGGAGCGCGCCAAGGCGTTCGGCATCTACGGCGCGATCGCCGGTGGCGGTGGCGCCGTCGGTCTGATCCTCGGCGGCTTCCTCACCGAGTACCTGGACTGGCGCTGGACCTTCTTCGTGAACGTCCCGTTCGCCGTCGCCGCCGCGCTCGGCGCCAACTTCGTCATCCGTGAGCCGGAGGGCGGCCGCAACCGCTCCCCGCTCGACATCCCCGGCGTGATCCTGTCCACCCTCGGCCTCGTCGCCCTCGTCTACGGCTTCACCCGTGCCGAGTCCGACGGCTGGAGCGACGCCGTGACCATCTCGATGTTCGTCGCGTCCGTGGTGCTGCTGACCGCCTTCGCGCTGGTCGAGTCCCGGGTCAAGGCCCCGCTGCTGCCGCTGCGCGTCGTCACCGACCGCAACCGCGGCGGGATCTACCTCTCCCTGGGCCTCGCGATCATCGGCATGTTCGGCCTGTTCCTCTTCCTGACCTACTACCTGCAGGTCGTGAAGGGCTACTCGCCGGTCAAGACCGGCTTCGCGTTCCTGCCGATGATCGCGGGCATGATCACCGGCTCCACCCAGATCGGCACCCGCCTGATGACCCGGGTCCCGGCCCGCTTCCTGATGGGCCCGGGCTTCCTGGTCGCCGGTCTCGGCATGCTGCTGCTGACCCAGCTGGAGGTCGACTCCTCCTACACCACGCTGCTGCTGCCCGCGATGCTGCTGCTCGGCCTCGGCATGGGTACGGCGTTCATGCCGGCCATGTCCCTGGCCACCTCGGGCGTCGAGCCCCGGGACGCCGGTGTCGCCTCCGCGATGGTCAACACCTCGCAGCAGGTGGGCGGCGCGATCGGCACCGCCCTGCTGAACACGATCGCCGCGTCCGCGACGACCTCGTACGTCAAGGACCACATCGCCGGTGCGGCCTCCAAGCCGCAGCAGCAGCTGGTCCAGCTGGAGGGCATGGTGCACGGCTACAGCGCGGCGATCTGGTTCGCCGTCGGCATCCTGGGCCTCGCGTCGCTGATCGCCTTCACCTTCGTCAACGCCGGCCGCCCGGGCACCACCACGGTGGCCTCCGGCGAGGGCGCCGAGGACGAGGTGCCGGTGCCGGTGGTCGCCCACTGAGCGCCCGTACGGTGAACCGGTCGGCTCGGCCGGACTAGCGGAGCCAGGGCAGGTCCGCACCCGCTTCGTTGGGCTGAAGGCCCTCGGCGACGATCTCCATGATCTCGCCGAGGGTCTTCTGCTGTTCCGGGGTCAGCCGCTCGAACAGCGCCTGCCGTACGGCGGTCACATGGCCCGGCGCGGTCCGGCGCAGCACCTCGGTGCCCTCGTCGGTGAGCACCGCGAACTGGCCGCGCTTGTCGGAGGGGCAGTCCTCACGGCGGACCCAGCCGTTCTTCTCCAGGCGCGCGATGGCGTGCGACAGCCGGGAACGGGTGATCTTCGCCTTCATCGCCAGCTCGGTCATCCGCAGCCGGCGGCGCGGCGCCTCGGCGAGGCTGACGAGCAGGCCGTAGTAGATGTGCGGCATGCCCGCGTCCCGCTGCAGCTGCCGGTCGAGGTGGTCCTCCAGCAGGGTGGTGGCGTGCAGATAGGCGCGCCAGACGCGCTGCTCCTCGTCGGTCAGCCAGCGGTGCCGGCCGGCGGAGTCCGTTGCCGTGTTCATGCATTCCACTGTACGGGGCATCTCCTTGAAACTTGAACAAGTCAGGCGTACTCTGTCGCCAAGAGCTTGAGAGTTAAAACATCTGGCCCGCAGTACTGGGACCGCACCAACAGCAGTACCCGACCGACGCATTGGGAGCCGCCGTCATGTCCGCCACCCAGGAGCGCATGCCCGCCCTGTATCTCAGCCATGGCGCCCCGCCGCTCGCCGACGACCCGGTCTGGCCCGGCCAGCTCGCCGCCTGGTCCGCGGACCTGCCGCGCCCCAAGGCGATCCTCATGGTCTCCGCGCATTGGGAGGAGGCCCCCCTCGCCCTCGGCGCGACCGAGACCATCCCGCTCGTCTACGACTTCTGGGGCTTCCCCGAGCACTACTACCGGGTCCGGTACGCCGCCCCCGGCGCGCCCGGACTTGCCGAGTCCGTCCGCAAGCTGCTGCGCGCCCCCGGCACCCCCGTCCAGGACATCCCCGACCGCGGCCTCGACCACGGTGCCTACGTCCCCCTCGTCGAGATGTTCCCGGCCGCCGACATCCCCGTCCTGCAGGTCTCCCTGCCCACCCTCGATCCCCGGCGTCTCATGGACATCGGCCGCAGGCTCGCCCCGCTGCGCGACGAGGGCGTGCTGATCGTCGGCTCCGGCTTCTTCACCCACAACCTGGCCGCCCTGCGCCACACGGGCGGGGGCGTGCCGAGCTGGTCCTCCGAGTTCGACGACTGGGGCCGGCGGGTCCTGGAGACCCGTGACTGGGACGCGCTGCTGGACTTCCTCCACAAGGCCCCGGCCGGCCGCTACGCCCACCCGCGCACCGAGCACTTCGCCCCGCTCTTCGTCACCATGGGCGCGGCGGAGGCGGGCGGCGAGCTGGACGCGCAGAAGTCGGTGATCGACGGGTTCTGGATGGGAATGGCGAAGCGGTCGGTGCAGTTCGGCTGATCCGGAGGTTCTTCCGGCGGTCCGGCCGGCCTAGAGGTCCTTCTCGTACCAGGCCACGTCCCAGTAGCGGCCGAACTTGCGCCCGACCTCCCGGTAGGTTCCGACGTACCGGAAGCCGAAGCGTGTGTGCAGCCGCTCGGAGGCCTCGTTGGGCTGGGCGATGCCGGCGTAGGCGCGGTGGATGTCCTCGTCGGCCAGGGCCTTGAAGAGGGTGTCGTAGAGCAGGGTGCCGATCCCGCGGCGGCCGGCGTCCGGAGCGACGTACACCGAAGTCTCCACGGATGTCGCGTACGCGGGCTTCGCCCGGTAAGGGCTGGATGTGGCGTACCCAAGAATCCGCCGACTTCGTCCGTCCGTGGCAACCATCAGGCGGTACGGCCCGTCTTCCGGGTGGGAGAGCAGCCAAGGGCGGCGCTCCTCCGGCGCGAAGATCACTGTGTCGAACGTGATGGGTGTCTCGCGTACGTAGTGGTTGTAGATGTCCGTGAGGGCTTCGAGGTCGCTCTCGACTCCCGGTCTGACCTGCACTTCTGCATACGCCGACGGCATCCGTCCTCCCTGTGGTCGGACAGGGTACTGCAAGATCAGAAAAATTGAGGGTCGGGTTGGGAATTCTGTCCGGATTCCAGTCGTTGTTTCCTTCGGATGCCGGGCACTCGTGGAGAGTCCCAGGAGTTCCAGGAGTGCTGAGCATCCCTTAAGGACCACCGCCCGCCCACCATCGCAAGGGAGCACGCATGGCAACCCGTGCCGTCGCCCGTCGTCAGTCCGCCACCGGCGAGACGGCCGACTCGGCCCGCAGTGTTCGCGCCCATGGCGGCGAGATCGCCGATCGCGACCTGGTCGGTATGTATCTCGACGAGATCGCGCGCACGCCGCTGCTCGACGCCGCCAAGGAAGTCGAGCTGTCCCAGACCATCGAGGCGGGTGTGTTCGCGCGGCAGGTCCTCGACGGCGAGGAGGAGTCACACACGGATGCCTCCCGCGAGGAGTTGGAGGCCCTGGTCGCCGCGGGCGAGCGGGCCAAGGACGTCTTCATCCGCTCCAACCTCCGCCTGGTCGTGGCGGTGGCCCGGCGCTACCCGCGCAGCGGCCTGCCCCTCCTCGACCTGATCCAGGAGGGCAACGCCGGTCTGGTGCGCGCCGTCGAGAAGTTCGACTACCGCAAGGGCTTCAAGTTCTCGACGTACGCCACCTGGTGGATCCGTCAGGCCATCACCCGCTCCATCGCCGACCAGTCCCGCACGATCCGGCTCCCCGTCCACCTGGTGGAGGAACTGGGCCGTATCCGCCGCGTGCAGCGCGAGTTCAACCGCGAGAACGGGCGCGATCCGGAGCCCGCGGAGATCGCCGCCGAGCTGGGCTCGACGCCGGAGCGCGTGACCGACGTGCTCGACTGGTCCCGTGACCCGGTCTCGCTCAACATGTCCGTGGACGACGACGGCGACACCCAGTTCGGCGACCTCCTGGAGGACACCTCGGCGGTGTCACCGGAGCAGTCGGTGCTCACGCTGCTGCGCAGTGAGGAGCTGGACGACCTGATCGGCCGCCTGGACCAGCGCACGGCCTCCATCATCAAGATGCGGTACGGCATCGAGGACGGCCGTGAGCGCACCCTGACCGAGGTCGGCAAGGAGCACGGCCTGACCCGCGAGCGCATCCGCCAGATCGAGAAGCACGCGCTGCTCGAACTGAAGAAGCTGGCCCGCACCACCGGCTTCGACGCGGCGGCGTGACGGACGGGGAAGTGCGGCCATGACGAAACCGGGCGTACGCCCGGTGGCGAAAGACGGCGCAAACATGGCGTGGTCCCATCGCTTCAACCCCGGGGCCCGAGGGAACAACCCTTCAGGGCCCAGGAGTTGGACCCCAGGGCCCGCACTCCCGCCCTTCGCGGACACCCCACGTCTGCCAGTGACGAGCACGTCGTAGGTCTTCTTCGTCAGTTCCTGCTCGACAAGTGAGCCACGTCCCCGCGCCATCCCCCCCCGGCGCCGGGACCTTCCCAGAGCCGGGCTTCGGCGCCTACCCCCCCCCAGGCGCCGGGGCCCGGCTTCTTGCCGTGGGCGCGGGGGAGGAGAGCGGGGAGCGGAGGAAGAGGGTCGGCTCGCCGAAGGCCGGCGGTGCGGACATGCTGGATCGGCGGGCCACCCCGTACCTGAACCCCGGGGTGGCCCGCCGGATGGCAGATTCTGCCACATCGGCATAGCCTGCCGAGGTGAGCACCCCCAGCACCACGGGCAACACCGCGCACCAGCCCTTTTCCGCCTCGGCCCCCGCCCCGGCGTCCCTGACGGAGCGCCGCAAGGCGGAGACCCGCATGGAGATCGCCCGCGCGGCGGCCGCCCTTTTCGTCCGCCAAGGGCTGCGTGCCACCCGGGCGGAGGACATCGCCCAGGCGGCGGGCATCGCCCCGCGCACGTTCTACCGCTACTTCGCCTCGAAGGAGGAGGCGGTGGCCCCTCTCTACGCGGCGGGTGCCCAGCTCTGGACGCAGGCGGTGCGCGAGGCCCCGCCGGCGCTCACCGTCCCGGAGGCCCTGCGCCACGCGGTCCACCAGACCCTCACCCCCGGCGCCGCCGTCTCGGCCTCGTCCTGGGAATGGGTCCGCACCCTGATCCGTCTGGCCGACGCGAGTCCCGCCCTGCGCAAGGTCTGGGCGGAGGTCTGCCAGTCCTCGGAGAAGACGCTCGCGGAGATTCTGGCGGAGCGTTCGCCGGTGTCCCGAGGGCAGACGGTCTCCGCCGATCCGGAGCCCGGCGACAACGTTGCCCGCCCGGCCGCGATCCCCCCGCGCCTCCACTTCGCTGCGGCGGTGGCGGGCGCGGCGGTCCGGGTGGCCGTCGAATCCTGGTCCACCACGACGTCTCCACCCACCGGCCCCACCGGCCCGGCAGCCCTGGCCCTCCAGAACCTGGATGCGCTGGGGGAGTTCGAGTGGGACGAGGAGTAGCCGGCACCGTTCGCTCCGCCGGCTGTGCGGCTGCGGGCACGTTGTGGCCGGTCGCGCAGTTCCCCGCGCCGCTGGGAGTTGCAGCCCCGTCGGCTGCGCGGCCGCTCAGGAGGTCGGCTGAAACCCGCCTAGGCCGCCCCGGTTCCCCCCGCCCGGCTCAACCGCGCGCCCAACTCACGTACGCACACCGCGAGTTCGGCCGGTCCCCGAACCGAGAACTCACCCCCCGTCATCGCCAGCCGCACCGCCAGCCACTCCACCGGATCCCCGCTGCTGCCCCGCACCACGCACCAGCCCTCCCCGTCCGGCTCCGGCACCCCGACCCAACCGGGCACCCGCGACGACACCTCTTCCACGGACCCGGCGAACCGGACCTCGAACTCGTACGTCCCGGTGTCGGGCCGCCGCTGGATGGACCGCCGCAGGTACTCCGCCGCGCTTCCCATCGGCAACTCCCGCGGAGCGAACCGCACGCCGGTGGCGAACGGCTCCCGTACCCGGTCCACCCGGAACGTCCGCCAGTCGTCGCGCCCGAGGTCGTACGCGACGAGGTACCACCGCCGCCCGGTGGACACCAGCTGATGCGGCTCGGCCAGCCGCCGTGACTCGCTGCCGTCCTTGTCCCGGTAGGCGAACCGCAGCCGCTCGTGCCCGGCCACCGTCGACGCCATCACGGTCAGCGTCTCGGGCGCGATGCTCGCCCCGTCCCCGCTGGTCAGCGCCGTCGTCGCGGCCTGCAGCGTCGAGACCCGGTGCCGCAGCCGCGAGGGCAGCACCTGCTCCAGCTTCGCCAGCGCCCGCACCGACGCCTCCTCCACCCCCTCCACCGCGTGTCCGGCACCGGCCCGCAGCCCGACCGCGATCGCCACCGCCTCCTCGTCGTCGAGCACCAGCGGCGGCATCGCCTTGCCCGCGACCAGCCGGTATCCGCCGTCGGCGCCCTTCGTGGCCTGCACGGGATAGCCCAGCTCCCGCAGCCGGTCGATGTCCCGCCGCACGGTACGGCGGGACACCCCGAGCCGGTCGGACAGCTCGCCGCCGGGCCACTCACGCGGGGTCTGGAGGAGGGAGAGCAACTGGAGGAGCCGAGCCGGAGTGTCCGTCGTCATGTGTTCGAGAATGCCCTACAACTAGGACACGATCTGACCTAATGGGGTCCTAACTTGTACCCATGACCTCCACGGAACAGACCCTCAGCGCAGAGCAGAGCCCGGGCGACCGCCGCCGGTGGTTCGCGCTCGCGATCGTGATGACCGCGGCCTTCATGGACCTCGTCGACGTCACGATCGTCAACATCGCGATCCCCTCGATCCAGCACGACGAGGGCGCCTCCTTCAGCCAGATCCAGTGGATAACCGCGGGCTACGCCCTGGCCTTCGCCGCCGGTCTGATCACCGGCGGCCGGCTCGGCGACATCCACGGCCGCCGCCGGATGTTCCTCATCGGCATCGGCGGCTTCACCCTGGCCTCGGCCCTGTGCGGCTTCGCCGCGAACCCCGAGATGCTGGTCGCCTCCCGCATCCTGCAGGGCGGCATGGCGGCGATGATGGTCCCGCAGGTCCTGTCGATCGTGCACGCCACCTTCCCCGCCCACGAGCGCGGCAAGGTCTTCGGTCTCTTCGGCGCGATCGTCGGCCTGGGCGCGGTCTCCGGCCCGCTGCTCGGCGCCCTGCTGACGGAGTGGAACCTGTTCGGGCTCGAGTGGCGCCCGATCTTCCTGATCAACCTCCCCGTGGGCGTCGCCGCCTTCCTCCTCGGGCGCCGCTTCATCAGCGAGTCCCGCGCCCCGAAGGCGCTGAAGCTGGACCTCGTCGGCGTCGCCCTGGTGACCCTGGGTCTGCTGATGCTGCTCTACCCGCTCACCCGCGGCCGCGAGCTGGGCTGGCCGCTGTGGGGGTACGTCTCGATGGCCGGCGCGTTCGGCGTCTTCGCGGCGCTGGTGGCGTACGAGCGGCGCAAGGCGGCCCAGGACGGTTCCCCGCTGATCGAGCTGTCGCTGTTCCGTGTGAAGAGCTTCGCCGCCGGTATCGCCGTGCAGGCCGTCTTCGGCGTGGCGCTCGGCATCTTCTTCCTGGTCTGGACGCTGTACATGCAGGTCGGGCTGGGCTGGAGCCCGCTGCGGGCCGGCCTGACGGGCGTGCCGTTCTCGCTCGCGGTCTCGACGGCGGCCGGCATGTCCGTGCAGAAGCTGGTCCCGCGCTTCGGCCGTAACGTGCTCCAGATGGGCGCGCTGGTGATGGGTGCGGGCGTCCTCGTCTACATCTGGGAGTCGCACCGGTACGGCCTCGGTATCGCCTCCTGGCAGATGGCCCTTCCGCTGGTCGTGATGGGCGCCGGCATGGGCCTGATCGTGGCCCCGCTGACGGACGCGGTGCTCTCGGAGGTGCCGCGCGAGCACGCCGGTTCCGCGTCCGGCCTGATCAACACCGTGCAGCAGATGGGCAACGCGCTCGGCCTCGGACTGGTCTCGGTGGTGTTCTTCGGCGTGATCGACGACCGGCTGACGCGCGCCGAGGTGGGCCCGGCCTTCGTCCACGGCTTCCAGCACGCGCTGTGGTGGGTGGCCGGCGTGATGGGCGTGATCTTCCTGCTGATGTCCGCTCTGCCGAAGCGTCCGGCGCAGCACGTGGAGGGCGCGTCCGACGCTCCGGCGGTGGAGAGGGAACCCGAGCTGGTGTCCTGACCAGAGGCAGGAGGGGGCCCGGTACCGACCAGGTACCGGGCCCTTCTGCTGTCCGGACAGAACCGGAAGTCCGTTCATGCCCGATTGTGGCCCGAACCTGTTTACTTCCCGAAAATCGAGGCGTAGTCTCGCGGTGAAACCACACGTTCGGGCATGAGGCGGAGGCAAACGGACATGTACGCACCGGAGCGGCAGCAGGAGATCCTCCGGATCGCCCGTGATGGCGGCCGGGTGGACGTGCTGTCGCTGGCCGAGGAGTTCCAGGTCACGGCGGAGACGATCCGCCGGGATCTGAAGGCCCTCGACCGTGCGGGCCTCGTCCGCCGGGTGCACGGCGGTGCCATCCCGGTCGGCCGCCTCGACTTCGAGCCGGACCTCGCCGAACGCGAGTCCACCGCCGCCGACGAGAAGGACCGCATCGCCAAGGCGGCCCTCGCCGAGCTGCCCGTCGAGGGCACGATGATCCTCGACGCCGGTACGACGGTGGCGCGGTTGGCCGCGGCCATCCCGCTGGAGGCCTCCCTCACCGTCGTCACGCACAGCCTGCCGATCGCCGCCCGCCTCGCCGACCACCCGGGCATCCAGCTGCACCTGGTCGGCGGGCGCGTCCGGCACCGCACACGCGCCGCGGTGGACGCCTGGGCGTTGCGCGCGTACGGCGAGATCCGCGCCGACGTCCTGTTCGTCGCCGCCAACGGCTTCTCCGCCGAGCACGGTCTGACCACCCCCGACCTCGCCGAGGCCGCGGTCAAGCGCGCGGCCGTCGCCGCCGCCCGCCGCGTCGTCCTCCTCGCCGACTCCGCCAAGCACGGCCAGGAGCACTTCGCCCGCTTCGGCGACCTGAGCGACGTGGACCTGCTGATCACCGACAGCGGGCTGAGCCCCGAAGACGCCGCCGTGATCGAGCGCGGCGGCACGGAAGTAGTGCGCGCATGATCCTCACCGTCACTCCCAACCCGTCCCTCGACCGCACCTACGAGGTCCAGAAACTGAAGCGTGGCGAGGTCATCCGGGCCGAGACCGAGCGCACGGACCCCGGTGGCAAGGGCGTGAACGTCTCGCGCGCCGTCGCGGCCGCCGGGCGGCGCACGGTCGCCGTACTGCCCCTGGGCGGTGCGCCGGGTGCGCTCGTCGCCGATCTGCTCGACGCGCAGGGCATCGAGGTCGCTCCGGTCCCGGTCGCCGGTGCCACCCGCTCGAACATCGCGCTCGCGGAGGCGGACGGGGTGCTCACGAAGATCAACGCGCCGGGCCCCGAACTGTCCCCGGCCGAACAGGAGCTGCTCCTGGACGCCGTCCGCGAGCAGTCCCGCGACGCGGACTGGATCGCGTGCTGCGGAAGCCTGCCCCGGGGCCTCACGCCCTCCTGGTACGCCGACGTCGTCACGCGGGCGCACGCCGGCGGCGCACGCATCGCCCTGGACACCTCGGGGCGCGCGCTCCTGGAGGCGCTGCGCGCCCGGCCCGACGTGGTGAAGCCGAACGCCGAGGAGCTGGCGGAAGCCGTCGGGCGCCCCCTGGCGACGGTGGGCGACGCGGTGAAGGCGGCCGAGGAACTGCGCGAGATGGGCGCGCGCGCCGTGCTCGCGAGCCTGGGTGCCGACGGGCAGCTGCTGGTGGACGGCGCGGGCGCCTGGTTCGGCAGCGCGCACGTGGACGCCGTACGCAGCAACGTGGGCGCCGGCGACTCCTCCCTCGCCGGCTTCCTGATCGCCGGCGGCCGCGGCCCGGAGGCCCTCGCCTCCGCCGTCGCCCACGGCGCCGCCGCCGTCCGGCTCCCCGGCAGTGTGATGCCGACCCCCGCCGACCTGGCCCCGGCCGCGGTGACGGTCACGGCCGACATCCCGGTCGACCGCGAACTGACGGAGCCGGTGTCATGAACGTCCACGAGCCCCGCACGGCCGCGCCGATCACGCCGGCCCTGCCGTCGGCGCCGCTGCGGCCACCGGCCATGAAGCGGCGGGGCTCCCCGTTACCCGCCGCCTCGGCGGGCCGGCAGGACGCCCCGATCCGCCCTGCCACCCCCAGCAGGCAGGGTCTCCCCGGCCAGGCCTGCGCCCACCCCGCCGCCTCCCCCCGCAGCACTCCCGTCCCCACCTCCGCCCACCCCACTCCCCGGGCGATACGCGTGCATAGGAGCCCGCGATGAGCGACATGATCACCGCGGACCTGGTCGACCTCGACCTGTCCGCCGACACCAAGGAAGCGGCGGCGCGCGCCCTCGCCGAGCGCATGGTGGCCCAGGGCCGGGTGACCGACCTGGAGGGCTTCCTCGCCGACGTGGCCGCCCGGGAGGCCCAGATGCCGACCGGCCTCGACGGCGGCATCGGCATCCCGCACTGCCGCAGCGCCCATGTCACCGAGCCGACGCTCGCTTTCGGCCGCAGCGCCGCCGGCATCGACTTCGGCGCCCCGGACGGTCCCGCCGACCTGATCTTCCTGATCGCGGCCCCGGCCGGCGCCGACGACGCGCACCTGACGATCCTCTCCTCGCTGGCCCGGCAACTGATGAACACCGAGTTCACGGACGCGCTGCGGTCGGCGGGCGACCCGGGGACGACGGCGGCGCTGATCCGCGGGGAGCAGGCACCGGCGACCGCGGACAGCGCGTCCGCCGGTGCACAGGCGTCCGAGGACGCCTCCGAAGACTCCGCTGCGACGCCGGTGGCGGCCTCCGCCGGCGCCGCAGCGGGCAGCACGGCCCCGGCGCCGGGCGCGGCCACCGAGAGCGGCTCCGCCCCGGCGCCGGGCGCCACGGGAACGACGGGACCGGGCGAACGCCCCTTCCGTATCGTCGCCGTCACCTCCTGCCCGACCGGCATCGCCCACACCTACATGGCGGCCGAGTCCCTGGAGAACGCGGGCCACGAGGCGGACGTCGAGGTCGTCGTCGAGACACAGGGCTCGGCCGGCTTCACCCGGCTCGACCCGGCGGTGATCGCGGCGGCGGACGGCGTGATCTTCGCGCACGACGTCCCCGTACGCGACAAGGAGCGCTTCGCGGGCAAGCCGACGGTCGACGTCGGCGTGAAGGCGGGCATCAACCGCCCCGCCGAGCTGATCTCCGAGGTGCGCGGCAGGGCCGAGCGCGGCGAGGTCACCGCGGGCGCCGCCGCGGGGACGCCGGTCGAGCGCGCGGGCGACTCCACCGAGGGCTACGGCACCAAGCTCCGCAAGTGGCTGATGTCCGGCGTCAGCTACATGGTCCCGTTCGTCGCGGCCGGCGGTCTGCTCATCGCCCTCGGCTTCGCGATCGGCGGCTGGAAGGTCAGCAAGGCGCCGTCGGTCATGGACCACTTCGTCTGGACCCAGTCGGGCAGCTGGGGCGCGCTGCTCCTCCAGATCGGCGTGGTGTCCTTCGGCTTCCTCATCCCGGTCCTGGCCGGCTACATCGCCTACGGCATGGCGGACCGCCCCGGCCTCGTCCCCGGCTTCGTCGGCGGTTCGATCGCCCTCACCATCAACGCCGGCTTCCTCGGCGGTCTGGCGGCCGGTCTGATCGCCGGTGGTGTGGTGACGGCGATCCAGAAGATCAGCATCCCGGCGCCGTTGCGCGGCATCATGCCGGTGGTGGTGATCCCGCTGATCTCCTCGGCGATCGTCGGGTTCCTGATGTTCGTCGTGATCGGCAAGCCCATCGCGTCCGCCCAGAAGGGCCTGACCGACTGGCTGGGCGGCCTCACCGGCACCAACGCCATCCTGCTCGGTGCCCTGCTCGGCCTGATGATGTGCTTCGACCTGGGCGGCCCGGTCAACAAGGTGGCCTACACCTTCGCCACCGCGGGCATCGCGGTCGCCAGCCCGAGCGACTCCGCGATGAAGATCATGGCCGCGGTGATGGCGGCCGGCATGGTCCCGCCGCTGGCGATGGCCCTGGCCACGACGGTCCGCGGCAGGCTCTTCACCCGGACCGAGCGCGAGAACGGCAAGGCCGCCTGGGTGCTGGGCGCCTCCTTCATCTCCGAGGGCGCGATCCCGTTCGCCGCGGCGGACCCGCTGCGGGTCATCCCGTCCGTCATGGTGGGCGGCGCGATCACCGGCGCGCTGTCGATGGGCTTCGGAGCCACCCTGCGCGCCCCGCACGGCGGCATCTTCGTGGTCCCGCTGATCGGCAACCCGTTCCTCTACCTGATCGCCATCGCGGTCGGCGTCTGCGTCAGCGCGACCCTGGTCGTCCTCCTCAAGGGCATGCGCAAGCAGGCTCCGGAGGCCACGGCCACGGACCCCGCCGCCAACCCCGCCACGACGCCGAAGGAGGCGAAGCAGCCCGTCGCCGCCTGACGGGGTACCGCCACACTTGTCCCTTTGGTGAGCTGTGAGTTGTTCACGGCACCTGCGAGATACGTCACGGTCCGGGGTCAAAGTCCCGGACCGTGGTGTCTACTGGACGGCATGCCTGAGCAAGTCCCGACTCTTCAGCTGATCGGCGTGACCGTCCTCACCCTGGCGGGCGTCGTCTGGGCCCTCGCGGTGACCCGCATCATGCGCCGTGCCCGTGTTGAGGCTGCTCTGGCGGCCTTCCCGCACCAGCGCTTCGGCCCTCCGCCGCAGGAGTACGTCGAACTGAGCGCGGCGGAACAGGACGCCTTCGCCGGCCTCGTACGGCGACTCGGAAGCCGCTGACGGAAGCGGGCCCCGACGCTGCTGTCAGGCCTGCCGCGCCGCGCGCCGTTCCATGGCGTCCCGGGCCGCGTCCTCCGACGTGTAGACCTCGCACATGTGCCGTCCGTCGGGCGTCGCCGTGTGCTCGACCTCCCACAGCGAGACCTCCCGGTCGTCCGGCAGCAGGAACGCGTGCTCGTACAGCGCGAAGCTCAGGCCCGCGCGGCCGGTCCGGCCGGGCCGCCCGAACGCCTGGGTGATCTGATGCGCGGCCGCCGTCGCCAGCAGCGCCGCCGTCTCCGCGTCCGGACGGTCGGGGTTCTCCGCGCGGCGCAGCAGCCGGCGCGCGTGGTCCGCCGAGTCGTCCGGGGCGTACACATGCCGGGGCTCGGGGATCGCCGACAGCTGTATCAGCACCGGCAGCTCGAAGTCCGGGGTGTCCGCCGGCAGCGCGAGCCGGGCGGTGGCCGTGTGCAGCTCCTCCTCGTCGACGTACACCTCGTGCTGGGCGTCGCCGCCCGGCACGGTGTTGTGGACCAGCTCCCACAGGGTCACCGCCGAGCCGTCGGCGAGCAGCCAGGTGTGCCGGTACGTCTCGCGGTGCAGTCCCGCGCTGTGGTGGGCGGAGTGCAGGGAACTGTCCTGCGCCAGGGCGCAGTCGAGCTGCCGTAACACCTCGTCGGGCAGTTCGAAGGAGTTCAGGGCACGGCCGAGGAGTCGCTCGAGATGCTCCTCCGGAGACTCGGGCGACTCGGCTGGTTCGTACGCTGCCGTCTCGTACGGAACGCTCAAGGCTTCTCCCGGCGTTGCTGCATGTCACCTTGTGGGTGCATACCGTAGCCCCTCGGTCGGACATCATGTCCGGGAACCGAGAAAACGTATGCCCGGAAAACGCGCGGGCCGCGCGAGAAGTTCCCGCGCGGCCTCACGAACCGTCAGAATCGGCCGGTCAGACGGCGTTTCCGGCGGTCCAGGCGCTCCAGGACATGTTCCAGCCGTTGAGGCCGTTGTCCGGGGACACCGTCTTGTCCGGGGAGTTCTTCACGATCACGACGTCACCGATGAGCGAGTTGTCGTAGAACCACTTGGCCGTCGTGTCGCCCTGCGCGCCCTGCACGTCCGCCAGGCCGACGCAGCCGTGGCTGGTGCCCTCCCGGCCGAACGGCGGGTTGCCCTTGTTGTACCAGTAGTTGCCGTGGATGAACGTGCCGGAGGTCGTCAGGCGCATCGCGTGCGGCACGTCGGAGATGTCGTACTCCCCGCCGAAGCCGACGGTCGAGCCGTTCATACGGGTCTGCACGAACTTCTCGGAGATGACCATCTGGCCGTTGTACGTGGTGTGCTGCGCGCTGCCCGCGGAGATCGGCACCGACTTGAGCGTCTTGCCGTCCCGCTGCACCGTCATCGTCTGCGTGTTGACGTCGACCGTGGAGACCTGCGAGCGCCCGATGGTGAAGGACACCGTCTTCTTCTGCACGCCGTAGACGCCGTTCGCGCCCTGCACCCCGTCCAGGTCGATCTTCATCGTGACCTTGGAGCCGGCCTTCCAGTACTCCTGCGGCCGGAAGTCGAGCCGCTGGTTCCCGAACCAGTGCCCGACGATCTGCTGACCGCTGCTGGAGCCGACCGTGATGTGCGACTGCACGGCCTTCTTGTCGGTGATGGCCTTGTCGAAGGTGAACGACACCGGCATGCCCACGCCGACGGTCGAGCCGTCGTCCGGGGTGTAGGTGCCGATGAAGCTGTTGGCCGAGCTGACGGTGGTGAAGATGGAGTTGGCCGCCGCCGTGCGCCCGCTCGCGTCCTTCGCGGTCGCGTCGATCTCGTACTTCGTGCCGCGCTCCAGCTGTCCCTTCGGCTTCCAGCTGCTGCCGTCCGCCGATATCGCCCCCTGCACCGCCTGCCCCGACCCGGCCACGGTCATCTTCACGTCCGTCAGCCTGCCGCCGCTGACCTTCACACCGGTGGCGTTGATCGACGCGCCGGTCGAACCGTCCTTGGCCGAGATCACGACCTTCGCCGTCGACGTCCTGGGCGAGTCCTTGCCGCCCTTGCCGTCGTCGTTCGAGGCGTTGGCGCTGCCACCGCAGGCGGTCAGGGTCAGGGCGCCGACCACCAAGGCGGCACAGGCCCCCAGTACGCGCCGCGCTGCAATGTCCGGCGTTGTCACGGGCTGCTCCAGGTTCGTGTGATGTGCGTGATCCGTTCCAGTGCGTCATGAAAGAGGGCCCGGGCCCGGGGGGAGGTTCCCTCCGCAGCCGGTTGACGTCATCACGTGACAGAACCGCGACAATCCGTGGCTCGACCCGCGGCCCGACGGCCGCCGGGGCTCAGCGCTTCCCGTACAACTCCCTGTACGACGGCCACGTTCCACCCCGCCCGTCCACCGGCTCGGCGGCGCGCACGGCCCGCACGATCGCCCGGGTCACGACATCGGCGCCGGCCGCGAGGACGTCGTTGAGCGCCAACGGGCCGGCGCCGTCGAGCGTGCGGGTGCCGGTCGCCAGCGCGAAGACCGTGTCGCCGTCGTGCAGCAGGTGCACCGGCCGCACGGCGCGTGCGATGCCGTCGTGCGCCGTGCCCGCCATCTTCTGCGCCTGCGCCTTGGTGAGGTCCGCGTCGGTCGCGACCACCGCGAGCGTCGTGTTCAGCGGCGGCGGCGCGTTCTTCGCGGCCACCTCGGCGAGACGCCGACGCGCTACCTCGTGCACGCGCTCCTCCGGATACCGCACGCGCCCCTGGAACAACTCCCCGTACAGGACGCCCGTGTCCGGATCCAGCACCGACCCCGCCGCGTTCACCACCACCAGCGCGGCCACCGTGATCCCCGAGTCCAGCACCGCACTCGCGGTGCCCACCCCGCCCTTGAGCTGCCCCGCCACGGCGCCCGTACCGGCGCCCACGCACCCCTCGTGCACGGCCGCGCCGCGCCTGCTCGCCGCGGCCGCCTCCACCGCCGCACGCCCCGTCGCCGCGTCCGGACGGGCGCGGAAGTCCCCGCCGCGCCCCAGATCGAAGACGCACGCGGCGGGCACCACCGGCACGACGTGCTCCGGGTCAGGCCCGACCCGCACCCCGCGCCCCTGCTCCTCGAGCCAGGCCATCACCCCGGACGCCGCGTCGAGCCCGTAGGCGCTGCCTCCGGTCAGCACGACGGCGTCGACCTTCTGCACCACGTTGCGCGGATCGAGGGCGTCGGTCTCCTTGGTGCCGGGACCGCCCCCGCGCACGTCCACGGCGGCGACCGCGCCGCCCTCGGGCGCGAGGACGACCGTGGTGCCGGTGAGCCGGCCGTCCCCGCCGAGGGTGGCGTGTCCCACCCGCAGCCCGGCGACATCCGTCAATGCGTCAACTGTCATGGGGTCAGTCTGGCCCAGCCCCAGGACGCGTCCGCGGGGTTCAGGCGGCCGGTGCCGTCGCGTTCGTGCGCCGCCCGCGGGAGACCATGCGCGCCGTGAGGGTGACCCCGACCACCACCGAGGCGGCGCACACGAGCCCCGCGGCGAGCACCGCCCACTCACCCAGGAAGGTGCAGCAGACCACCACCAGCGCCGTGACCGGAAGCACCAGCTGCTGGCCGATGCCGACCTTGAAGTACCGCGAGTGCAGCGCCCACACGGTCAGCAGGTACAGCGCCGTCGGCAGGGTCACGGCCGCCGAGGCGGACAGCGTCGAGATGTGCGCCTTGCCGACCGCCTGCTCCACCGCCACCTCCAGGCCGGCGCCGATCGCCGCGGCCGAGGCGAAGATCAGATAGTGGCCGTAGCCCCAGAGGAACGCTTGCCTGCTGGAGCGCAGGTGACCGTGGATGGGCACCACGAAGTAGATCCACCACGCGGCGAAGACGATCAGCAGGCCGCCCGCCGCGATCGGCAGCAGTTCGCCCAGCGCGTCCTGCTCGTCCAGCGCCGACTTCACGGCGACCGTGGCCGCGGCGATCGTCTCGCCGAGCACGATGATCGTGAACAGGCCGTACCGCTCGGCGATGTGGTGCGGATGCCAGGACGTCCCACGAGCCTTCTCCGCGTACAGCGGCACGGACAGCTCCGCGATCACCATCACCAGGAACACCCAGGGCCGGGCCGGCTCCGGCAGCAGGATCAGCCCCAGCCAGCCGACCTGGCACAACAGCACACCGCACACGTATCTGAGCGCCATGGTCCGTTCCGGACCCTCGGTCGATCGAGCCGCTCTCAGCCACTGCGCGACCATCGCCAGCCGCATGATCACGTAGCCGAGGAAGACGACCAGGAAGTCGTGGTGCTCGAACGCCCGGGAGACACCCGCCGCCAGTACCAGCACACCGGCGATCTGGACCAGGGTCACCACCCGGTAGAGCGCGTCGTCGTTGTCGTACGCCGAGGCGAACCACGTGAAATTCATCCAGGCCCACCAGATGGCGAAGAACACCATCGCGTAGTTCAGGATCCCGTGGCCCGCGTGCCCCTCGACCACGGCGTGCACGAGCTGCACGCCCGCCTGTGCGATGGCCACCACGAAACACAGGTCGAAGAAGAGCTCCAGCGGGGAGGAGACCCGGTGCGCCTCGTCGCGCCTGCGCGCGGTGAGCGGCCGCAGGGGCCCCCGGGAATTGTGCGCACCCGGGGCGGGCGCCGGAGCGGAACTGGACGTCATGCGTCCCAGCACAGCAGAAAACCGCGACAAAATCTTGTGAAGGGATTCACAATCCTGTCGGGGCCCGACGCGGCGGAGAAACCTCCAGGTCAGAGGCTGCGCGTGGGCGCCCGGGCCGGGGCCGTACCCTGGGGACATGAGCACCGCCCCCGAACCCGAGTCGCGCGACCCGAAGCCCGCGCTGATCTTCGACGACCCGTTGAGCCAGCAGTCCTCGGACGACACCGACCGTGGGTGGGGCGAGCGCCCGGACGGCGACAGTGCCGCCGACCTGAAGCGCTTCCTCGACGAGAAGCCGCCCCACCACCTCTGAGCCGCCCGCGGGAGCGCCGCTAGCGCTCGTCGCGTCCCGATCCGCGCTGGGCGACCAGCGCGTCGCGGATCTCCTTGAGGACCTCCAGCTCGGTCACCTCGATGATCTCGTGCGTGCCCTCCCTCGCCTTCCGGCGGGCCTCCACCCGGGCCAGGTACTTCGCCATCGGCAGGACCATCAGGAAGTACACGACGGCCGCGGTGATCACGAAGCTCAGCGTCGCGCCGAGGACCGATCCCCACATCAGCCGGATGCCCTGGTCCCCCTTGCAGCTGCTGCTCAGGCACGAGCTGTAGTGGTCCAGGTTCTGTGTGCCGATCGCGCCCACCAGCGGGTTGATGAGCCCCTTCACCACCGAGTTGACGATGTTGGTGAAGGCGGCGCCGATGACCACCGCGACTGCCAGATCGACGACGTTGCCGCGCATCAGGAAGGCCTTGAAGCCCTGCCAGATGCTCGGTTCCTTCTTCGCGTTCACCTCGGGGACTCTCCTCGCGCGCACAGGGTGTGGAACCAAACGCTCCGCAACCTACGGCACGATGCGGCCATTGTGTCCAATTCCGTAGCTCGATCGTTGGACTTGACGGCGGGTCGCAGAGACATCGGCCGAGGTGACTCAGCACAGCGTCACCGCCAGCCGAGCGGTGGCGCTCGCGCCCACGAGCCGCGCCGCCATGGTGCGCGGCACCGACAGGACGACCAGCGCCCCGCTCTCGGACGCATCCTCCAGCGGCTCCGGCACCCTCGTCACCCGCACTCCCCGCGCGAGCACCCGGGCGCCGCCTCCGGCCGAGGGGTCCTCGGCCGCGACGACGTCGACGCGGTCGCCGGGCCGGAGCAGCCGGACGGTGGCGGCGTCCGAGATCCGCACCGGCGCCGTCACCATGCGCACCGCTCCGTGCCGTCGTGCGGGTTCCGTGACCGGGTGCCCGCGGACCCGTTCGGCGCGGTGGGGTTCGGCCGCGGTCCGCGGCCCCGCCGCCACGAGCGCGGCAGCGGTCACGGCGAGGCCGGCCGCGACAGCCCGCCTGCGCTGCCGTACGAACCGTTGCAGCTGATACAGACCGCCGCGTACGCGCACCGGGGCGAAGGGTGGGACCTCGCAGGTCGCCGGGGCGTCGGTGCCGAGGGGAAGCGGGAGACGGAGGGGAGGTGCGGCCGGACCGGGGGACGACGGGGTCAAGGGCATGGGGATCACCGCCTGCGACGAGGGGATTTCGGCTTGCCCTGCCACGATGACGCCTCGCGCCGAAGCCCGCCGGAGCCGGTGGACCACCGAGAGGTTGTGGACAACCCGCCCACCCGAACGAGGACTTCCGCTCGCCCGTCCGTCGCGTATCCACGTCCCGCGCGTCGCCTGTCCCCCACGGCGCCGGCCCCCGCGCGTCGCCCGTCCCTCGCCGCGCCCCGTTCCCGGTGTCGCCCGGTCCCCCGCTACGGCAGTCGGAAGCCCGGATCCATCCCGCCGAGCGCGTTCTTGCAGAGGCAGTCCCGCGCCCCGGTCTCCGGCAGCGCCGCCACCGCGTCGAACAGCACGCCCCGCAACCGGTCCACGTTGGCCGCGAACACCTGCAGCACCTCCTCGTGGGAGACCCCCTCGCCGGTCTCGGCACCGGCGTCCAGGTCGGTGACCAGGGTCAGCGACGTGTAGCAGAGCTCCAGTTCACGGGCGAGAGCCGCCTCGGGGTGGCCGGTCATGCCCACCACCGACCAGCCCTGCGCCTGGTGCCACAACGATTCGGCGCGGGTCGAGAAGCGCGGCCCCTCGACCACGACCAGCGTGCCGCCGTCCACCGGTTCCCACTCCCGTCCGCGCGCCGCCTTCAGCGCGGCGGCCCGGCCGGCGGGGCAGTAGGGGTCGGCCATGGACACGTGCACCACGTTGGGCACCGTGCCGTCGGGCAGCGGCAGCCCGTCGAAGTACGTCTGGACCCTGGCCTTCGTGCGGTCCACCGTCTGGTCCGGTACGAGCAGGGTGCCCGGGCCGTACTCGGGGCGCAGTCCGCCGACCGCGCACGGTCCGAGGACCTGCCGGACGCCGACCGAGCGCAGGGCCCAGAGGTTGGCGCGGTAGTTGATCCGGTGCGGTGGCAGGTGGTGGCCGCGGCCGTGCCGGGGCAGGAAGGCGACCCGTCGGCCGGCGATCTCGCCGAGGAAGAGGGAGTCGCTGGGCTGCCCGTAGGGGGTGTCCACCTGGACCTCGGTCACGTCGTCGAGGAACGAGTAGAAGCCCGACCCGCCGATGACACCGATCTCTGCGTTCGCCATGACGAGCACACTAGCTGGCCCCCGAAAGGCGGGGGAGCCGGTGCCCGGGTACACCCCGGGCCCTGCCGTCACGCGACGGCAGGGCCCGGGGAGCGAGATCTCAGGCCGCGGAGCTGCTGCTCGAGGAGCCCGACGAAGTCGAGGACGAAGAGGACGCCGAAGACGTCGAGGACGCCGACGGGGACGACTTCGCGTCGGTCGACGAGGAGCTGGACGACTTCGTCGCCGGGCTGCTGCTCGACGTGGAGCCGCGGGAGTCGTTGCGGTAGAAGCCGGAGCCCTTGAAGACGATGCCGACCGCGGAGAACACCTTCTTCAGGCGGCCACCGCAGTTGGGGCACTCGGTCAGGGCGTCATCGGTGAACTTCTGAACCGCCTCGAGGCCCTCGCCGCACTCGGTGCACTGGTACTGGTAGGTCGGCACTGTCTTCCTCCTGGCACTCTGACTCAATGAGTGCTAACGACGGTCCATAGTGACGTATTCCCGGGGATCAGTCCACCGTCACCGGCACGCGGTGACCGACGCCACGTGCGACCGTGCGGGTCTGGGCCCGGGCGACCAGCCGCGAACGCAGGGCGACCAGGGTGACCAGCGCGAGCACGGTGCCGGCCATCGGCACCAGGAAACCGGCACCGCCCCACAGGCGGTCCTCCAGCTGTCCGGCGACCGTGACGGCGGCCGCCTGACCGAGCGCGACGGCACCGGTCAGCCAGGTGAACGCCTCGGTGCGGGCCTCGGCCGGCACCAGGCCCTCGACCAGCGTGTAGCCGGTGATCAGGGCCGGCGCGATGCACATGCCGACCAGCAGGCCGAGACCGGCCAGCAGCAGTACCGAGTGCGCCGTCCACAGCGCGGACGCGGTCAGCGCGAGCGCGGCGTATCCGACGACCAGGCGCCGCTGCGGGGCGGCCTTCCAGGCGATCGCACCGCAGACGATGCCGGAGAGCATGTTGCCCGCGGCGAAGGTGCCGTAGAGGACACCGTTGAGGCCGGGCTCGCCGATCGACTCGGTGAACGCCGCGAGCGCCACCTGCATGCCGCCGAAGACCGACCCGATGCCCAGGAAGGTCACGACCAGCACCCGGACGCCCGGGACGCGCAGGGCGGAGGTGTGCTGCACGTGCGCGTGCCCGCTCCCGCCGGACACCGACGGCTGCGTGCTCTTCTGCGCGGCGAACAGCAGACCGCCGACGAGCGTCAGCGCGGCCTCGGTCACCAGGCCCGCGGACGGGGTGACGGCGGTGCACAGCGCGGTCGCCAGCAGGGGCCCGAAGACGAAGGTCAGCTCGTCCGTAACGGACTCGAAGGCCGCCGCGGTGGTCATCAGGGGCGAGCCCTGGAGCTTCACGCCCCAGCGCGCACGCACCATGGGGCCCACCTGCGGCACCGAGGCGCCGGTCGGCACGGCCGCCACGAACAGCGCCCACAGGGGCGCGTGCGCCAGCGCGAGCGCCGTCAGCGTCAGGCCCGACAGCGTGTGCACCAGGACACCCGGGATCAGGACGGCGCGCTGCCCGTAGCGGTCGGCGAGGCGGCCGCTGTACGGCGCGAACAGCGCCATGGAGACACCGGTGGCGGCCGCGGCGGCGCCTGCGGCGCCGTACGAGCCGGTGGTGTGCTGCACGAGCAGCACGATGGAGATGGTGAGCATCGCGAACGGCTGGCGCGCCGCGAAGCCGGGGAGCAGGAACGTCCAGGCGCCGCGGGTGCGCAGCAGCTGTCCGTATCCGGGGCGGGAAGGGGCCGGCGAGGTCGTCTCCGGTGCGGTGGTGCTGACCGTGGATCCCACGGCCCGTGCCTTTCTGCCGCCTGGTAGCGCGTGCCCCGTTGTGGGCCCGGGCGCCGAGAGCTGTCCTCTTGCGCAAACTGCGGTAGATACCGGCGCCCACTGTGGGTGGGAGAGGCCCGGCCGCCATACGGTCGCGCCAGCTCTGCGTCAGGCAGAGTTGGTTCGATCAAAGTGCGCCTTCATCGTACAGGCGGCTTTGCCTCGCCCACCTGTGAAAATGAGCACCACCCGGGGCGATCACCTGTGATTGCCGAGGGTGTGAACCGTACGAAACACCCCCTTAACGTGAGCTGCCCGCCCCGTCCGTGCCCAGCCAGCCGGCCAGCTTGCCGCCGTGGGCGACCGCGCGCAGGCGCCGTTCCGCGGCGTCGCGCACGGGGTCGGTGGCGACCACGAGGAGTTCGTCCCCGTGCCGCAGCACTGTCGTGGGCAGCGGAACAAACGATTTTCCGTCCCGGACGACGAGGGTGACGGCGGCGCCGGGCGGCAGCCGCAGCTCGTTGACCTCGACGCCGTGCATCCGGGAGCCCTCGGGGATCGAGACGGACAGCAGATGCCCGCGCAGTCGCTCCAGGGGGGCCGACTCGATGCCCAGGTCGGACGCTTCGCCCGGCCCGCCGAGGCGCAGCCGGCTCGCCAGCCAGGGCAGGGTCGGCCCCTGCACGAGGGTGTAGACGACGACCAGCACGAAGACGATGTTGAAGATCCGCTGGCTGCCGGCGACGCCGTTCACCATGGGGATCGTCGCCAGGATGATGGGCACGGCGCCGCGCAGCCCAGCCCAGGACATCAGCGCCTGCTCCGGCCACGGCACCCGGAACGGGGCCAGGCTGAGCACGACGCTCAGCGGGCGGGCCACCATGGTCAGCGCGAGCCCGATGACGAGGGCCGGCCAGATGTCGTCGCCCAGCTCGTGCGGGGTGACGAGCAGGCCGAGCAGGACGAACATGCCGATCTGGGCGATCCAGCCGAGCCCCTCGGCGAAGCCGCGCGTGGCGGGCCAGTGCGGGAGCTTGGCGTTGCCGAGCATCATCGACGCCAGGTAGACGGCGAGGAAGCCGCTGCCGTGGTCCAGGGCGCCGGCGGCGTAGGCGGCGACGGCGATCGCCAGCACGGCGATCGGGTAGAGGCCGGAGGCGGGCAGGGCGACCCGCTTGAGGGTCCAGGCCCCGAGCCAGCCCACCGTGAGACCCACGGCCGCGCCGATGGCCAGTTCCAGCGCTATCTCGCCGACCAGGACGTACCAGTGCTCGACCGGGCCGGCCGTGGAGAAGGCGACGACCAGGATGACCACCGGGGCGTCGTTGAAGCCGGACTCCGCCTCCAGCGTGCCCGTCACGCGCGCGGGCAGGGGGATCCTGCGCAGGACCGAGAAGACCGCCGCCGCGTCCGTCGAGGAGACGACCGCGCCGATGATGAGCGCCTGCCGCCAGTCCAGCCCGACCAGATAGTGCGCGCCCGCCGCGGTCGCGCCGACGCTGATCGCGACCCCCGCCAGCGCCAGCATGGAGGCGGACCCGAGGACCGGCCGGATCTCCTTCCACTTTGTGCCGAGACCGCCCTCGGCGAGGATCACGACCAGGGCCGCGTACCCGATGACCTGGGTCATCTCGGCGTTGTTGAAGTGGATGTTCCCGACGCCGTCCTGGCCCATGAGGACGCCGATCCCCAGGTAGACGAGCAGGCTGGGGAGCCCGCTGCGTGAGGAGATCCGGACGGCCGCGACGGCGACCAGGAGGACCAGGGAGCAGACGAGCAGGAGCTGGTCGAGGTGGTGAACAGTCAGCGGCGGTTCCCTTCCTTGGCCCGCGCGGGGAGCGCGCGGGCTCACGTACACAAGACCCGAGGCTGCGGCGCACCGCACCCAAGTACTTCGTTACCTTACCTAACTCTTGACGCTTTCTTGACACTCGCCAGGGCAAGATCGAACGTCCGTGCGCGCCGGTTCCCGACTCCGCGTCAAGCGGCTCGGGGCCCTGCGCCTATGGTTGCTCCAGCGCTCATTCAAAGTCACAGCCCGACCTGCCGCTCGCGTTAGGACAGCAAGGACAGCGATGCCCCCCAACACCACCGCCACAACGGGTGACAAGCCCGGCAAGTCCGGCAGGAAGAAGGGGCGCAAAGCCCGACTTATCGTGCTGGTGCTCGTCCTGGCCATCATCGGAGGCGTCGCCTACGGGGCTTACTGGTCGATCAGCACCGTCCGCGCCTCCTTCCCGCAGACCACCGGTTCGATCACGCTCCAGGGCCTGTCGGGGCCCGTCGACGTCAAGCGGGACGGGAACGGCATTCCGCAGATCTACGCCTCGTCCGACGAGGACCTGTTCATGGCGCAGGGCTTCGTCCAGGCGCAGGACCGGTTCTACGAGATGGACGTGCGCCGGCACATGACCTCCGGGCGCCTGTCGGAGATGTTCGGCAAGGGGCAGGTCAAGAACGACGAGTTCCTGCGCACCCTCGGCTGGGACCGGATCGCCAAGCAGGAGTACGACACCAAGCTGTCGGCCTCCACGAAGAAGTATCTCGACGCCTACGCCAAGGGTGTCAACGCCTACCTCCAGGGCAAGGACGGCGAGGACATCTCCCTGGAGTACGCGGCCCTCGGCTTCACCAACGACTACAAGCCGCAGAAGTGGACCCCGGTCGACTCGGTCTCCTGGCTGAAGGCGATGGCCTGGGACCTGCGCGGCAACATGCAGGACGAGATCGACCGCGCCCTGATGACCAGCCGGCTCGGCCCGCAGCAGATCGAGGACCTGTACCCCGAGTACCCCTACAGCCGCAACAAGCCGATCGTCCAGGAGGGCCAGTACAGCGACGTGGCCAAGGCCTTCCGGCAGGGCGGCGCCACGAGCGGTTCTCGGGGCGCGACCGGCGCGACCGGCTCCACCACCTCGGCCACGGCAGGTTCGGCCCTCACGAGCCAGCTGTCGGGCCTCTACAAGGTCCTGGACAACGTGCCCACCGCGGTCGGCGTGAACGGCCAGGGCATCGGCTCCAACTCCTGGGTCGTCGCCGGGAAGTACACCATCACCGGCAAGCCGCTGCTCGCCAACGACCCGCACCTGTCGGCGTCGCTGCCGTCCGTCTGGTACCAGATGGGCCTGCACTGCCGCACCGTCTCCAGCAAGTGCCAGTACGACGTCACCGGCTACACGTTCGCCGGCATGCCCGGTGTGATCATCGGCCACAACGCGGACATCGCCTGGGGCATGACCAACTCCGGGGTGGACGTCACCGACCTGTACCTGGAGAAGCTCAGCGGCGACGGCTACCTGTACGACGGCAAGGTCCGGCCCTTCAAGAGCCGCGAGGAGACCATCAAGGTCGCCGGCGGCAAGCCCAAGAAGATCGTCGTGCGCCAGACCGCCGACGGGATGCCGCTGCTGTCCGACCGTGACGACGAACTCGTCCAGGTCGGCCGGAAGGCCGCTGTCAACACGGCCGCGCCCGACCGAGGTGACGGCTACGGCATCGCCCTGAGGTGGACGGCGCTCGACCCGGGCACCTCCATGGACGCCGTGTTCGCCCTCGACAGGGCAGCCGGCTGGAACGACTTCCGCTCCGCCGCCGCCCTGTTCGACGTGCCCTCGCAGAACCTGGTCTACGCCAGCACGGACAACCACATCGGCTACACCCTGCCCGGCCGGATCCCCACCCGCTCCTCGGTGGACGACGGCTCGATCCCGGCGCCGGGCTGGGACTCGAAGTACCGCTGGACCGGCTTCATCAAGCAGGACGAGCTGCCCTACGAGTACGACCCCGAGCGGGGCTACATCGTCACCGCCAACCAGGCCGTGGTCGACAAGGACAAGTACCCGTACACGCTCACCACCGACTGGGGCTACGGCGCCCGCAGCCAGCGCATCACCGACCTGATCGAGTCCAAGATCAAGGGCACGGGCAAGATCTCCACCGACGACATGCGCCAGATGCAGCTGGACAACAGCAGCGAGATCGCCAAGCTGCTGGTGCCCAAGCTGCTGCGGATCAACCTCGACGACAAGAACGTCCGGGAGGCGCAGAAGCTGCTGGAGGGCTGGGACTACACCCAGGACGCCGACTCCGCGGCGGCCGCCTACTTCAACTCCGTGTGGCGCAACATCCTCAAGCTCGCCTTCGGCAACAAGCTCCCCAAGGAGCTGCGCGTCAAGGGTCAGTGCCTGTGGGTCGACAAGATCGACAGCACCGGCCCGGTGGACGACGACACGAAGGTGCGCGAGTGCGGCCAGCGCGACGCCGACCAGGCGCAGCCGGACGGTGGCGACCGCTGGTTCGAGGTCGTGCGCACCCTCATGGACAAGCCGAACAGCGACTGGTGGAAGACTCCGGCCGGAGTGGGCGACCGCAACAAGGCCGACAACCGTGACGAGCTGTTCAAGCGCGCCATGATCGACGCCCGCTGGGAGCTGACCGCCAAGCTCGGCAAGGACATCGACACCTGGAGCTGGGGCCGGCTGCACCGCCTGTTCCTGAAGAACCAGACGCTCGGCACCGAGGGTCCCGGGTTCCTCCAGTACGTCCTCAACCGCGGTCCCTGGAAGCTCAGCGGCGGCGAGGCCACCGTCAACGCGACCGGCTGGAACGCCGCCGGCGGCTACGGCGTCGTCTGGGTTCCTTCGATGCGCATGGTCGTCAACCTCAAGGACCTCGACAAGTCCAAGTGGATCAACCTGACCGGAGCCTCCGGACACGCCTACAGCGCCCACTACACCGACCAGACCGGCAAGTGGGTCAAGGGCGAGCTGCTGCCCTGGTCGTTCTCGGACAAGGCGGTCGACGCGAGCACGAGCGACACACTCGTCCTCAAGCCGTGATCCGCTGACGGCAGGCATACGGGACGGGCCCCCTCCACACGCGCGTGGAGGGGGCCCGTCCCGTATGCGGACCAGGGGCCTCGCCCGGTCAGCCGCCCGTGAAGCGGCGCACACCCGACGGCGTCACCACCGCGTGCACCGGCTGATCGTGCGCCTCCTCCGGGACGCGTGCGACGACTTCCGTGTCGTACAGGAGCACCACGAGCGCGGGGCGCGCGCCCGCCCGCTCCAGGCGTGCGAGCACCCGGTCGTACGACCCGCCGCCGCGCCCCAGGCGCATCCCGCGCGTGTCCACCGCGAGCCCGGGCAGCAGAACGACGTCCGCCGCGATCACGGCGTCCGGGCCGAGGCGCTCACCGGAGGGCTCGAACAGGGCCATTTTTCGGCCGTGTTGGATCCGCTCCAGAGAGTCCGGACCGGTGTAATCGCCCCAGTCCAGGTCGTTGTCGGGCAGGAGTGCAGGGAGCAGGACGCGCACGCCCCGCGCGCGCAACGCGTCCAGCAGGGCGAGCGTGCCGGGCTCGCTCCCGACGGAGACGTACGCCGCCACCGTGCGCGCACGCGCCAGTTCGGGCAGGTCAAAAGCGCGCTCGGCCAGCGTGTCACCCGCCTCCCGTACGACATCCTCCGGCAACCTGTTCCTCACCGCGAGGAACTCCCGTCGCAACGTTCGCTTGTCAGGCTCGCTCGTGCGTCCGTCGTGTACCACTGGTCGTTCTCGCACCCTTCTCAATGTGCTCATATGAGGGCCAATTAACCGGAGCCACAGAATCCTTACCAAAGGCACCGGATAAGGTTGCGAGCATGACTCAGTCGCACCCCAGGATCAGCAAGGCTGTCATTCCCGCAGCGGGCCTCGGTACCCGGTTCCTGCCGGCGACCAAAGCCACTCCCAAGGAGATGCTGCCGGTCGTGGACAAGCCGGCGATCCAGTACGTGGTCGAGGAGGCCGTGTCGGCGGGGCTCGACGACGTCCTCATGATCACCGGACGCAACAAGCGTCCCCTCGAGGATCACTTCGACCGCAACTACGAGCTGGAATCGGCGCTCCAGAAGAAGGGTGACGCCGGGCGGCTCGCGAAGGTGCAGGAGTCCAGCGACCTGGCCACCATGCACTACGTGCGCCAGGGCGACCCCAGGGGCCTCGGTCACGCCGTCCTGTGCGCCGCCCCGCACGTCGGCCATGAGCCCTTCGCGGTCCTCCTCGGCGACGACCTGATCGACCCGCGCGACCCGCTGCTCCAGCGCATGATCGAGGTCCAGGAGCAGCACGGCGGCAGCGTGATCGCGCTCATGGAGGTCGCGCCCGAGCAGATCCACCTGTACGGCTGCGCGGCCGTCGAGGCCACCGCCGAGGGCGACGTGGTCAAGGTGACCGGCCTGGTCGAGAAGCCGGACCCGGCGGACGCCCCGTCGAACTACGCGATCATCGGCCGCTACGTCCTCGACCCGCACATCTTCGACATACTGCGCAAGACCGAGCCCGGTCGCGGCGGCGAGATCCAACTGACCGACGCCCTGCAGCAGCTGGCCCAGGACGAGAAGGTCGGCGGCCCGGTGCACGGCGTCGTCTTCGAGGGACGCCGCTATGACACCGGCGACCGTGGCGACTACCTGCGTGCCATTGTCAGACTTGCGTGCGAACGTGAAGACCTGGGTCCGGACTTCCGGGCCTGGCTTCGCAGTTACGTAGCCGAGGAGATGCAGCAACGTTGAGCAGCGCCGCGACCAGCCCCGCCGGCCCGGACCACCTCTGGTCGGTGGACGAGCACCTGGAGGACATCCTCACCACCGTCCGTCCCCTCGAACCCATCGAGCTGCAACTGCTCGACGCCCAGGGCTGCGTCCTGGTCGACGACATCACGGTGCCGGTCTCCCTGCCGCCGTTCGACAACAGCTCGATGGACGGGTACGCGGTGCGGGTCGCGGACGTCGCCGGCGCCACCGAGGAGTTCCCGGCCGCCCTCGAGGTCGTCGGGGACGTCGCGGCCGGCTCGGCCGACCTGGTCCGGGTCGGGCCCGGCCAGGCCGCCCGCATCATGACCGGCGCCCCGCTGCCGCCCGGCGCCGAGGCAGTCGTGCCCGTCGAGTGGACCGACGGAGGGCTCGGCGAGGGCCCCGTGAGCGGGATGCAGGCCCGCAGCCTGGCCCCCGAGGGTGCCGAGGGACAGGTGCGTGTGCACCGCCCCGCAGAGGCACGCGCGCACGTGCGCGCCAGGGGCAGCGACGTGAAGGCCGGAGACCTGGCCCTGGAGGCCGGGACGATCCTCGGTCCGCCGCAGATCGCGCTGCTCGCCGCGATCGGCCGGGGCACGGTGCGGGTGCGCCCGCGCCCGCGCGTGGTCGTCGTGTCCACGGGCAGCGAACTCGTCCAGCCCGGCGAGGATCTGGGCAAGGGCCAGATCTACGACTCCAACAGCTTCGCCCTCACCGCGGCCGCCCGTGACGCGGGCGCCATCGCCTACCGGGTGGGCGCCGTCGCCGACGACGCCGACATCCTGCGCTCCACCATCGAGGACCAGCTCATCCGCGCCGATCTGCTGGTGACCACGGGCGGGGTGAGCGTCGGGGCGTACGACGTCGTCAAGGAGGCGCTGTCGCACGTCGGCGACGAGGACGAGGCGGGCGGCGGCATCGACTTCCGCAAGATCGCCATGCAGCCGGGCAAGCCCCAGGGCTTCGGCTCCATCGGCCGCGACCACACGCCCCTGCTGGCCCTGCCCGGCAACCCCGTGTCCTCGTACGTCTCCTTCGAACTGTTCGTCCGCCCCGCGATCCGCACCCTGATGGGCCTCGAGGACGTCCACCGGCCCCGCACCCGGGCCACCCTCAAGGCGGACAAGGCGCTCGGCTCTCCCAAGGGGCGCCGGCAGTTCCTGCGCGGCAAGTACGCCGACGGCGAGGTGACCCCGGTGGGCGGCTCGGGTTCCCACCTGGTCGCGGCGCTGGCGCAGGCCGACGCGCTGATCGTCGTCCCCGAGGACGTGGAGTCCGCCGAGCCCGGTACGGACGTGGAGGTCGTGCTGCTCGGCTGACGAGCGGGCGGTACCGTGTCGCGCACAACAGGCCCGTGCACCGCACTGCGACGGGCCCGGACCGGGAGCGCCACACACCATGACTGTGCCTTCCCGGGGGGAGACCCCCGGACGCCCTGAGCAGGACCGCCTGACGCACATCGACGACGCGGGCGCGGCCCGCATGGTCGACGTGTCCGGGAAGGACGTGACCGCGCGCACCGCCCGCGCGAGCGGCCGGGTCCTGGTGTCACCGCGGGTGGTCGAGCTGCTGCGCGGTGAGGGGGTGCCCAAGGGGGACGCCCTTGCTACCGCGCGCATCGCGGGCATCATGGGCGCCAAGCGCACCCCGGACCTGATCCCGCTGTGCCACCCCTTGTCGGTGTCCGGTGTGAAACTGGACCTGTCGGTCGCGGACGACGCCGTGGAGATCCGGGCCACCGTGAAGACGACGGACCGCACGGGCGTCGAGATGGAGGCCCTCACCGCGGTGACGGTCGCCGCGCTCACCGTGATCGACATGGTCAAGGCGGTCGACAAGGGAGCGGTCATCACGGACGTGCGGGTGGAGGAGAAGACAGGCGGCAAGTCGGGCGACTGGAGCCGGTCATGACGTACCGCGCACTGGTGGTCACCGCCTCCAACCGGGCTGCCGCCGGGGTCTACGAGGACAGGGGCGGCCCCCTGGTCGCCGACGGCCTGCGGGGCTTCGGCTTCGAGGTCGACGGCCCCCGGGTCGTCCCGGACGGGGACCCGGTGCGCGAGGCGCTGCGCACCGGTGCCGACGCCGGCTATGACGTCGTCGTCACCACCGGCGGCACCGGCGTCTCGCCCACCGACCGCACGCCCGAGGCGACCCGCTCGGTGATCGACTACGAGGTGCCGGGCATCGCGGAGGCCATCCGGGCGTTCGGACGGGAGAAGGTGCCGACCGCGGCGCTGTCCCGGGGTCTGGCCGGGGTGGCCGGGCGGACCCTGATCGTCAACCTGCCGGGCTCCACCGGCGGGGTGCGGGACGGTCTCGCCGTCCTGGAGCCGCTGCTGGTCCACGCCGTCGACCAGATCCGCGGCGGCGACCATCCGAGACCCAGTAGTGGGGGTGCGAGCTGAACAGCCCTTCCTGGCCGGTCGTGCTGGCGGACGGAGATGTCGTCCTCCGGCCGATAAAGCTGCGCGACCAGCGGGCCTGGCGTGAGGTGAACCGGCGCAACAGGGACTGGCTGCGCCCCTGGGAGGCGACCATCCCGCCGCCCACGCCGAGCGGGCCGATCACGCACCGGCCGACCTACCGCCAGATGGTCCGGCATCTGCGGTCCGAGGCCCATGCGGGCCGGATGCTGCCGTTCGTCATCGAGTACCAGGGGCAGCTCGTCGGGCAGTTGACGGTCGCCGGGATCACCTGGGGGTCGATGTGCTCGGGCCATGTCGGCTACTGGGTGGACGAGTCGGTGGCCGGGCGAGGGGTGATGCCGACGGCCGTCGCGCTCGTGGTGGACCACTGTTTCCGCACCGTCGGGCTGCACCGCATCGAGGTCTGCATTCGCCCCGAGAACCGGCCCAGCCGCCGGGTCGTGGAGAAACTCGGATTCCGCGAGGAGGGGCTGCGGCCGCGTTATCTGCACATCGACGGGGCCTGGCGCGACCACCTCGTCTTCGCGCTCACGGCGGAAGAGGTGCCGGAGGGGTTGCTCGGGCGCTGGCAGCGGGCACGCTCCCAGCAGACGCGGCACACGCAGGAGAACACCCCGGGGAATCCCGTCTAGGCCAGAAATTGAATACGTGTTCGAAATTGATCGACTGATGACCGTCTCAGTGCATTGAATTGGCGGCTCGGACGGTCCGCTGATCGCATCGGTCGCAAAAAAAGCTGGAAATATCAGCCAGATCGTGCGACACACCGGCTCAATTGGCGGATGGCCTCACGCAAACCCCTCTACCGTGTGAGGCGTGAGCAGCAGCGGCCTCATCTACGCAGTCATTGTCGGGGCCTGGGCCGCCTACTTGGTGCCCATGTGGCTCCGTAGGCAGGACGAGCTGAACGAGGCTCGTCCGACGGAACGCTTCAGCACCGCCATCCGGCTGCTGTCCGGACGGGCGGGGATGGAGCGCCGGTACGCCAGGGACCTGCGGGCGCGCTCCGCCCAGGAGGGGGAGCCGGACGCCAGTGATCCGGACGCCGCCACCGACTCGGTGGACGTCCGGGCCTTCGCCATGCCTCCGACCCGCCGTCAGGTGCGTGCGGAGGCCGGGGCGGAGACGCCCGGGCGGGCGGAACCGGTACCCGACCGGCCCGTCATCCCGGCGCCCAAGTCTTCCTCCGCGTCCGCGCATCACACGCCCGGTGCCTCCGCTTCCGCCGCCGCGCCGAAGCGAGTGCCTGCCGCGCGGCGCGCGCCCGCGTCGCAGGCGTCCGCGGCACGTGCCCGGCGCTCGAAGGCGCTCGCACGCCGTCGGCGTACCACCGTGATGCTCTTCGTCGCCTTCACCCTCGGCGCGATCGTCGCCGCCGTCGGAGGCATCCCCTTCCTGTGGGCGCCCGGCGTACCCGCGGTCATGCTCAGCGCGTACATCGGCTACCTGCGCGCCCAGGAGCGCCGCCGGTTCGCCTACCAGATGGACCGCAGGCGCGCCGAGGTCGCGGCCCAGCGTCTGCGCGAACGGCAGCCGCGCCGGCGCGCGACCCTCGACGCGGGCCCCGCCGCCGACGAACCGGACGAGGGACCAGAGACCGAGACCGACACCGGCCTCTCCGCGCTCGCGGCGGACCGCCGCGCCCTCGTGGAGCAGACCGACCACGCCGAGTGGGTCGACCAGCAGCAGCGTGAGCGTCAGCGGCGGCCCGGGCACGGGGACAGCTGGGACCCGGTGCCGGTGCCCCTGCCGACATACGTGACCGCGCCGGTCGCGCCGCGGGCCACCTCCGACGTGGATCTGGGGGCGCCCGACACCTGGAGTTCGGCGCGTTCCAGCTCCGTCGTGCCGGAGCAGGAGGCGAGCCGTGCGCCGGAGGCCGAGGCGGCGCTCGAGTCCGAGGACAAGTCGGCGGACGGCCGGAGCGACGCCCGCCGCGCGGCCTCCGCCCGCCGCTCGCGCGAGCGCGGACGCACCCCCCTCTTCGACCAGTACGAGGACGGGGACCGGCCGCGGGCGGCCAACGAGTGACCGCTGTCACGCGGCCGGAAGCCCGCCTCTGACCAGTCAGGGAACGGATTTCCAAGCACCCCGATGGGGATGCTAGAGTTTCACTCGTTGCAAGGGCCTGTGGCGCAGTCCGGTAGCGCACCTCGTTCGCATCGAGGGGGCCAGGGGTTCAAATCCCCTCAGGTCCACGCATCATGAAGCCCCGGTCGGCAGTAGCCGACCGGGGCTTCATCGTGTTCTACAGCTGCTTCGCGTAGCAGAGGCTCTCCTCGTGGTGGCGGTAGTAGCCGAACTTGGCGCAGGGCTCGTAACCGCTCGAGGCGTACAGGGCGATGGCCTCCGGCTGCTTGGTGCCGGTCTCCAGGACCATACGGACGCGGCCGGCCGCGCGGGCGTCCTCCTCCAGGGCGGCGAGGATGCGGCGGGCGAGGCCCCGGCCGCGCATCGCGTCGACGACGAACATGCGCTTGAGTTCGGCGTCGCCGTCCTCGTTGCCCTCCTCGTTGAGGTCCTGGCTGCGCCAGCCGCCGGTGGCCACCGGGCGGTCGTGCTCGTCGTAGGCGATCAGGTACGCGCCCTGCGGCGGGGCGAAGTCGGCGGCGTCGAGGGCCGTGGCGTCGCCGCCGTCGCCGTAGCGCAGGTGGTACTCGGCCTGGACCTCGTCGTTGAGCTTGACGGCGTCGGGGTGATCGAAGCGAACACGACGTATATTCATGCTAAGTATCGTACTTCTATGCAGAGGGTGGGAAAGACGGACCACGACCAGTGTGCCGGTATCGTGCCCTGGTGCTGACTGTGACCTCGGTGAACGTGAACGGACTGCGGGCCGCCGCCAAGAAGGGCTTCGTGGAGTGGCTCGCCCAGACCTCCGCGGACGTCGTCTGCCTGCAGGAGGTGCGCGCCGAGCCGCACCAGCTGCCGGAGGAGGTCAGGCAGCCCGACGGCTGGCACGTCGTGCACGCCCCGGCGGCCGCCAAGGGGCGCGCGGGCGTCTCCCTGTACACGCGGCGCGAGCCCGACCGTGTCCGGGTCGGCTTCGGGTCGGCCGAGTTCGACGGCAGCGGGCGCTACGTCGAGGCCGATTTGCCCGGTGTGACCGTCGCCTCGCTCTACCTGCCCTCCGGTGAGGTCGGCACCGAGCGCCAGGACGAGAAGGTCCGCTTCATGGGCGAGTTCCTCGTCCACCTCAAGGAGCTGCGCGAGCGGGCCGCCGCCGACGGGCGCCAGGTGGTCGTCTGCGGCGACTGGAACATCGCCCACCAGCAGGCCGACCTCAAGAACTGGCGTGGCAACACCAAGAACTCGGGCTTCCTGCCGGAGGAGCGGGAGTGGCTCGGCCGGGTGCTCGCCGCGGAGGACGGCGGCTACGTCGACGTCGTACGGACCCTGCACCCGGACGTCGAGGGGCCGTACACCTGGTGGTCGTACCGTGGGCGGGCGTTCGACAACGACTCGGGATGGCGCATCGACTATCACGTGGCCACCCCGGGGCTCGCGGCGAAGGCGGTGAAGGGGCTCGTGGAGCGCGCGGCCACGCACGCCGAGCGGTGGTCCGACCATGCGCCGGTGACCGTCGTGTACGACCTGTAGGAGCGCCGCTCAGTCCCGCTTGTTGAGCCGCCGGTCCAGTGCCAGGGACAGTTCCGCCTCCACGACGCTCCGGGCGAGCGGGCGCAGGCGGTGCAGGTCCTCCTCGGGGGCGTGGCGCAGGATCAGGTCGCGGAAGAGTTCGGCGAGGGCGTCGGCGTGTTCGCGGACGCGTTTGCCGGCCGCCAGGACCTCGGCGAGGGGTATGCCCTCGCGGACCAGGGCGGAGGAGACGTCCAGCAGGCGGCGGCTGATGTGGACGATCTCGTCGCCGTCGGTGCCGAGGTAGCCCAGCTCCATGGCGGCGGCGAGGTTCTCGGGGGTGACCTCGCCCTCGAAGCGGGCGGCGAGTTCCTCGGGGGTGAGGTGGACCGGCTCCTCCTCGGTGGGGGTGCCGACGCCGAGCAGGTCGGCGACATCCCGGCCCTGGTCGAGGGCCTCCGCGAGTTCCGCGATGCCATTGAGGGTGTGGCCGCGCTCCAGTAGTGCCGAGATCGTGCGCAGGCGGGCCAGGTGGTGGTCGTCGTACCAGGCGATACGGCCCTCGCGGCGGGGTGGCGAAAGCAGCTTGCGCTCGCGGTAGAAGCGCAGCGTGCGCACGGTGATGCCGGCCAGGCGGGCCAGCTCCTCCATGCGGTACTCGCGCGGTGCGCCGGCCCTGCCGCTGTCCTGCTCGTCCTTGTGCTCGCCGTCGTCTGCCACGTCCGAAGCCTATGTTGTACCGCCGGTAACTTTCCTTTCCCCGCCCCCTACCGCTCGGTACGGAGCTGCTCTACAGTCCCATTGCGCCAGTGTTCACTGGCAGAGTCCAAGGCGATGCGTGGAGGCTTCGGGATGGCCGAGCACGAGCATGTACGAGTGGCGGTGATCGGGTCCGGGTTCGGCGGACTGGGAGCCGCGGTGCGGCTGCGCCGCGAGGGGATCACCGACTTCGTCGTCCTGGAGCGGGCCGACAGCGTCGGCGGCACCTGGCGGGACAACAGCTACCCCGGGTGCGCCTGCGACGTCCCCTCCCACCTGTACTCCTTCTCCTTCGCGCCCAACCCGGACTGGCCGCGCACCTTCTCCGGGCAGCAGCACATCCGCGCCTACCTGGAGCACGTCACCGACGTCTTCGGGCTGCGCCCGCACATCCGTTTCGATTCCGAGGTGAAGCGGATGACCTGGGACGGCGAGCGGCTGTGCTGGGAGATCGAGACGGCCCGGGGGACGCTGACCGCGGACGTCGTGGTGTCCGCCACCGGGCCGCTGTCCGACCCGAAGGTCCCGCAGATCCCGGGGCTCGACACCTTCCCGGGCAAGGTGTTCCACTCGGCCCGCTGGGACCACGACCACGACCTGCGCGGCAAGCGCGTCGCCATGGTCGGCACCGGCGCCTCCGCCATCCAGATCGTCCCCGCCATCCAGCGCCAGGTCGGCCGGCTCACCCTCTTCCAGCGCACCCCGCCCTGGGTGATGCCCCGCATGGACCGTGCCATCAGCGGCGCGGAGCGGCGGCTGCACCGGGCACTGCCCTTCACCACCCAGCTGCGGCGCGGGCTGCTGTGGGGGCTGCGGGAGCTGCAGGTGCAGGCGTTCACCAAGCATCCCGACGAACTCGGCCTGGTCGAGCAGCTGGCCAAGCGCAACATGGCCCGTGCCATCAAGGACCCGGCCCTGCGCGCCAAGCTCACCCCGGACTACCGCATCGGCTGCAAGCGGATCCTGCTGTCCAGCGAGTACTACCCGGCGCTCGCCCGGCCGAATGTGGATGTCGTCGCGAGCGGGCTCACCGAGATCCGCGGGTCGACCGTGATCGCGGCCGACGGCACCGAGGCCGAGGTCGACGTGATCATCTTCGGTACGGGCTTCCACGTCACGGACATGCCCATCGCCGAGCGCGTGGTCGGCGCGGCGGGCGGCACGCTCGCGGAGTCCTGGAAGGGCGGCATGCAGGCGCTGCGCGGCGCCTCGGCCGCCGGCTTCCCGAACTGGATGACGATCATCGGGCCCAACACCGGCCTCGGGAACTCCTCCATGATCCTCATGATCGAGTCCCAGCTGAACTACATGGCCGACTACCTGCGCCAGCTCGACGTCCTGGGGGTCCCCCCAGGCCCTCAAGGCACTGGGGGAAGCCGCGCCGCCCTCGACGCCCGGCCCGCGGCCGTCGACGACTGGAACGACAAGGTCCAGGAGCGGATGAAGCGGACGGTGTGGAACACCGGCGGCTGCACCAGCTGGTACCTCGACGCGAGCGGCCGCAACACCACCATCTGGCCCGGTACGACGAGCGAGTTCCGGCGCGCGACCCGGCGGGTGGACCTGGCGGAGTACGAGGTGATCCGCAAGGCCGAGGAGAAGCCGAAGGCAGAGAAGAAACCGACGGCCGCGGAACGGCCGAAGACGGCGTCCGCCGAGAAGAAGGCCTCCGAGAAGGCCGGGAAGAAGAGCGAGGCCGCCGCATGAGCCGTCTCACCTCCGTGGCCTCCGGCCCCTACGCCCCGCCCGTCCCCGCCCGCACCCTCACCGCGGTCTCCGCCGACGGCGCACACCTGTACGTCGAGGTCCACGGGCCCGAGAGCGCGCCCCCCGTCGTCCTCTCCCACGGCTGGACCTGCTCCACCGCGTTCTGGGCGGCCCAGATACGGGAGTTGGCGGCCGACCACCGGGTGATCACGTACGACCAGCGGGGGCACGGGCGCAGTCCCGCGAGCCCCGCGTGCACCACCGACGTGCTGGCGGACGACCTCGAAGCGGTGCTCGCGCAGACGCTGGAGCCCGGGGAGAAGGCCGTGGTCGTCGGCCACTCCATGGGCGGGATGACGGTCATGGCGGCCTCCGCTCGCCCCCGCTTCCGCGAACACGCCGCCGCCGTCCTGCTGTGCAGCACCGGCAGCTCGCGGCTGGTCGCGGAGTCGCGGGTGGTGCCGCTGCGTGCCGGGCGCGTGCGCACCTGGATCACCGGGCACATCCTCGGTTCGCGCGCCCCTCTCGGCCCGGTCACACCCGTCGCGAAGCGCATCCTCAAGTACGCCACCATGGGCGCCGGTTCGGCCCCGCACATGGTGGAGGCGTGCGCGCGGATCGTGCACGCCTGCCCGCGTGCCGTGCGCCACGCCTGGGCCGCCGTGCTCGCGGGGCTCGACCTCGACCACGGCGTACGGGAGTTGCACGTCCCCACCGAGGTGGTGCACGGCGCGTCCGACCGGCTGACGCCCCCCGTGCACGCCCGCGCGCTGGTGGCCGCGCTGCCCCGGTGCATCGGCCTCACCGAGCTCCCCGGCGTCGGCCACATGACTCCGATCGAGGCCCCGGAGTTGATGACCGGCAAGATCCGGGAACTCGTGACCACGTACGTCACGGGGAACGCCCCCGAGTCCCACCCCACCCCCGCGCAGCAGATCAAGGAGGGCGCATGAGCAGGGTCAGCCTCGAAGGGCAGGTCGCCGTCGTCACGGGAGCGGCGCGCGGCGTCGGCGAGTTGCTCGCGCGCAAGCTGTCCGCGCGCGGCGCCAAGGTGGCGCTCGTCGGCCTGGAGGAGGAGGCGCTCAAGGAGGTCTCCGAGCGGCTGCACAGCGACAGTGCGCACTGGTACGCCGACGTCACCGACCACGAGACGATGAGCCGGGTGGCGCAGGAGGTCAAGGAGCGGTTCGGCAAGGTCGACATCGTCGTGGCCAACGCCGGTGTGGCGACCGGCGGGCCCTTCGCCGACTCCGATCCGCAGGCCTGGCGGCGCGTGATCGAGGTGAACCTGATCGGTTCGGCGGTGACGGCCCGGGCCTTCCTGCCGGTGCTCACCGAGAGCCGCGGCTACCTGCTGCAGATCGCCTCGCTCGCCGCGATGACCCCGGCGCCGATGATGACGGCGTACTGCGCCTCCAAGTCGGGCGTGGAGGCGTACGCGCACAGTCTGCGCGCCGAGGTCGGCCACCAGGGCGTGCGCGTCGGCGTCGGGTACCTGTCCTGGACCGACACCGACATGGTGCGCGGGGCCGACCAGGACGACGTCATGCGGGAGCTGAGGCAGCGGCTGCCGTGGCCGTCGAACAAGACCTACCCGCTGGGCCCGGCGGTGGACCGGATCGTCGCCGGTATCGAGCGGCGCTCGGCGCATGTGTACGGGCAGAGGTGGCTGCGCGGCATGCAGGGCGTGCGCGGATATCTGCCGGCGCTCATCGGCACCGTCGGCCAGCGCGAGATGCGGCGGTTCGGGCCCCGTCTGCAGGGGATGCGTTCCGGGCTCGTCGGCGCGGGCGGCGCGGCCGACGAAGCAGCGAGGACTACGCACCGTAACTGATCGAAGTGCGTTCCGTGTCCACCCGTGTGAATCTGGTCGAGGCCCCCTCCGAGGGGCCGACCCCCCCCACCCACACCCACCACGGGAGTGAACCCACATGGGTATGAAGGACAAGTCCAACAAGCTCGGTCAGGCCAAGGAGAAGGCTGGTCAGCAGGGCCAGCCGCAGCGTGGTCAGCAGGGCCAGCCGCAGCGTGGTCAGCAGGGCCAGCCGCAGCGTGGCCAGCAGGGCCAGCCGCAGCGTGGCCAGCAGTCCGAGCGCCACATCCCGGACACTGACAAGGAGATGAGGGACCGGCTCGACCAGGACTACGACGCCTAGTCGCCACCCTCGACTTCACCCCTGAGGCGGGGTGCCCGGTGATCGCCGGGCACCCCGCTTCGTCGTTCGCCAGTTCGCTAGGGCGTCGTCCGGGGCGGCAGCTTGGGCCTCGACCGGTCCGGTACGTCGGTGTAGTCCGGGGGAACCGCCGCGGGGTTGGTGTCCAGCAGTTCCACGGCGAGCTGCACGGCGTCGTCGAGCTGGGCGTGCCGGCCCTCGGCCCAGTCGAGCGGGGTGCGCAGGATCTCCAGGTCGGGGGCTACGCCGTGGTTCTCCACGGACCAGCCGTAGGCGTCGAACCAGGCGGCGTTCATCGGGACCGTGATCACCGTGCCGTCGCCGAGGCGGTGCCGGCCGGTCATGCCGACGACTCCGCCCCAGGTGCGCTGCCCCACGACCGGGCCGAGGTGCAGGAGTCTGAAGGCGGCGGTGATCATGTCGCCGTCGGAGGAGGTCGCCTCGTCCGCCAGGGCCACCACCGGGCCCCGGGGCGCGTTCGAGGTGTACGACACCGGTTGCGCGTTCCGGGTCAGGTCCCAGCCCAGGATCGTCCGGGTGAGCTTCTCGATGACGAGTTCGCTGATGTGCCCGCCGGCGTTGCCGCGCACGTCCACGATCAGCGCGGGCCGGGACACCTCCATGCGCAGGTCCCGGTTGAACTGGGCCCAGCCGGAGCCGCCCATGTCCGGGATGTGCAGGTAGCCGCACTTGCCGCCGCTCAGCTCCCGGACGACCTCCCGGCGCTTGGTGACCCAGTCCTGGTAGCGCAGCGGCCGTTCGTCGACGAGCGGGACGACGGCGACCCGCCGGGGCACGCCGGTCTCGCCCTCCGCCGGTGCGAAGGTCAGCTCCACGGTCGTGCCGCCCGAGCCCGCGAGCAGCGGATACGGTCCCGCCACCGGATCGACCGGGCGGCCGTCCACATGGGTCAGGACGGCGCCCTCCTGGATGCCGGTCCCGGCCAGTGGCGAGCGGGCCTTGGAGTCGGACGATTCGCCGGGCAGGATGCGCTTGACCGTCCAGCCGCCGTCCCGGCGTACGAAGTTGGCGCCGAGCAGGCCCTGCCAGCGCTGGTAGTGGGGCGGGCCCTCGTTGCGCCGGGCGGCGGTGACGTAGGCGTGCGACGTGCCCAGCTCGCCCAGGACCTCGCGCAGCAGGTCGGCGAACTCGTCGGGCGAGGCGACCCGTTCGACGAGCGGCCGGTACTGGGCGAGCACGGTGTCCCAGTCGATGCCGCTCATGCCCGGGTCCCAGAAGTAGGAGCGGATGAGACGGCCGGCCTCCTCGTAGGACTGGCGCCATTCGGCGGCCGGGTCGACCTCGTGCAGGATGCGGCGCAGGTCGATCCACACGGTCGTGTCGCTGTCGCCGGACTCGGTCGACGGCACCGCCCGCAGATCCCCCTCGTCGACCACCACGAGCCGGGTCCCGTCCCCGCTGACCGCGAACCAGTCCAGGTGGTCGACGAGTTCGGACTTCTTCGCCTTGGTGATGTTGAAGTACTCCAGCGTCGGCCGTCCGCTGATGTCGGCCGGGTTGACGAAGGTCTCGCCGAGCGCGCCGGAGATGGGCCAGCGCAGCCAGACCAGGCCGCCGCCCGCGACCGGGTGCAGCGCCGAGTACTTGGAGGCGATGACCGGGAACGGCGTCACCCGGTTCTCCAGGCCCTCCACCTCAACGGTCACCGTGCCGGCCTCGCCGGTCTCCTCGTCCTCGACGGGGTCGAGCCCGCCGGCCGCCGGCCGGCCCTCGGGGTTCAGGGCGAACGGGGACGGGGTCGCGGAGGACAGCGGGACCAGGTACGGGCGGCAGCCCAGCGGGAAGGACAGGTCTCCGGTGTGGACGTCGTACACCGGGTCGAAGCCGCGCCAGGAGAGGAAGGCGAGGTAGCGGCCGTCGCGGGTGAAGACGGGGTTCTCGTCCTCGAAGCGGCCGTTGGTGACGTCCACGATCAGCCGGTCCTTGATGCGGGCCAGCTTGATCTGCCGCAGCGAGCGGCCGATGCCCGGCTGCGACCAGGCGAGCCAGGATCCGTCCGGGGAGAAGGCGAGGTCGCGGACGGGCCCGTTGACGGACCGGATCAGCTCGGCGACGTGCCCGTCCGAGCCCTCGGCCGCATCCCCGTCGGTCGCCTCCGCCCCTGCCGGCCCCTCTGCCCCCTCCGTCCCCTCCGCCACGTCGATCAGCAGCAACCGCCCGTCGTGCGACGCGATCGCCAGCCGCTCGCCGAGCGGATCGGAGGCCGTCTCCAGCACCCGGCCCAGCTCGCCCGAGGCCAGTCGGCGCGGGGCGCGGTCGCCGCTGGCGCGGGGGAGGTGGGCGATCTCGACGGCGTCCTCGCCCTCGGCGTCCGTCACGTACGCCACCTGCCCGGTCGAGCCGAGCATCTCCGGCAGCCGGACCCGCACGCCGGGCGTGTCCGTGATCGTGCGCGCGGGGCCGTCCCGGTGCGTGAGCCAGTGCAGGCTGCCGCGCACGACGACGGCGCTGGCCCGCCCGGTCTCGTCCACGGAGATGCCGTCCACGTGCTGGGCGGCCGGCACCTGGTACCTGCGGCGTCCCGCGCGCGGGCCGCTCAGCCGGATGTCGAGCTTGTGCGGTACGGCGTTCGCGGCGAGGTCGTCCACCAGCCACAGGTCGCCCGCGCACTGGTAGACCACCCGGGTGCCGTCGCTGGCGGCGTTGCGGGCGTAGAAGGCGTCGTGGTCGGTGTGGCGGCGCAGGTCGGAGCCGTCGTAGGCACAGGAGTAGAGGTTGCCGACGCCCTCGTGGTCGGAGAGGAAGGCGATCCGGCCGGCGACGAACATGGGGGAGGCCAGATGCCCGCCGATGCCCTCCAGCAGCCGCTGCCCGTGCAGCCACAGCCGGCCCATGGCGCCGCCCCGGTACCGCTTCCAGGAGGCGGGTTCGTGCGGCGGGGTGCCGGTGAGCAGCAGGGTCATGTGCACGTCGTCGATGTCGGCGACCTGGATGTCGGTGGTCGGGCCCCAGGGCAGCTTGCGGCCGGGGTCGCCGTCCGTGGGCACCTTGTAGGCCCAGGTGTAGTACGAGAAGGGCTGGCCGTGGGAGGCCACGGCGAGGATGTCGCTGTGGCCGTCCGCGTCGGGCGGTGTCCAGCCGCAGACCTGGGTGTCGACGCTGCCCCAGTAGGTCAGCTGCCGCGCGGGTCCGCCCTCGGCGGCGACGAGATGGATCTCGGGCATGAGGCTGCGCCAGCTCGTGTAGGCGATCTGGCGGCCGTCGGGGGAGAAGCGGGGATGGCCGGTCTTGGTGCGGTCGACGGTGAGCCGCCAGGCTCGGCCGGGGGAGTCGAGGGGGGCCAGCCACAGGTCGTCCTCGGCCACGAAGCACAGCAGGTCGCCGTTGAGGTGGGGAAGGCGCAGATAGCTCACCTCCCCATGCTTTTCCGGGGGCGGTGGCCCAGCAACTTATGGAAAACCGACACGAGTGACCCAGCACACGTACGAAACCGTTTCGTTTCGCTTGCCGCTGCGGTACATTCGTCATGTACGAAACCGTGTCGTTCGGAGCGGGCAACCGCGTTGGGGAAGGTGAGGAGCATGACTGAGGCCGCCGCAGCGCGTCGCAGTCGGATCACGCCCGAACGCGAGGCCGAGTTGTACGAGGCCGTGCTCGAACTGCTCCGCGAAGTCGGTTACGACGCCCTCACCATGGACGCCGTGGCCGCTCGCACCCGGTCCAGCAAGGCGACGCTCTACCGCCAGTGGGGCGGCAAGGCCGAGCTGGTGGCCAAGGCGGTGCGGCACAACAAGCCGGGCGGCTTCGGTCTCGAGGAGATCGACACGGGGTCGCTCAAGGGCGACCTGCACGCCCTGACCATGCGTTCGGACGACTGCGAGATGGAACAGAACTCCGCGCTGATGCGGGGTCTGGCCATGGCGATCCATGGCAACCCGGACCTCCTGAGGGCGTTCCGGGACCATCTGATCGAGCCGGAGATGGCCCAGTTCCGCGATGTGCTGCAGCGGGCGATCGACCGGGGCGAGGTCCGTGCGGACAACCCGGCGATCGAGTTCGTGATGCACATGATGATCGGCGGGTTCGCGGCCCGCACGATGATCGACGAGAAGCCGCCGACCCAGGCCTTCCTCATTTCGTACATCGACGCCGTGGTCCTCCCCGCCCTCGGCGTCACCGCCGGCTGAATCCGCCGGCCGAGCCCCTCGGCCGGACCCGTCGGCTGAACCCTCTCCCCAGCATGCCCACCACCTGACGTCACCGCTCACGTCGTCGGGCTGATCGCCCCTGCCCAGATGAACCCCACGACCTGACCGGGAGTACGCCCTCGTGGCCACGTTCCTCTACAGAATCGGCCGGCTCGCCTTCAGGCGACGGCACTTCGTCGCCCTCATATGGGTCGCGCTGCTCACCCTCGCCGGGGTGGGCGCCGCCTCCGCGCCGGCTGCCGGCAACTCCTCCTTCTCGATCCCCGGCACGGAGGCCCAGAAGGCCTTCGACCTGCTGGAACAGCGCTTCCCCGGGATGAGCGCCGACGGCGCGACCGCCCGGGTCGTCTTCAAGGCGCCGCACGGCGAGAAGATGACGGACGCCGACAACAAGGCGGCCGTCAAGAAGACGGTGAAGGAGCTGCAGAGCGGCTCCGAGGTCGTCTCCGTCGCCGACCCGTACGTCGGGCACGCCGTCAGCAAGGACGGCACGATCGCCTACGCCTCGGTGAAGTACAAGGTCTCCGGCATGGAGCTGGAGGACTCCTCGCGCGACGCGCTGAAGGAGGCCGCGCAGGACGCGCGGCACGCCGGGCTCACGGTCGAGATCGGCGGTGACGCGCTGCAGACGGCGCCCGAGACCGGCTCCAGCGAGGTCATCGGCCTCGCGGTCGCCGCGGTCGTCCTCGTCATCACCTTCGGCTCGCTGCTCGCCGCCGGATTCCCGCTGCTGACCGCGGTCATCGGCGTCGGCATCGGCGTCTCCACGATCACCGCGCTGGCGAACGCCCTGGACCTGGGCACGACCACCTCCACCCTGGCCTCGATGATCGGCCTCGCCGTCGGCATCGACTACGCCCTCTTCATCGTTTCCCGCTACCGCTCCGAACTGGCCGAGGGCCGCGAGCGCGAGGAGGCGGCCGGACGGGCCGTCGGCACGGCGGGCTCGGCGGTGGTCTTCGCCGGCCTGACCGTCGTCATCGCCCTGGTGGGCCTGTCCGTGGTCAACATCCCGATGCTGACCAAGATGGGTGTCGCGGCCGCCGGCACGGTCGCGATCGCGGTCCTCATCGCCCTCACGCTGATCCCGGCGCTGCTCGGCTACGCGGGCCGCAGGATCAAGCCGGCCGGTGAGAAGAGCAAGCTGCTCGGCGGCGGCCGTCGGCCCAAGCAGGCGGACCGCCCCAACATGGGCACCCGCTGGGCGAGCTTCGTCGTACGGCGCCCGGTCGCCGTCCTGCTGCTCGGTGTGATCGGCCTCGGCGCGGCGGCGGTCCCGGCCGCCTCCCTCGAACTCGGCCTGCCGGACGACGGCTCCCAGCCGGTCTCCACCACCCAGCGCCGCGCCTACGACCTCCTGTCCGACGGCTTCGGACCGGGCTTCAACGGCCCGCTGATGGTCGTGGTCGACGCCAAGGGCAGTGACGACCCGAAGGCGGCCTTCACCAAGGTCGGCGACGAGATCAAGGGTCTGAAGGACGTCGTCACGGTCACCCCGCCGGCGCCCAACAAGGCGGGCGACACCGCGACGATCACCGTCATCCCGGACTCCAAGCCGTCCTCGACCACCACCGAGGACCTGGTGCACGCCATCCGCGGCAAGGGCGCGGACATCACCTCGGCGACCGACGCGAAGGTGCTGGTCACCGGCTCCACGGCGATGAACATCGACGTCTCGCAGCGGCTGAACGACGCCCTGCTGCCGTATCTCGCCCTCGTGGTCGGCCTGGCCTTCCTGCTGCTGATCGTGGTCTTCCGCTCGATCCTCGTCCCGCTGAAGGCGGCCCTCGGCTTCCTGCTCAGCGTGATGGCGGCCCTCGGCGCCGTGGTCGCGGTCTTCCAGTGGGGCTGGCTGTCGGGCCTGATGAACGTCGAGGAGACCGGCCCGGTCATGTCGATGATGCCGATCTTCATGGTCGGTGTGGTCTTCGGTCTCGCCATGGACTACGAGGTGTTCCTCGTGACCCGCATGCGGGAGGCGTACGTCCACGGGGAGAAGCCCGCCCAGGCCGTCGTGACCGGCTTCAAGCACGGCGCACGGGTCGTCACGGCCGCCGCGATCATCATGATCGCCGTCTTCTCCGGCTTCATCGGCTCCAGCGAGTCGATGGTCAAGATGATCGGCTTCGGACTCGCCGTCGCCGTCTTCTTCGACGCGTTCATCGTCCGCATGGCCATCGTCCCGGCGGTGCTCGCACTGCTCGGAAGGAGGGCCTGGTGGCTGCCGAAGTGGCTGGACCGCGCCCTGCCCAACGTCGACGTCGAGGGCGAGGGCCTGCGCACGGCCGAGGAGCGCCGGGACGCCGACCCCGACGGGGAACGGGAGCTGGTACGCGTCTGACGTACCGCCGATGAAGGACCGCCGGTGAGGGATCCGTGGGGACGGGGCACCCTCACCGGCTTCTTTCTGTGACTCAGACGGGGCGGGGAGCGGATGAGTACCCGCTGAGTACCCGCGCCCATGCCGCACCGGCGGCTCCGAGCGGAAGATCGTGGTCGTCCGCACAGGCACGAAAGGAACCGCCGGTGAATCCCCAGACGTACGCGAACCTGTACAGCCCGGCCCAGCCGGCACCGCGGCAGCGCCGGGGCGAGACCGCGGTGGGCCTGCTGGCAGTCCTGCTCTGGGTGCTCACCCTCGCCTCGGTCGGCTGGCTGACGTTCCTCGTGGGCATGGTGGCCATGTGGAGCCTGGCGGACGGCGCGTCCTGGGCGGAGATCCGGGGCTTCGCCCTCCCGTACGCCCTGACCGTCGTCGGCGCGGCGGCGGCCCTGCTCGCACTGGCCTTCGCCCCCGGGGTCCGCCGCCTCACCCCGCTCACCCGCCTGCTCCTGCTGGGTGCCCTCGCCTTCCCGGTGCCGACGGCCCTGGCCCTGTGGACATGGGGCAGGACCGGCTGACGCGGCCGCACGGAAAACCCCGTGAGCGCGGCTCGGGCGATGTCGTAGCGTGCCCACCATGACGACGACAGCCGCCACTGACGCCGAAGAGTCCGGAGCCCACCCCCGGTTCGCCGAAGCCCTCCGCGCGCTCGGTCTCGAGGAACTCCTCGCCCGCACCCGCCGGTTCCCGGAGGCCACCCGCACCGCCGCCGAGGCCGCCGCAGCCCTCGGGTGCGAGCTGAGCCGGATCTGCAAGTCGCTGGTCTTCGCGGCGGACGGGGTGCCGGTGCTGGTGCTGATGGACGGGGCCTCGCGGGTGGACGTGGAGCGGGTGCGCGAGGTGCTGGGGGCCGGGAAGGTCACCCGGGCCGACGCCGACGTCGTACGCGAGACCACGGGCTACGCCATCGGCGGCGTACCGCCGTTCGGCCACCGCACCCGCACCCGGGTCCTCGCCGACCGCTCGCTGCTCGCGCACGACGTGGTGTGGGCGGCGGCCGGGACACCGCACACGGTCTTCCCGATCGAGCCGAAGGCACTCGTCGCCCACGCCGGTGCCGAACCGGTGGACGTCCGCGAGCAGACCGCGTGACGCCGCTGGTCACCGCGGCGGTGCTGCTCGCCGCGGTCACCCACGCCAGCTGGAACGCCATCGCGCACCGCATCACCGACAAACTGGTCGGCTTCACGCTGATCTCCGGCGGCGGCATGTTCATCGGGCTCGCGGCGGCGCCGTTCGTGGCGTTTCCCGCGGGTGCGGCCTGGCCGTACCTGCTCGCCTCCTCGTGCGTGCACATCGCCTACTACGCCCTGCTGATGACCTCGTTCCGGCTGGGCGACTTCGGGCAGACGTACCCCATCGCGCGCGGCAGCGCACCGCTGGTGGTGACCGTGCTGGCGGCGGTGTTCGCGCACGAGGTGCCCGGCGCGTGGGCGGCGGCCGGGATCGTCGTGTCGTGCGTCGGGCTCACCGGCGTCAGCCTGTGGGGACTGCGCGGCCACCGGCCCAACTGGGCGGCGATCGGAGCCGCCCTCGCGACCGGTCTGACCATCGCCGTGTACACGGTGATCGACGGCCTGGGCGTACGCGCCTCGCACGCGCCGCTCGGCTACATCGCCTGGCTGATGGCCGTTCAGGGGGTCTTCGTGCCCGCGTACATGTACGCACGCGTGCGCGGTGACACGGTCCGGCAGCTACGGCCGTACGCCTTCGTCGGCCTCCTCGGCGCCGCCCTGTCCGTCGCCGCGTACGCCCTCGTCCTGTGGGCCCAGACCCGTGCCGCCCTCGCCCCCATCGCCGCCCTGCGCGAGTCCTCGATCATCGTGGGCGCGGCCATCGGCGCCCTGTTCTTCAAGGAGCGCTTCGGCGCGCCGCGGATGGCCGCGGCCGGTCTGCTGGTCGTGGGGATCGGGCTGATGCTGCACGCGGGGTAGCGAGCGCCCCGGCAGACGGGACCGACCTGTTCCTTTCGGTAACAGTGTGGTTTTTGGTCCGGGATTGCCGATTTCAGGCCGGAACAAAATCCAACCCTTTACATAAGCCCTCAGTAACGATCGACAATGGCCCGGAATCGGAAGGACCGGTTCATTCCCCGGTGCGGCTGAGCACTCCGCTGACGTTCAGGACCTCGTGGCACCCCTGTGCCTGACGGCCCGTGGCCGGTGTGCCGGGCTTCGCGCACGTCACGTTGATGGTCACGCTGTCGTTCGCGGGGATCTTGATGGGGGTCACCCAGTGGTAGTCCTGGTTCCGGAAGGTCTCCAGCGCGATCGTGGTGATCTTGCGCTCGCCGAACGTGATCGTCAGCACCCCCTCGTCGCCCTGGAAGTTGGCGACGACGATGTCCGTGACCCCGAAGACACTGTCCTCGGGCACCTTGTAGGTACCGGTCCTGGTCTGCCCGCCGGACGTCTTCAGATCGATGGTCGCCGAGCTCTGCCGGCCGGCGCCGCCCGAGGTGCCGTCGCCGCCCGAACCGCCGTCACCGCCGGTTTTGGACGGTGCCCCCGAGGCCTTGCCGCCGGGCTTGTTGTTCCCACCGGTGCCCGCCGAGTCCCCGGCACCCTGGTCCCCGGCGGTCGTGGGACGGGGCTGAACCGCTTCGTGGGCCGCTTCCTTGGCGGCGCTGCGCACCGCCGGACGGACCAGCGTGAACCAGGCGAGCAACAGCGCGAGCAGCGCGGCGAGCAGCGCGAGCAGCCACTTCGGGAAGACGGGTATCTGGACGAACTCCGCGTCCAGCGGCGCCCGTACGACGGGCTCGTCCCGCCCGGACTGCGCGGCCTCCTCCCGGTCCCCGGTCTCGGCGGTGTCCACGGTGAACGGCCACACCACGGGATTGCCGAACCACACCGGCTTGGCCGTGCGGACCCGCAGCACGACCTCCGTCGACTCACCGGGCTCCAGCTTCGGCTCCGCCGGGGCGAAGACGAACCCCAGCTCCTCGCCGGCCTGGCCGGGAGTGAAACCCACCTGCACCGGGGTGTTGCCCTGGTTGCGCACGGCCAGCCGGTAGCGGCCGCGCAGCCAGCCGCGCCGGCGGCGCGGGGCCAGCTCGGTCTGCAGCTCGTGGAACTCCTGGACGTGCACGGTGGTTTCGAGGACCCGCACCGACTCGGGGTGCTCGGTCGGCAGCACCCGCACACCGAGCGGCTTGTCGCCGGCCCGGATCTCCGGGGAGCGCGGCGGCGCCAGACGGAGCGTCACCGTCTCGGACGTGCCGGGGTACAGCGAGACACGCGCGGGTTCCACCGTGGTCCAGGGGGCGCAGTCCCCGACGACCTCCAGGGTGTACGCCTCGACGATGTCACTGTCGTTGCGCACGGTCAGGGTGGTGGTGGCGATGTCGCCCGGCGTCACCGTCACGGCCGGGATGTCGAGGCCGGGCGCACCGGGTCCGGAAGAGGCTGCGGAAGGCGTCACGCCAGCACGCTAGGAGAGCGCTCCCGAGCGCGGCGAGGAGCGCGAGGGCAACATCCGGGCAGTCACGGTGCCCGTGAAGTCAAATCGAACAGCTTTGTGACAGCGGGTCGTTGATGTGGCGCGCCGCCTCCCGGGCGCCGCCCTCCCGTGGTCGCCTCGAGATGCATTTCTTACCCCCCATGAACTCATGAAGCAGGTACACCATGTCCCGTGTTGAGGAGAACGGTCCTGTTATGTCCGACGCCACGTCACATGCTGCCGCTCGGATCGACTCGACCTACCGGACCTCCCGCCCGGATCGCCCGAACCGGGTGACGGTGGCCGTCTACGCCGCCGATCCCGTCCTGCGCACCGGCATCGTCCAGCAGCTGCGCCAGCGCCCCGAGATCGACCTGGTGGAGGAGGCCGCCGCGGACCGGGCCCAGGTGTCACTGGTGGTCGTGGACAGCGTCGACGACGACGTCGCCGCCCTGCTCAACCGGCTGCGGCACAACAACGCCACGCACACGGGCCTCGTGGTCGGCGCCCTCGGCGCCGGCGGACTGCAACGCGTCATCGAGTGCGGCGTCGCGGCGGTGCTGCGCCGCGCCGAGGCCGATCAGGACCAGCTCCTGCGCCTGGTCCTGGCGCTGGCCAACGGCGAAGGAGTGCTGCCCGGCGACCTGCTCGGCAAGCTGCTCTCCCACGTCGGCAGCCTGCAGCGCTCGGCGCTCGACCACGGGAGCCTGTCCCTGTCCACCCTGACGACGCGCGAGGCGGACATGCTGCGCCTGGTGTCGGAGGGCCTGGACACCGCGGAGATAGCCCGCAAGACCGCGTACTCCGAACGAACCGTCAAGAACGTCCTGCACGAGATCATCACCCGGCTGCAGCTGCGCAACCGGGCCCACGCAGTCGGCTATGCGCTGCGCAACGGACTGATCTGACCGACGGCGCCGTCGGACCGGGCCGAGGGCTGATCCGGCGGCCGGCCCGGCGACGGCAGGGAACCCGGCACTGCCCGAAAGCGCACCGCGCGCTTCCCCCGGGTACGGCCCCGCCGCCCTGCCGCGCCGCGCGCGGCCGGTGCACGGTGGCGGGGGCACATCCGGATGCCGCACCACACTGCGAAGGGGACCGCGATGGAAACCGCTGGCTCCGGCGGGCGGTACCGCCTGGGGAGACTCGGCTCGGCCTTGCTGCTGCTCGTCCCGCTGCTCGGCGTGGCCGCGGCCGCCGGGCCGGGCAGCGCCGAACCCCGGGCGAGGGCGGCCGACGCCGCGGCCACCCGGGTCGCGTACGCCGGCACCCGGCACCGCAGTCTCGGCCGGGTCGCCACCACCACCTCCAGCACACCGCTGTTCGGCGCGGGCCCGGCCCACAACGACGTCCAGCCGTCCGCCCTCGGCGACCAGATGGTCTTCGCCGGCCGCCGTGACGAGAAGAACCCGCAGATCTACCTGCGGTCCGCCGACGGTTCGGTCAGCCGGCTCACCAGGGGCATGGACGCGGCACACCCCCGGCTGACGCCGGACGGCCGGGCCGTGGTGTTCGACTCGGCCCGGTCCGGCGGCCCGGACGGCCGGACACAGCGCGACCTGTGGCTGGTGCGCACCGACGGCACCGGCCTGACCCGGCTGACCGACACACCCGCCGACGAGGAGTGCCCGACGGTGTCCCCGGACGGGCAGCGCCTGGCCTACTCCAGCGACAGCGACCCGGTGGCCGGCCGGCAGATCTACGTCCGGCCCCTGAACGGCGGAACCGCCACCCGGGTCACCGATCCGGCGAACGGCACGGCCACCGAACCGGCGTGGAACCCGGTGAACGACGACGAGAACCGGAACTGGATCGCGTACACCGCCACGACCACCGTCGACGGGCGGTCCGTGCCCCGGCTGCGGGTGACGAACGCGGAAGGCACCGGTGACGAGCCGCTCCTCGGGGGCGCGCGGGCCCAGTGGCGTGCCCACGGGGCAGCATGGCTGCCCGACGGGGACGGGGTGCTGTTCCTGAGCCCGGAGATCACCTGTGAGTGCGAGGGCGACTGGGACCACGTGTTCCGGGCGGACGCCCACTCCGACCAGGTCCCCAAGCTGGAACTCAACGAGAACCGCGAGGTCCTCTCACCCACCTGGCTCGGCCCGCTCGACGGCGGCGGCGTGGTCGTGGAGCGCACCTCGGCGGCCACCCCGCACACGGTGACCCTGCAGGACATCCGGATGGACGGGGCCGACCCGCGCGACCTGGGGCTGACGATCCTCGACGAGGACCCCGCGGCCGACACCAACACCGATCCCGCCAAGGACCCGCTGTTCCAGCCCGCGGCCGGGCACGACCCGTGGACCGAGCGGCAGAACTACACGCCCGACGGCCGCCGGATCGTCGTCACCCGCTTCGAGAACAACGCCGACGGCCGGCGGATCGAGCGGATCTGGATGACGGACGCCGACGGTTCCAACGCCGCCCCCCTGCCGCTGGCGGGACGCGGGGCGAACGACTGGGACACCGACCCGACGTTCTCCCCGGACGGCAAGTACCTGGCCTTCACCCGGACTTCGCCGGGAGGAGCCGGTCAGGACGCCGGACCCAGCCGCATCCTGATCGCGGAGGCCGCCACCGGCGCGATCACCGGGGAGATCACCCCGCCGGCCGGGCAGCTCCAGGGCCAGGACGCCCAGCCGACCTGGTCCTCCGACGGCACCACCCTGGCCTTCACCCGCAACATGGAGATCAACGGGGGCGGCGGCGACAAGCACATCTGGACCGTGCCCGTGAACGACCTGACCAGGCAGCGCGACCTGAGCGCCAGGATCTGCCCGGGCAGCTGCGAGGTCATCGACGACAGCCCGGCGTTCTCCCCGGACGGTCTCGGCATCGCCTTCAACCGCAAGAACGGCGCCGGCCGGATCGACGAGCGGAACGGCATCCTCCTGACGTCGCTGTCCGGCGGCGACTGCCAGGTGCTGCTGCCCACCGCCGCCCGCGGCCTGCCCGGCGCCTGCGGCCGGGAACTGCCGGAGAACACCGGCCCGTTCCAGCCGCGGGACGCCGCCTGGACGGCCGACGGCAAGGGGCTGGTGATCAGCGCCCGCCCCAGTCGCCCGGTCAACACCCCCGAGAAACTCAAGCTCCTGGACATCGCGTCCGGCAGGCTCACGAAGCTCACGACCGAACTCCCGGGCCGGCAGAAGGAACCCAGCGTCCAGCAGTCCGTGGACCTCGCCGTCAAGGCGCCCGGCACCGTCCCGGAGGTGACGGTCGGTGACTCCACCACGGTCCGCGTCGACGTCGTGAACAACGGCCCCGCCGCCTCACCCGGCACCCGGCTGACCATCGCCCCGCCGTCCGGCGTGCGCATCACCCGGATCACCTGGTCCGGGGGCACCTGCGACGCCGCCTCCCTCCAGTGCGACGTCGGCGTGGTGCCGCCCGGCACGACCGTTCCGGTGGACGTCACCCTCACCGGGGTCACCGCCGGCGACGCGCCCGTCGACTGGTCGGTCACCGGCACGGTCCTGGATCCGCGGCCCAGCGACAACGCGGGCCGGACCGTGGTGCCGGTGCGTGCGGCCACGCCGCCCCCGACCCCCACGCCGACCCCGACCCCGACTCCGAAGCCGCCGCCCACCGTGCCGCCGAAGCCGCAGGAGCCCAAGGCCGGGCCCGGGGTGCGCGTCACGGCCCAGCCGAACCCCGGCTACGTCGGCGGGCGCGTGGTCGTGACGTACACGGTGCACAACGGCCGCAACGCGCTGGCGACCGGTCTGCGGCTGCGCATCGGCCTGCCCAAGGGCATCCCGAACAGCGGGCCACCGGAGGGCTGCGACCGCTCCTGGGTGTGCGCGCTGCCGGACCTGACACCGGGCGCGAGCACCGTCGTACGCGTCGTGCTCAGCCCCGACAAGGCGCTGACCGGCCGCGTCACCGGCGTCCTCACCACCACCGGCACGGACGCCGACAAGAGCGACAACACCGCACGGCAGCGGCTGCGCATCCTGCAGCCGCGCATCATCGCGGTGCCGGACATCGGCAAGCCCGGATTCGTCACCTCGGTGCGCGGCAAGGACTTCCCGCCGGGCGTGCCGGTGCGGTTCACCTGGAAGCCGGGGATCACCGCTGCGGCGGCGCCGACCGTTCCGAAGCCGGACGGCACGTTCATCGGCCAGCTGCTCATCCTCGCCAAGGACCAGACGGGACCGCGCGTCATCACCGCCAAGGGCCCCGGGTTCTCCCCGGTGACCACCGACTTCCTGGTGGTCAGCGGCAGCGTGCAGCCGCCGGACGAGGTGACCCGCCGATGATCCACGAGGTCGACGAGGGGCTGCGCCGCCTGCTCGGCGAGTCGGGCCTGGAGACATCGGGTGTCGACGTGGCCTTCGACTCCCCCACCCGGGACTGGGCGGCGCGCCGCAGCGCCCCGACGGTGTGCGTCTTCCTGTACCACATCCGCGAGGACGCGACCCGGCGCGGCAGCGGCGCCGGGGAGGTGTACGACGAGGACGGGTATCTCGTGGCGCGGCGCAGCCCGCCGCGCTGGTTCGAGCTGACGTACCTGGTCACGGCGTGGGCGAACCGCCCGCAGGACGAACACCGGCTGCTCTCGCAGGTGCTCACCACTCTGGTCGCCAACGACACGCTTCCCGCGCGGCTGCTCACCGGCACCCTCGCCGAACTCGGCCTGACCGTGGGACTGGACACCGCCGGGGCCGCGCTCGACGCACCGGCCGCCTCCGACGTGTGGTCGGCGCTGGGCGGGGAGATGAAGGCCTCGCTCGCGGTGCGGGTACGGGCACCGCTCGCCGGCGTGACCGCGGCCGCCGCACCACCGGTCACCGAAGGCCTGGTCATCCGCTCCGCGGCCGGGCGCGAGGGCGAAGAAGTGACGTCCGGGCGCCGGCTGCGCTACACGGAGGCCGGCGATCCGGGTCCGGAGGGCTTCACCGGCCCGCGCGAACGGCCGCCCGCCCCCGCCCGACGCCGCCGCCGAGGAGACCGCCAGCCGTGACACACACCGCCGAAGATGTCGTCGCGGACGCCCGAGCCGACGTCCGCCCTGGTGCTGGTGCTGGTGCTGGTGCTGGTGCTGGTGCCGTCTCCGCCGACGTGGACCACCTGTGGACACGGCTTCGCGTGGTCGAGGAGCGTGTGCGGCACGCGGTGGCGGTTCGCCGGGCCGGCGACCCCGACCCCGACGACCCGTACCGGGGCCAGTACCTCACGCCCGAGGCGGCGGCCCGCATCCTGGACGAGCCGGGCGGCCTCGGCGTACCCGCGCACGAGCCGGGGCGGCCGCCCGCCGGGTCCGTCCTCGACGGCCTCGCCCGGCGGTTCGGGCTGTCCCCGCTCGACCTGGACCTGCTCCTGGTCGCGTTGGCACCCGACCTCGACGCACGCTTCGAGCGGCTCTACGGCTACCTCAACGACGACCTGACACGACGACGCCCCACGGTCGGGCTCGCCCTGGAACTGTGCGGGCTCGCCGGGGCGGCGTCCGCCCGGTTCCGGCTCGTTCCGGGCGCCCCGCTGATCGCGGGCGGTCTGATGGAGGTCACGGAGCCCGAACGGCCGCCACTGTCACGGGGGCTGGCGGTCTCCGACCGGGTCACCGGGCATCTGCTGGGCAGTGCCCGGCCCGACGCCCGGCTCGCCGGGATGCTCGGCGAGGCCCGTGAGGACCCGACCGCCGAGGCGGCCGACGTCCACCGCACGGCGGCCGCGGCCGGCACCGGCGTCGGTCTCGTCCATCTGCGCAGCCGGGGCGGCGATGCGGCGGGTCTCGCCGTCGCCGCCCTGCGTGCGGCCGGGCTGCAACCGCTCGTCCTGGACGCGGTGGCCCTCGCCCGGCGCCCGGCCGACGTACCGGAACTCGCCCGGATCACCGCCCTCGAAGCCCGCCTCACCGGCGCCGGAGTCGTCCTCGGCCCCCTGGAGGCGCTCCCCGGGGAGCCTGTCGAACGGGCCGCCGCACTAGGGGTGTTGTGCGCGACGCTGCGGGGGATCCCCCTGATCACGCACGGCACGGTCGGCTGGGCCCCGGAGTGGGCAGCCGACACCCCCGTCGCCCTGACCGTGCCGGCGCCCTCGCCCGGACGGCAGGCCGCGCGCTGGCGGCACGCCCTCGAAGGGGCGGCCGGCAACATCTCGGGCGACGACCTCGCGACCGATGACGTGGAAGCGCTCGCCGAGGCCGTCGCCGCGCACCGCCTGGACTCCGGGCAGCTGCGCCGCGCCGCCGACGTGGCGGTGCGCACGGCCGCCCTCGCGGGGCGTCCGGTCCGCCCCGACGACCTGCGCACGGCCGCACGGGCCCAGAACGGCGCGGGGCTCGAGCGGCTCGCCCGCCGGGTGGAACCGGGCGTCGGCTGGGACGACCTGGTGCTGCCGCCGGCCACCCACCGGCGGCTGCGCGAACTCGCGCTGCGCGCCCGCCACCGCGAGCAGGTGCTCGGGCAGTGGGGGATGCGGCCCGGCGGCGGCCGGGGACGCGGCGTGATCGCGCTCTTCGCAGGGGAGTCGGGCACCGGCAAGACCATGTCCGCCGAGGTCGTCGCCGCCGACCTGGGCATGGACCTGTACGTGGTGGACCTGTCCACGGTGGTGGACAAGTACGTGGGGGAGACCGAGAAGAACCTGGAACGGATCTTCACCGAGGCGTCGGCGGTCAACGCGGTGCTGCTCTTCGACGAGGCCGACGCCATCTTCGGCAAGCGCTCGGAGGTGAAGGACGCACACGACCGGCACGCCAACATCGAGTCGGCGTACCTGCTCCAGCGCATGGAGTCCTTCGACGGGATCGCGGTGCTGACCACCAACCTGCGGGCCAACCTCGACGAGGCGTTCACCCGCCGCCTGGACGTCGTGGCGGACTTCCCGGTGCCCGATGCCGGCCAGCGCCTCGCCCTGTGGGAGCGCTGCCTGGGCGACCGGCTGCCCCGCGCCGAGGACCTGGACCCAGCCTTCTGCGCCGACCGCTTCGAACTCGCCGGCGGCTCCATCCGCGCCTGCGCGGTGACCGCGGCCTACCTCGCGGCCGAGTCCGGCAGCCCGCTCACCATGCGGCAACTGGTGACGGCGGTCGCGCAGGAGTACCGCAAGCTGGGACGGCTGGTCCTGGAGGGCGAGTTCGGGCCCTACCTGGCGGACGCCGTCGACGCCTGAGACGCGGACCGAGGAAGACCTCAGTCGGAGGCCTTCTTCCACTTGGCGCCCACTTTCACCCACCGTTCGAGGGCGGGCGGGGAGAGAATCGCGCCTCCGTACTCCTCTTCGTGGAGGCGCTGCGCCGCCCTCAGCTTGTTCGCAACGGCCTCCCAGTTGACGGTGGGTGCGCTCGCCATGCTCAGTGCGTCCTTCAGCTCGCTCGACCGTGGCGTCATCGCGCCCGAAGGCGTGTAGTTGAAGTCGCTTCCGGATCCAGGGTCGCCTGTCCTCGTGTCGCTCGCCGGCCCCATCTCCAGGTTGGCCGGCATGTTGTGCAGGGCTTTTTTGTTCGCCGCGGTCGAGTTGAGTACCTCCCGCATCTCGTCCAGGAACTCGAACAGCGGTTTCGCGTTCGCCCTGTCCTGCTCGGCCGAGGCGAGTACGGAGTCCAACTCGCTGCGGGAGATCTTGTGATGCAGGGTCGTCCTGTCGCCCCAGAGCGGATGCTCCGTCCGCATCTCCGCATGTGCCGAAGTGACCGCGCTCGCCGCCCAGTCACTGCTGCCGCCGCCCATGCCCGAGAACCCGGACGCGTGCTTCGCGGTTTCGATCTCCGCGAGGAAATCGCTCAGCATCGACTCGTCGTTCTTTACTTCGTCGAGCGTGAAAAGATCACTGTCGGGCATGATTCCTATCTGTTCGAGGATGTACTCCTTCTCGTTCTGCTTCTTTGCTTTGAACTCTTCGCTGAGTCCCTCGAAGTGCTCCATGATTTCCTCGAACAGAGTCTTCGAGGAAGTGGCCGCTGCTGCAGGTGGGTTGCCCCCCGCCTGATTCTTCGTCGTCTTCTTCTTCGGCATGCGCTGCACCTCGGCCGACGCCTCGGCCGTCCGGTGCGCGGCGTCGGCCGTGTGGTCGGCGACCGACCGCTGGACGTCCGCTCCGCCCCGCATCACCTGCTCGGCCTTGCGTTCGGCCGACCTCTCGAACCGGTCGGAGGGGTCGCTGATGCTCAGGCCCCTGCCGTTGTCGGTACCGGTCACAGCCCCGGCACGCTGCTGGCGGACGTGCTCCAGTTCGTGCGCGAGGGTCTTCTTGTCGATCGTGCCGCGGAACACGATGTGACGGGTGCCGGTGGTGTACGCCTCGGCCCCGACCGCCTCGGCGGAACGCCGGGCAGCGGCGCCGGTGTGGACCGCGACGTCGGAGAAGTCCTCGCCCGAGAAACGGGCTTCCATCTCCCGCTGCAGCGAGGCGGGCAGTCGGTTGCCGGCGGACCGCACCACGGAGTTCACCGCGTCGGCGGCGCTCGGCTGCGCCGCGGCTTCCCGGTCGTGTTCCGCGCCGTGCCGATGGTTCGAGTGAGAGTCCTCGTGCACCCCGGCGTCCGGCTGCTCCTGGGCGGACGCGCGCCGGGCGATCATGGCGGTGACCGCGGCGTTGCCCGAGCCGCGCTGCGCCGCCCGGAGCGCGTCGGCGGTGAGTGGCGGCGGCACGGCGGCGCCGCCCGCGGAAGTCTCCCGGCGGGCGGCGGCCGCGGCCGGGCCGCGTGTGGCCTGCCGGTTCTCGGTCTGCTCCGTGTGCGCCCCGGACGTCCGCAATTCGCTGCCTCCTAGTCGGCCGCACCCCTGCTGCGGTCCACCAGTGGACCGCCCGGGCGACCGGGACGTCCAGGCCCGTACGGGCAGAACGAGGGCAAGGCGGGGCGGCGGCCGGACCGCCCGAGCGGGCAGCCGAAGGCAGCGATCTTGCCCTCGGCAAGGTCCCCGCGTCCCTGTCACCGCGGCGGACCTCCCGCGCAGACTCGGCCTGGACACAGCTGACAGACCCGTAGGACGCGAAGGAGCGAGCATGCCGACGTACCTCACCCCGGGCGTGTACGTGGAGGAGGTGCAGTCCGGTGCCCGCCCGATCGAAGGGGTCGGCACCGCCGTCGCCGCGTTCGTGGGGTTCGCCGAGAGCGGCCCGTTCCACGCGCCGACGCTGGTCACCGGATGGGACCAGTACACCCAGCTGTTCGGTGGCTTCACCGAGGGCGCCTACCTGCCGCACGCGGTCTACGGCTACTTCGCCAACGGCGGCGGCGCCGCCTACATCGTGCGGATCGGCGGATCCGCCGAGGACACCTCCGCGCCGGCGGCCCAGGGCGCCAAGCGGCAGGACACCAAGGCCGTGGAACCGGCGGAACTCGGCGGCTTCCTGGTCGCGGCCAGGCCGGGCGTCCTCGGGGTGTCGGTGGAGGTCGCCGACGCGGACGGCGAGAACCCGCCGGAGGACCGCTTCAAGATCCTGGTCCGCCAGGGCGAGCAGGTGGCGGAGACGTACGAGGCGTCCGCCCGCAAGAACGTCAAGGGGTACCTGGTCAACCAGGTCCGCGCCTCCAAGCTGATCGAGGTCACCGAGCAGCGCGGTGCCACCCAGAGCAGGCCCGCCAACCAGACCGTGGCACTGGCCGACGCCCCGGCCGCGCCGGCCGTGCCCGGCGCAGGCGCGGTGTCCCGCCTCGACCCGGCCGAGTACGTCGGTGACGCCGGGGCCCGCACCGGGTTCGGCGGCCTGGAGACCATCGACGAGATCACCATGGTCGCGGTGCCGGACCTGATGAGCGCCTACCAGCGCGGCGACATCGACGCCGAGGGCGTGCGGACCGTGCAGCTCGCCGTGATCTCGCACTGCGAGCAGATGGGCGACCGGGTCGCCGTCCTGGACGCGCCGCCCGGGCTCACCGCCCAGCAGGTGCGCACCTGGCGCAACGACGAGGCGGGCTACGACTCCCGCTACGCCACCCTCTACTACCCGTGGGTGCGGGTCTTCGACCCGGCCGCCGGACGCAACGCCCTCGTCCCGCCGAGCGGTCACGTCGCCGGTGTGTGGGCGCGCAGCGACGTCGAGCGCGGCGTGCACAAGGCGCCCGCCAACGAGGTGATCCGCGGCGCGGTCGACCTGGAACTCCGGCTCAGCAAGGGCGAGCAGGACCTGCTCAACCCGATCGGCGTGAACTGCATCCGGGCCTTCCCCGGCCGGGGCATCCGGATCTGGGGCGCGCGCACCCTCTCCTCCGACCCGGCCTGGCGCTACCTGAACGTGCGCCGCCTGTTCAACTACCTGGAGGAGTCGATCCTCCTGGGCACCCAGTGGGTGGTCTTCGAGCCGAACGACGACCGGCTGTGGTCGAGCATCCGGCGCAACGTCACGGCGTTCCTCAGCGAGGAGTGGCGCCGGGGCGCCCTGTTCGGCCGCACCGCCGAAGAGGCCTTCTACGTGAAGTGTGACCGCGACAACAACCCGCAGGAGTCCATCGACCAGGGCCGGGTCGTCTGCGAGATCGGTGTCTCGCCGGTCAAGCCGGCCGAGTTCGTGGTCTTCCGGCTGGCCCAGTTCTCCGACAGCACCAGCCTCATCGACGAGTGACCCGCGGGTCCGCAAGGAAAAGGTGACAGACAGTCATGGCAACGGGAGATGCGCTTTCCACCCACGTCTTCGGTGTGCAGCTGGGCGGCTACCTGGTCGAGTCGATCCAGGAGATCAGCGGGCTGACCGTCGAAGAAGAGGTCGTCGAGGTCAAGCAGGTCAGCGCGGACGGCAAGCAGATCATCCGCAAGCAGCCCGGCGCCCGGCAGGCCGGCGAGATCACGATCACCCGGGGACTCGACAAGAGCAGTGAGTTCACCAAGTGGATCAAGGAGACGCTGAACAAGGGCGCCGTGAACTCCGCGCGGCAGAACCTCACCATCGAGATCAAGGACTCCGAGGGCAGCACGGTCCGCCGTATCCAGCTGCTGCAGGGCTGGGCCTCCAAGTGGGAAGGCCCCTCCCTGAAGGCGGGCGAGTCGTCCCCGGCCACCGAGTCCGTCACGATCGTGTTCGAGGAGATCGTCGTCGAATGAGGCGTCGTACGGTGACGGCGGGCAACCTGGAGGAGATACTCCAGGTCACGGCACCCGCCGCGGCTCCGGAGCAGGCGGCCGCCCCGGCCGCCGCCCCGGCGCCGCCCCGGGAGGACCACGGTCTGCGCACCGAGTTCGAGTTCGAGCTGCCGCGCGGGTACGTCGACGAGGCGGGCACGGTGCATCGCCACGGCTCGATGCGCCTGGCCACCGCCCGGGACGAGCTGCGGCCCCAGATCGATCTGCGGGTCAAGGAGAACCCGGCGTACCTGAGCGTCGTGCTGCTGAGCCAGGTGATCACCCGGCTCGGGAACATCACCGACGTGCACGCCGGGGTCGTGGAACGGATGTATGCCACCGACGTCGCCTTCCTCCAGGACTTCTACCGCCGTGTCAACAGCGAGGGCCACACCCGTGCGGCGGTGACCTGCCCGCACTGCGACGGCGGCTTCGAGGTCGACCTCTCGGGTGGGCGCCTGGGGGAATCGTGACGTACGCCCTTCCCCGCCTCCGGGAGGAGATCGCGTACATCGCCTACCACTTCCACTGGCAACGCGAGGAGATCCTCGATCTGACCCACGGCGAACGCCGGCAGTGGGTGACCGAGATCGCCCGTATCAACACCCGCATGAACGAAGGCGGTTGAGCACATGGCATGGCGGGACAGGCTGCGCCGCCGGGCCGCCGGAGGACCGGACACCGCGGAGCGCCCGCGGCGTGCGGGGCGCACCGGCGCCCCGGCGGCCGGTCCGTCCGGCGAGGGTCCGGACCCGAGCGCGCCCGGCGGCTCGGGTTCCGCCACGCCGGTTCCCTCCGCCCCGGTTCCCTCCGTGCCGCACGACTGGGACGGCGGCTGGCGCCGTACCGCCGCGCCCGAACTGACCCTCTCCGGCGCCCCGCTCGGCGTCAGTGACGGACTCACCTTCCGCGCGGGCCTCGCCGCCTGGCAGAACCCGTCGTTCGACAACGGCCTCGGGCACGCCCTGCAGCCCACGGCCCCGACCGGGCTCATGCGGGGTGTCACGCGCCCGGCCGCCGCACAGCCCACCCACACCGGCGGTGGGCCGCTGCTGCTTCGGGCCCTGCGCCCCGAGGCAGCGGAGGGGCCGCAGGGCGACGGGACCACGGACGGCACGGCTCGGACGCCGGACGGCCGGACACCACAGGTCCAGCGCCGGGCGCGGACGGGGACGGGGACGCGGGCGTCAGGTCCCGCACCGTCCGCCTCGGAGCCGCGCGTCTCGACGGAGTCCGGTCCGGTCCCGTCCGGCCCGCTGCCTTCCGCCCCCGCCCTTGCCGTACGGCCCACCGCCGGCGGCTCCGGCGGCTCCGGCGGTACGGGAGCGGCGCAAGCGGGTTCGAGCCCGGAGCCCGTACCGGCGCGTCCCGGCGGCAACAGCGTGGCGGGGGAGGGGCGTTCGAGTGGCGCTCCGCGGGCCCGTGGCCTCACGTCCGGTGATTCCCCGGCCGTGCTCTCCTCGTCACCTCCCTCCGTCCAACGCGTCGCGGTGCCGGACGCGGCCCCGGTCGTGACTCCCACCGACACCGGCCGCCCGCCGGCCGCTCGGGAGATTCCGCCGGTACGACGTGTGGCGGTGCTCCCGGACACAGCGGTCGGCGGAGGTGTGGCCCGCTCCGCGTCCGACGGGTCCGCCCCGGCGAGACGGGCCGGCGCGCCCGAGCGGGACTCCGGGAGCGCATCCCGGCCGGCGGCAGGTTCAGGAGGCCGTACGCCCTCCGGCCCCACCGTCCGGACGACGGCTCCTCCGTCCGCTCGGGGAGCCGGAGAGCCGGAGGCATCCCGCGCCTCCGCCGCCGAGGCGTCCCAACCTGCCGTCCGACTACGCTCGGTGGGGACCCGGCTGACCGTCGCACGGCGCCCGGCCGGACCCGCGCGCCGCATCTCCGCCCTGCGGCCCACCGGCACCCCGGCGACCGCGGGCGGCACCGCTCCTGACGCGCCCGGTCCCACCTCCGCCACGACCGAACCGGCCGGTACGGGCGTTTCCCCGACCGCCCCCGTACAGCGTGCCGCCACCCGTACGGCGAGCCGCGCGCCCCTCGGCGCCCCGCTGAGCGAGTTGCCCGCCACGGCCGCACCGCCGGCGCGGGCCGCCTCCGCCCCACAGCCCCCGTCCGGCACCGGATCCGTGCCCGGTCAGGCACTTCCCGTCGTCCAGCGGCATGCCGAAGGCGCAGGCGAGGCCTCGCGCCCGGCCGACGGAGGTGCGAGCGGGACGGAGCGGGGTGCCTCGCGGCCGGCTGACGGCGGCGGGAGCGGGAGCGGGCGCGGGACGAGCCAAGGCGCCCCGCGCCCGAGCGGCGCACGTGCGCGAGGTGGTCTGGGCGCGCCGCTGCCCGCGTTGCCGCCGAGCGCCGACCTGACCGGTTCAGCCGCGTCCGGCGCCCGCGCCGCTCGTACGGCACCCGGCCCGGACGTCCAGCGTGCCCCGGCCCACCGGGACAGGGGTGCTCCCGCCCACCGGGACAGGGGTGCCGGAGCCGATCCGGCGCCGTCCGCGACGGATCGCGACCGGACTCCCGGCGAGGCCGTACCCCTCGGGCGAGGAGAGGGTGGAGCGGACGCGCCGCTGCTGGGGGCCGTCGACGTCCAGCGCAGCCTCGCGGACCAGCCGACCACCGCGGGCACCACGTCACCCCGCCCCGCGAGCCATGGAGACGCGCCGGCCACACCGTTGGTGACGCCTTCTGCGGTCGCAGTGCCGGAAGGCGTTGCGGGTACGGCAGGTTCGGCAGTCCCGGCAGGGAATGCGCCACGCTCCGGTGCGACCCCCGGCGGGCCGGTCCCGGTCGCCGTGTCCCGGGCCCTGGCCGAAACAGGCGCCGAACGCACTGACCGCACCGAACGCACTGAACACACCGAGCGCAGCCGGACCCCTGCCGCCGGACCGCCGTCGGCACCGGCGGTGCCCCCCTCCCCCGGCGCCGCGGGCGACCGGCGCCGGCCCCGCGGCGCGGCCGCCCCGCGCGCGCTCACCGCGACCGGGTCCGCAGCGCACGCCGTCCCTGCGGCGTCCCGCAGCCTCCAGTTGCTCCACGCGCGCCCGCTCACCGTGAACACCCGTGCTCCGGAAGGGGTGGCACAGCCCACCGCCTCCCGCACCGGCGGCCGTCCCGTCGTGGCCGCGCGCTGGCCCGGCGCGGCTGCCGCCCCGCAGGGCGAGCCCGCGCCGCCCACCGGGGCGTCCGCGCGGCCGTCCCGCAACGCGAGCCCGTCCGCAGGCACCCCGGCGACGTCTCAGGCGCAGCGGGCCGTGACCGTGCACGGACCGGAGAACTCGGCGGCACGAGACACCAGTTCCCCGGCGACGCCCCAGGTGCAGCGGGCCGCGACCGCGTACGGGCACGGGCCGGGCGGCTCGGTGGTGCGAAGCACCGGTTCTCCGGGGAACGTCCAGCGCGTACCGGTCGTACGGCCTGCACCGCCGGGGTCGCAGACCTCCGGGGCGCCGGCAGGGGCCACCGCCGTACCGGGGCGACCCCTGCCGGTGACCGCCCCGCAGGCGCCTCCCCTCCCGGACCGCCCGCAGGCCACGTCGGCACCGGCACCGGAAGGGACTGTTCCAGTGGTCCGGCCGAGGAACGTCGCGCCAGGCCCCCGAGCGACGGCGGGAGGCCACGGGAACAGCCCGGCGGCACCCGCGGTCCAGCGCGAGGTCTCCGGCTCAGGGAAGAGCGTGCCCAAGGGCGTACCGGCCAAGGCGGCACCGTCGCGCGGCAAGCAGCAGCCGCCCGGCACGTCCGCCACGTCCTCGACGTCCACCGCCTCCTCCAAGCGCACGCCCCACCGCGCCGAGGCACCGCAGGACCCCGGCATCGACCTGGACGACCTGGCGCGCCGTCTGCTGGACCCGATGGCCCGGCTGCTGCGCACCGAGCTGCGGCGCGGCCGGGAACGCACGGGCCGCCCCTACGACGGACGCCGCTGAGGGCACGGAACGGATCGGACGGATGACGGACGAATGACGGACAACATCTTCGCGACGAGCGTGTTCTTCCGGCTCGCGATCGGCGGCAACGACCTGGGTGCCTTCCACACCTGCTCCGGCATGGGCGCCGAGGTCGAGATGGAGAGCTACGCGGAGGGCGGCAACAACGACTTCACCTGGCAGCTTCCCGGCCGCGTGACCTGGTCGAACATCACGCTCACCCGGCCGGTCACCGCCGACACGGCGAAGATCGCCCGCTGGCTCGACGAGACGCTGCGGAGGGTGGAACCCAAGGACGGCGAGATCGTGGCGCTGCGGCCCGACCTGACCCGGATCATCAGCTGGCAGGTGTTCGGGATCGTCCCGGTGCGCTGGCAGGGCCCGTCCTTCGACCCCAACAGCTCGCAGGCCGCGGTGGAGACCCTGGAGATCGCCCACGAGGGGCTTCGCCCGTCCTGACCCGCCCTCACACACCGCCCCGCTCCTCGGTTTCGCCCTCCGTCCCGGAAAGGAAGTCCCGGCATGTCCCCAGCGTCCCGCTCCAGTCGGGCCAGGGCCCAGCTGACGCTGAAGGAGCCCCCGGCCTCCGTCGGCGCCAAGCCCGGCGGGACGATCGCGCGGCTGAACCTGCAGTTCAACCCCTCCACCCTGGAGCTGCGCAAGACCACCGAGTGGCGGCGCTCCCCGTCCCGGATGGCGGGGCAGTCGGCGCTGCCCGAGTTCGTCGGCAGCGGCCCGCGCGAGCTCAGCCTCGAGGTGTTCCTGGACGCCACCGCCACTCACGACAACTCCGTGGAACTGGCGGTGGAGAAGCTGATGAAGGCGTGCGTGCCGACGCCGGCCAGCCTGGGCCGCAAGAAGCCGGCCAGCCCGTGGGTGCGGTTCGAGTGGGGCACCGCGCGGACGACCTCGTTCGACGGGGTGCTCTCCAGTCTGTCGGTGACGTACACGCTCTTCGACGTGGACGGCAAGCCGCTGCGGGCCACCTGCGCGCTGTCGATCGAGGAGGCGAGCGTCGACCCGCCGGGCCAGAACCCGACGTCCGGCGCGCGCACCGCCCGCAGCACGCACACCGTCGTGGCGGGCGACAGCCTGGCCCTGCTGGCCTGGCGGGAGTACGGCGACGCGACGGCCTGGCGGGCCATCGCCGAAGCGAACGAGATCGACGACCCGATGGCGCTCGTACCCGGCACCGAACTGGTGGTGCCGGCGCTGCGGGACGCGGGCGCTGAGGAGGAGCGGTGAGCACATCCGGGGAACAGGGCGGCCGGTCGTTCGCGGCGGACCCGATCGTGGAGGCGCCCGGCGAACTTCCACCGATCTGGGCCGCCCAGCTGGTGAGTTGTGTGGTGGACGAGAACGTGGGCCTGCCGAACGCGGCGGTGCTCACCTTCCGCGACCCCGACCACGAGTTCCTGACGGCGACCGGCATCACCATCGGCACCCCGCTGCGGGTGTCGGTCGTGACCGTGAGCGGACAGGCACGCGAGCGGCTGTTCGACGGCGAGGTGACGGCCCTGGAGGTGGACCGGGACCGCACGGGCTCGTTCACGGTGGTGCGCGCCTACTCCAAGGCGCACCGCCTCCAGCGCGGCCGGAAGGTGGTGGCATACCGGAACATGACCGCGGCGGCCATCGTCCGCAAGGTGGCCGCCGGGGCCGGACTGGCCTGCGGAACCGTGCAGGCCGCGCCCGTCACGTACCAGCAGCTCTCGCAGGCGAACGTGTCCGACTGGGACTTCCTGCAGTTCCTGGCGGCCGAGAGCGGCGCGCAGGTGCGCGTCGACGACAAGGGGCTGCTCCAGTTCACCAGGCCGGAGAAGGCGTCCGGCGCGCCCGCGCCGTCGACCTCGGCCACCCGGAACCCGATGGTGCTGGAGTACGGGCGGAACCTGCTGGCGCTGCGGGCCTCGCTGTCGGCCGCGGACGGCGCGCAGCAGGTGGAGGTGCGCGGCTGGGACGTCACCACCAAGCGGCCGCTGGTGTCCCGGCAGCCGTCGGTGAACAGTGACACCGTGGTGCCGGGCCTGAGCCCGGCCGCCGCCGCCCGGCTCGGCAAGTCGTCGAAGCTGACCGTCACCGACACCCCGTACCGCACCCAGGCCGAGACGACCGCGGTCGCCGACGCGGTGGCCGCCCAGGTAAGTGCGGGCTTCGGCGAGCTGGAGGTGGTGGCCGAGGGCAACCCCAAGCTGCGGGCGGGCAAACCCGTGGCGCTCGGCAACGTCGGGCCGGCGTTCTCCGGCAAGTACACGGCGACGGCGGTGCAGCACGTCCTCGAACCGCAGGGCGGATACCGGACGACGGTGTGGGTCAGCGCGAGTCCGGACCGCTCGCTCACCGGCCTGGTGACCGGGGCCAACGCGCCGTCCCGCGGCCCGCGCATGCCGGGACTGGCGATCGGCGTCGTGACGGACGTACGCGAACCCGGCGGCTCCCAGCGCGGCGCGGTGAAACTGAAGTTCCCCTGGCTGGACGACACGTACGTCACCGACTGGGTGCGCACCGTGCAGTGGGGCGGCAAGGGCGGCGGCGGTGTGGTGAGTCCGGAGGTCAACGACGAGGTCCTGGTGGGCTTCGAACAGGGCCTGCTGGACAGCCCGTACGTCATCGGGGGCCTCTACAACGGCGTGGACGAGCCGTCGCCGCACGACGTCCCGCTGATCGACAGGACCAGCGGGAAGGTCAACCGCCGCTCCGTCGTGTCGCGTTCGGGACACCGGGTGGAGCTGCTGGACGCGAGGGCGCCGGGACCCTCCGGGGTGCGGCTGATGACCGGTGACGAGCGCCTCGAAGTGTTCCTCGACGACCGGCAGAACCGGATCGAGCTCACGGTGTATGCCGGGAAGGGCAGATCCGTCACCTCCGTCGTGCTCGACCGGAGCGGCATCACGCTGGACGCGAAGCAGGGCGACGTGACCGTGAAGGGCCGGCAGGTGGACATCACCGGGACGAACAAGGTGCAGATCGACGGCCGTTCGGTGGGCGTCAACGGCAAGTCGGACGTCACCGTCGACGGCGGTCTTCTCGGCGTCCTCAAGGCCAAGCTCATCCGGATCAACTGACCTCGTTCCCCCCCGGGATCTCGAAAGGAGCGCCGTATGCCCGCCGCAGCCCGTACCGGCGACCCCACCAACCACGGCGGGGTGATCGCCACCCCGCCGCCCGGCGCCGCCACGGCGGTGGCGACGGTGCTGATCGGCGGCCGCCCCGCCGCCGTCGTGGGCAGCCTGCACGCCTGCCCGATGCCACCGCACGCCGCCCTGGGACCGGCCAACGTGGTCGTGCCCAACCCGGCCGGGCTCGTGTCGGGCGCCGTCCTCATCGGCGGCCTGCCCGCCGCCAAGGCGCGCGATCAGACGGCGTGCGGCGCCATGATCATGACCGGCGCCCCGAACGTCCTGATCGGCGGTGTGTGATGAGCGAGCGGTTCATCGGCCGTGGCTGGGCGTTCCCGCTGCGGGTCGGGCCGACCGGCGGGATCGCCATGGTCGAGCGGGAACGGGAGATCGAGGAGGCGATCCGCCTGGTGCTCGGCACCGCGCCCGGCGAGCGCCCCATGCGCCCCGAGTTCGGCTGCGGCATCCACGACTACGTCTTCGCCCCCGGTGACGGCGCCACCGCCGGCCGCATCGCGCAGCAGGTGCGCGAGGCCCTGGAGCGGTGGGAGCCGCGCATCGCGGTGGACGACGTGGTGGTCGCCTTCGACGCGGTCGAGGACGGCACCCTCTACATCGACGTGCACTACACGGTGCGTTCCACCAACGACCGGCGCAACCTGGTCTTTCCCTTCTACACGATCCCCTCCGAGGAGGGGGCCGAGGAAGCGGGCGCTCACTGATGGCCCTGCCCTCCCCGAACCTGGACGACCGGCGGTTCCAGCAACTCGTCGACGAGGCGAAGCGGTACGTGCAGCAGCGCGCCCCGGAGTGGACCGACCACAACGTGTCCGACCCGGGCGTCACCCTGATCGAGACGTTCGCCTACCTCGTGGACCAGTTGCTGTACCGGCTGAACCGGGTTCCGGACAAGAACTACTCCGCGTTCCTGGACCTGTTGGACATCCGTCTGTTCCCGCCGACCGCGGCCCGTGCCGACGTCGACTTCTGGCTCTCGGCGCCGCAGCCCGACACGGTCGCGCTGCCTGCGGGCACCGAGGTGACCAGCGCGCGCGGCGAGAGCGACGAGGCCGTGGTGTTCACGACCACGGACGAACTGCGGATCGTTCCCAGTGAGTTGATGCACCTGGTGACCGCGCCCCGGTCCGGCCGGCAGACCGACCGGACGGCCGTGCTCGCCGAGGGCCACGACATCCCCTGCTTCCAGGCGGCACCGGAGCCGGGCGACGCGCTGCTGTTCGGCCTGCCGACGGCGGTGCCGCGCTGCGTCGTCGCGGTGCGCCTGGACAGCCGCGTGGAGGGTGTCGGCGTGGACCCGCGCCAGCCCCCGCTCGTGTGGGAGGCCTGGGACGGCGGCGGCTGGCAGCGGTGCGAGACCGGCACCGACACCACCGGCGGGCTGAACCGGCCCGGCGAGGTCATCGTGTACGTACCGGCCGGGCACACGGCGTCGGTGATCGGCGGAACCCGGGCCGGCTGGCTGCGCTGCCGGGTCACCGAGGCGGAGCCGGGCCAGCCGTTCTACTCGGAGTCCCCGACGGTGCGCGAGGCGGCCGTGTTCACCGTGGGCGGCACCATGTCCGTCGAGCACGCGGAGACCGTGACCGATGTGCCGCTCGGCACCTCGGAAGGGGTCTCGGGGCAGACGTTCCGGCTCGCCCGCCCGCCGGTCCTCCTCGACGGCGAGCCCCCCGTGGTCGAGGTCTCCTCGGCCGAGGGGTGGCAGCGCTGGGAGGTGGTGGAGCACTTCGGCCGCTCCGGCCCCGCCGACCCGCACGTCCGCGTGGACGCCACCACCGGGGAGTTCGCCTTCCCCCCGGCGCTGCGCGAACCGGACGGCACCCTGCGGCACTGCGGCGCCGTACCGCCCAAGGGATCCCGGATACGGGTGACCCGCTACCGCACCGGCGGCGGCCCGGCGGGCAACGTCGCCCGCGGCGCGATCTCCGTGCTGCGCAGCTCCGTTCCGTACGTCGCCCGGGTCACCAACAGGGAGGCGGCCCGGGGCGGCGTCGCCGGGGAGAGTGTCGCCAACGCCAAGCTGCGGGCGCCCGAGGTGCTGCGGATGCAGGAGCGCGCGGTGACCGCGGAGGACTACGAGATCATCAGCCGCCAGGCCGCGCCCTCGGTGCGCCGGGTCCGCTGTCTGCCCGCCGCGGACGGTCCGGGCGCGGTACGGGTCCTGGTGGTGCCGGACGCGGTGGCCGACGAGGGCGACGACCGGCTCCGCTTCGAGCAGCTGATCCCCTCGGACCAGGTGCTCGAAGCGATCACCACGAGCCTCGACGAGCGCCGTCTGATCGGCACCCGCCTCGTGGTGGAGCCGCCGGTGTACCAGGGCGTCACCGTGGTGGCCCGGCTCGCGGCGGCGCCGGGCGACACCGACCGGGTGCGCGACGCGGCGCTCGACGCGCTGTACCGGCACCTCAACCCGCTGAACGGCGGCCCGGACGGCACCGGTTGGCCGTTCGGGCGGCCGGTGCAGTACGGCGACGTCTTCGGCGTCCTGCAGCGCGCCACCGGCAACGCGCTGGTGGAGGAGATCCGGCTGTTCCCCGCCGACCCGATCACCGGCCGGCGCGGCGCCCCGGCGGACCGCATCGACGTGGTCCCGGGCGCGCTGGTCTTCTCCTACCAGCACCAGGTGGTCGTCACGGCCGTCGATCCGGAGGCGCGGGGATGAGCCGCGCCGCCGTGCCCGGCCTGCCGAGCAGGTACCCGATCGGCGAGCAGCTGCCCGCCCTGTACGCCGACGACGACTTCGCGCAACGGTTCACCGCCGGTCTCGACACCGTCCTCGCCCCGGTGTTCGCGACCCTCGACAACCTGCCCGCCTATCTCGACCCCCGGCTGACCCCGACCGACTTCCTGGCCTGGCTGGCGTCGTGGGTGGGCGTCGCGGACGACCCGCAGTGGCCCGTGGAACTGCGCCGTGAGGCGGTCGCCCGCGCGGTGGAGCTGCACCGGTGGCGCGGCACCAGGCGTGGCCTGACCGAGGCCCTGCACCTCGCGCTCGGCGTGCACGCCGAGGTGACCGGCGACGGCGGTGCGACGTGGTCGAGCACCGCGGGCGCCGACCTCCCGCCGGAGCCGGACGCCGAGATCCTGGTCCGGGTGTGGCCGGCCCGCGAGGCGCGGGTGGACAGGGTCAGGCTCCGCGAGATCGTCCGGGCCATGTGCCCGGTGCACACGGCCTTCCGGGTGGAGGTCCTGCCCGCCCCGCCCGCCGACGAAGGGAGGTGACGTCATGCGCGCGTGTCCCGCGTGCGGGGCGTCCAACGACCCCACGGACGACTTCTGCGGCAACTGCGGCGCGTACCTGGGCTGGTCCGACTCCAGCACCCCCACGCCCACACCACCGGAGCCGTCCACACCGAGCACCCCTCCGGCACCGGAACCGTCGGACTCGGGCGCACCTGCGGCGGCGGGGCGGTCCGCACCGGGCACACCCCCGGCACCGGAACGGTCCGCACCGCGCACCCCTGTGGGGCGGTCGGCCTCGGATGCACCCGCGCCTGCGGGGCGGCCGAACCCGGGCGCACCGGCGACTCCGGTGCGGTCGGCCTCGGGTACGCCCACAGCACGGGAGCCGTCCGCACCGGGCACTCCACCGGCACTGGGGCGGTCCGCACCGAGCACCCCTCAGACACCGGAGCCGTCGGACTCGGGCGCACCTGAGGCGGTGGGGCGGTCCGCACCGAGCACCCCTCCGGCACCGGAGCGGTCGACCCCGGGCGTACCTGTGGCGCCGGAGCGATCGGCGCCGTCCTCGGAGTCCCCGGAATCCCGGTCCGTGACCGCCCCCACCCCGGCGCCCACCTCACGTCCGGTGGACGAGCCGGCGTCCGCCGCGCGCACCCGCACCTCATCGTTGCGAGGGCGGCTGACCGGCCGCGGCCGCGCCGGGGCGAGGGAGCCGAGCGGCGCCCCGGACACCGGGGGCTCCGGTGCCGCCCCCGACCGGACCGAGACCGCCCCTCCGCGCCGGTCCGCCGCGGACGAACCGCGTGCAGCCCGTGGCCCTGCCGCTGCCACGACGGGCGGACCGGTGGCCGCCGACGGCGAGGACGCCCCACAGGGGCCACCCGCACCCGACGACGAAAGCCGCACGGGTGGTGCGGGTGGGAACAACCCGGCCGAAGGCGCAGCCGAGGCCGCCGTACCCCCCACCCCACACGCCCCGACCATCCAGCCCCGCACGCCGCAGGCGCCCGCACCGGCCCCGGCCCGGATCGGCCCCGTACGCCCCGCGAAGCCCGTGGCCCCCCGCCCCGTCGTACGAGCCGTCGCGGCGCCGGACGAGGGGACGGGGCGCCCCTGCCCCGCCTGCGGGACCCTCAACCAGCCGGAACGCCGCTTCTGCCGCCGCTGCGCCGCCGAACTGACACCCGCCGCGAAGCCCGCACCGCTGCCGTGGTGGCGGACGGTATGGCCGTTCCGCCGCCGCACCCGGGCGGGCTCGGGCCGGGCGTTCCGGTTCTTCGTGATCCTGGCCGTGGTGCTGGCCCTGTGCGCGGGAGCCCTCCTGCTGCTGCCGGCCGGCCGCGCCCTGTTCGAGGACACCCGGGACAAACTGGGCAAGGCCAGGCCCGTGACCCCGGCCGACGTCAGGGCGAGCGCGGAGGTGCGCGGGCATCCGGCGACGGACACCACGGACGGACTGAGCAACCGCTACTGGGGCGCGCCCGGGCCGGGCGCCTCGGTGACCTACACCTTCCGCAGACCGTTCCGGCTGGTCGACGTGATCATCACCAACGGCGCGTCCTCGTCCCCGGAGGCGTACGCCGCCCAGGCACGCGCGCTCCAGCTGGACATGGAGGTGACGACACAGGACGGCGAGAAGCACCACAAGGAGGTAACCCTCAGCGACAAACCGGGCCCCCAGACGATCTCCACCGGGATCAGCGACGCGAAGACGGTACGCCTGGTGCTCGGCTCACCCGTCGGTCTGACCCGGGGCCGTCACCTGGCCCTGGCGGAGGTGGAGTTCTTCCAGCGGAACTGACGGCCACCGGGCCCGGTTCGACGGACTGGTTCGTGCCGCAGCCGGAAAGGAGCGGTCCTGAGGGTCGTCCGTACGAAGATGATCGCGGACCACGAGGGCAGGAACCGTACGACAGGGAGCCGTCAATGACCGACAAGCCGACCGTCAGTGTCCTGGGCACCGGCATCATGGGCGCCGCCATGGCCCGCAACCTCGCTCGCACCGGATTCGAGGTCCGGGCGTGGAACCGCACCCGCGAGAAGGCAGAGCCGCTGGCCGCGAACGGCATCAGGGTCATGGAAACGCCCGCCGAGGCCGTCGAGGGCGCCGACGTCGTGCTGACCATGCTGTACGACGGCAACGCCGCCCTGGAGACCATGGGCGAGGCCGCCCCGGCGCTCCGCCCGGGCATGGTGTGGGCGCAGTGCACCACAGCCGGGATCGAACTGATCGCCGACCTGGCCGCGTTCGCGGGCGAGCACGAGCTGGTGTTCTACGACGCCCCCGTCCTCGGTACCCGCCAGCCCGCCGAGGCCGGTCAGCTGACCGTGCTGGCCGCCGGGCCCGAGGAGGGCCGGGAGACGGTCACGCCCGTGTTCGACGCGGTCGGCGCCAGGACCGTGTGGACCGGTACGGACGGGGCGGCGGGCAGCGCCAGCCGGCTGAAGCTGGTCGCCAACAGCTGGGTCCTGACGGCCACCGCGGCGGCCGGTGAGGTGCTGGCGCTCTCCCAGGCCCTCGGTGTCGACCCGCAGGACTTCTTCGAACTGATCCGGGGCGGGCCGCTCGACATGGGGTACCTGCGGGCCAAGGCCACTCTGGTGCTCGACGGGAAGCTGACCCCGGCGTCGTTCGCCGTGGGCACCGCCGCGAAGGACGCCCGGCTCATCGTGCAGGCGGCCGAGCGGGGCGGGGTCCGGCTCGACGTCGCCGCCGCGACGGCCGAACGGCTCGCCCGGGCCGCCGCGCAGGGGCACGCCGACGAGGACATGGCCGCCGCCTACTTCGCCAGCTTCGACGAGAAGCCGGCCGGCTGAGCCGGTCCAAAGGCCGCGACCGGCCTCCGCATGACGTTCCGCGCGCGCGGGAGCACCCTGGTATCAGTGGTTCTCCGGAGGTGGTCGACATGATGCACACCGCTGTGGGTTGGCACGTGGAGCTGGAATTCCGGGAGGACGACACGCACACGCGTGCCGTCGCCCTGGTGCGCTTGCCCGACGGCAGCGAGGTCCGGGCCCATGGGAGCGCGAGCCGTCACCGTATCGACTCGAACCAGCCACGGGTCGGCGAGGAGATAGCGGGCGCCCGCGCGCTCAACGAACTGGCCATGGAGTTGCTGACCAAGGCACACGGGGAGATCGACGCGGCGTCCGGCCGGATCTCGCACCCGATCAACGTGTGAAGCCCGAGGGGCGCGTGCGGCGCCGCACGCGCCCTGAGCACGCGCCCTGCACGGGCGGCCTACGCGAGCGCCGTACGCACCGCCCGCACCAGCGCCTGCGCCCTCGGGTCCGCCGTCACGCTCTTCCTGAAGCCGTTGGTGACATAGCCGAAGGAGACGCCCGACTCCGGGTCGGCGAACGCGAGGGCGCCGCCCCGGCCCGGGTGGCCGAAGGAGCCGGGGGAGAGCAGCGGGGACGCGCTGCCGTGCAGCATGTAGCCGAGGCCGAACCGGGTGCCCACGACGAGGATCCGGTCGGGTCCGGCGGACTGTTCCGCGCGGGCCAGTTCCATGGTGCCGGGGGTGAACAGACGGGTGCCACCGTCCACTTCACCGATGAGCGAGCCGTAGAAGCGCGCCAGGCCGTCGGCGGTGGCGATGCCGTTGGAGGCGGGCAGGGCGGCCGCGCGGTAGGCGGGCGCGTTCTCGTCCGGGAGCGGGGTGATCGCGGCGAAGGCGCGCCGGGTGAGGGAGTCCGGGTCGGCGTAGGCCTCGGACACGGACCGCTTCGGGCGGGTCTTCAGCGCGCCCGACGTAAGGGATGCCTCCACGGGGCCGACGCGGCCCACGCGCGCCTGCTCCGCCTCGGGCAGGCCGAGCCACAGGTCGGCGCCGGCCGGCGCGGCCAGCTCGTCCGCCACCCATGTGCCCACCGGCCGCCCGGTGATCCGCCGGACCAGCTCGCCGGTGAGCCAGCTGTAGGTCTGCGCGTGGTAGCCGTGGTCCGTGCCCGGCTCCCACACCGGCGCCTGCGCGGCGACCGCCGCCGCCCCGAGGTCGGGGTCGGCCGCCTCCTCGGGGGTCAGCGGGCGGTCGAGGACGGGCACGCCGGCGCGGTGTGCGAGCAGGTGCCGGACGAGTGTGCGCTCCTTGCCGGCCGCCTTGTACTCGGGCCAGTACGTGCCGACCGGGGCGTCCAGGTCCAGTTCGCCGCGCTGGTGCAGCAGCAGGAGCGCGGCCGCGGCGACACCCTTGGTCGCGGAGCGCACGATCTGTGCGGTGCCGTGCTCCCAGGGGGCCGTACCGTCCACGTCCCTGGTGCCGCCCCAGAGGTCGACGACCTTACGGCCGTCCCGGTACACGGCGACGGCCGCGCCGCGCTCCCCGAGCAGCGCGAAGTTCGCTGCGAACGCCTCCCTGACCGGCTCGAAGCCATCGGCCACCGTGCCGTTCACATCCACATCCACGCCCGGTCCCTCCACTCGCTTGCGGCCATGAGTGAAACACGGGTGTGCGGCCTTGGATTCCTCGGCAGACGGTGATGTCCGCTACGGCCCGGCGTCCTCGGGCCCCTCCTCGTACCCGGCCGGGACCGCGTCCTGCGGCCCGCGCGCCGACCGGACGAGCTTCTCGAGCCCGGACGGGTTCCGTTCGTACCGGTAGACACGAGCCCCGTCGAGGGTGCGCAGCTCCAGCTCCTCGCGCCAGACCCGGTACTCGAACTTGTCGCCCTCCTCCGTCCAGTACCCGTGCCTCTCGGTGGTCAGTTCGGCCCAGGTGTAGGCGCGGCAGGTCCAGAACTTCCGGAGCACGACGCCCCGGCGGAAGCGGTAGAGCGCGCCCCGGTACCAGCCGATACGGAAGCCGAAGACGATCGGCAGCAGTACGGCCGGCGTGTACAGGCCGCCCGTGACGGTGCGTTCGTCCCAGTACCCCATGCACAGGCGTACGAGCACGACGACCGGCACGACCAACCAGAACGGACTGGTGGCCTCCAGGAAGAGCAGCACCGGCGGCGGGACGGTGCGTTCGCACTCGACGTACGCGCCCAGCTGCCGCTCCCGAGCGCGTGCGGTCACCCTGCGCGGCATCAACCAGTGCACGGCACCCCCCCTGCCCCGCCCGGAAAGGCGACACCGGCGTTGTACCCGGGAGGGGGCGCCGTCACCCGGCGTGGGGGCTCAGCCCAGCAGAATCGTCACGTCGATGTTCCCGCGCGTGGCGTTCGAGTACGGGCACACCTCGTGCGCCGCGTCCACCAGCTTCTCGGCGATCTCGCGGTCCAGGACCGGGAGGGAGATGCTGAGGGCGACCGCGAGGCCGTAGCCGCGGTGCTTGTTCGGGCCGATGCCGACCTTCGCGGCCACCGTGGAACCGGTGAGGTCGAAGCCCGCGCGGTTGCCGACCAGGATCAGCGCGTTGTGGAAGCAGGAGCTGTAGCCGGCCGCGAACAGCTGCTCCGGGTTGGTGCCGTTGCCGTCCCCGCCCAGCGCCGGCGGCATCGCGACCTTCAGCTCGATCTGGCCGTCCTGACTGGTGACATAGCCGTTCCGGCCGCCGTGGGCGGTTGCCTCGGCGACGTACATGATCTTCGTCGGACGGGTGTCGACAGCGGTGTCGGCGACGACATCGGTCAAGGCGGGCCTCCCCCGGAACAAGTGGCGCACAAGTACATTGCGCACAAGGTACCGGCCGGTAGGTCGGTCTGTCCCGGCAGGGGGTGGCAACCGCGGGTAACGCGAGATCAGCGCCGGTCGGCGGCCCCGTCGGCGCGCTCGGTGAGCTTCCACAGCTCCTCGCGCAACCGCGTGATCTCCTGCGTCTCCAGCCCCGTGGTCGTGAGCAGCGCGCCGGGTACGCGAGCCGCGCGCTCCTTGAGCTGCTCCCCGCGCCCGGTGCACGCGACGAGCACCGAGCGCTCGTCGTCCGCCGCGCGCTCCCGGTGCACCAGACCCGCCCCCTCCAGCCGCTTCAGCAGCGGCGAGACGGTGCCGTAGTCCAGGCGCAGGGCGCCCGCCAGCTCCTTCACGCTGGTCTCACCGCGCTCCCACAGGACCAGCAGCACGAGGTACTGCGGGTAGGTGAGACCCAGGTCGTCGAGGAGCGGGCGGTACGCGGCGGTCACGGCGCGCTGTGCGGCGTACAGCGCGAAGCACAGCTGGTCGTCCAGCAGCAGCGACCCGGCGGCCCCTTTGTCGTCTCGGTCGTCTTGACGCGTCACGCGCCCATTGTCACGGACTTCGGGTCGAAGCCGAACGGCAGCTCCAGACGGTGCGCCCGCATCAGGGCGTCGTCGGAGAGCAGCGCGCCGGTCGGGCCGTCCGCCGCGATCGCGCCGTCGCTCAGGATCAGCGAGCGCGGGCACAGCTCCAGGGCGTACGGCAGGTCGTGCGTGACCATGAGGACCGTCACGTCCAGGGAGCGCAGGATGTCGGCGAGTTCACGCCGGGAGGCCGGGTCGAGGTTGGAGGACGGCTCGTCCAGGACCAGGATCTCCGGCTCCATCGCGAGCACGGTCGCGACGGCGACCCGGCGGCGCTGGCCGAAGGACAGGTGGTGCGGCGGACGGTCGGCGAAGTCCTGCATGCCGACCCGCTCCAGGGCCGTGCGCACCCGCTCCTCCAGCGCCGCCCCCTTGATCCCGGCGGCGGCCGGCCCGAACGCCACGTCCTCCCGCACGGTCGGCATGAACAGCTGGTCGTCGGGGTCCTGGAAGACGATGCCGACCTTCTGCCGGATCGCCGCCATGTGCTGCTTGCCGACGGGCAGCCCGGCCACGGTCACCGTGCCGGTGCCGCCGCCCAGGATGCCGTTCAGGTGCAGGACGAGGGTGGTCTTGCCGGCACCGTTCGGGCCGAGCAGCGCGACCCGTTCGCCGCGCCCGATCGAGAAGTCCACGCCGAACAGGGCCTGATGGCCGTCGGGATAGGCGAACGCGAGGCCGGAGACCTCCAGGGAAGCAGTACTCACAGGACCCATCCCAGCAGACAGATGACGAGGGCGGCGCAGGGGAGTGCGAAGGCGTACGACCACTGCGCCCGGGACGCGGTCACCTCGTCGATGACCGGCATCGAGCCGGCGTACCCCCGGCTCACCATGGCGAGGTGTACGCGCTCCCCGCGTTCGTAGGAGCGGATGAACAGAGCGCCGGCCGACTTGGCCAGCACGCCCCAGTGCCGTACGCCCCGCGCCTCGAAGCCGCGCGACTCGCGGGCGATCCGCATCCGGCGCATCTCGTCGGTGATGACGTCGCCGTAGCGGATCATGAACGAGGCGATCTGCACGAGCAGCGGCGGCAGCTTCAACCGCTGCAGTCCGAGCAGCAGTTCGCGCAGCTCGGTGGTGGCGGCCAGCAGCACGGAGGCGGCGACGCCGAGCGTGCCCTTGGCGAGCACGTTCCAGGCGCCCCACAGCCCGTTCACGCTGAGCGAGAGGCCCAGCACATGCACCCGCTCGCCCTGCGCCACGAACGGCATGAGGACCGCGAACGCCACGAACGGCACCTCGATCAGCAGCCGCCCGAGCAGGAATCCGGCGGGCACGCGCGCGCGGTACGCGACGTACCCGAGCAGGACGGCGTAGGCCGCGAACGCCCACATCGCCTCGCGCGGGGTGGACACCACGACCACGACGAAGGCGAACGCGGCCGCCAGTTTGGTGTGCGGCGGCAGGGCGTGCACGGGGGAGTGCCCGTGCCGGTAGAGCCGGTGCGCGTGTCCCGCTCCCACGTCACACGCCCGTGTTCACGGGCGAGACGTCCGCGCCGCGGCGCCTGCGCACGGCCCAGAACACCGCGCTGCCCGCGACGACCGTGACGCCGACGCCGATCACGCCCGCGAGGCCGCCGGACAGCCGGGCGTCCGAGACGTCCTTGACGCCGTAGCCGGCGAGCGGGGAGCCGGCCGCCGCGTGCTGCCCGGTCTTCTTGTCGATGCCCTGGTCGTGCGCGACCTTCTCCAGGCCGTCGGGGTCGGCGGAGGCGTAGAAGCTCACGAAGCCGGCGAGCGCCAGCGACGCGACCAGTCCGGAGATCCACAGGGTGCGCCGGGAGGTGCGCGCCGCGACGGGTGCCGTGGGCGACGGAGCGTCCACCAGTGCACCGTTCACGCGCAGCTTGAGCCGCTGCTGCAGGCCGCGCGCGCCGTGCACCAGGTCCGGGCGCACGGCTATCACGGCGCTCACCGTGAGCGCCGTGATCACGGCCTCGCCGATGCCGATCAGCACATGGACGCCGATCATCGCGGTCGCCACCTTGCCGATGGCGACGTCCGTGGTCCCGCCGATCGCGTACATGAGCGTGAAGGCGACGGCGGCGGCCGGCACGGAGACCAGCGCGGCGACGAAGGAGGCGATGGTGACCGAGCGCCGCTTGCGCGGCAGCACGGCGAGCAGCGCACGGAAGAGGGCGTACGACACCACGGTCGTGACGATCGCCATGTCGGTGATGTTCACGCCGAGCGCGGTCAGCCCGCCGTCGGCGAAGAGCACGCCCTGCATGAGCAGCACGACCGACACGCACAGCACGCCCGTGTACGGGCCGACCAGGATCGCGGCCAGTGCCCCGCCCAGCAGATGGCCGCTGGTGCCGGCCGCCACCGGGAAGTTCAGCATCTGTACGGCGAAGATGAACGCCGCCACCAGCCCGGCCAGCGGCGCCGTCCGCTCGTCGAGTTCGCGGCGGGCGCCGCGCAGGCTCACCGCGAGGGCGCCGGCGGCGACCACTCCGGTGACCGCGGAGGTGGGGGCGTCGATGAATCCGTCAGGTACGTGCACCGTACGATTTTAGAGGCTTGTTGCGAACCTTTTGCAAGAGAGACGTAGTCTCGCTTCCCGTCGGGCGCGGAGGGGAAAATGTGGCACATTGGATGGAAAGCGGATGCACGACTTCCGCGTAGGTCACAGAACGTGAGAGGGCGGTCCGATGTCTGTAGTCGAGCAGTACGCGCGCGCCCATATCGTCACGGACGAGGAGGACCCGGGGACCGTACCCGTCATGCTGCGGTACGACTCCGACGACGATCCACGATCGGTCCGGGTCGGCCTGCCCGGACCGCACGAATGGACCTTCTCCCGCGCGCTGCTCGAGCAGGGGCTGCGGACGCCGGCCGAGAGCGGCGACGTACGCGTGTGGCCCTGCGGGCGCGTCCAGGCCGTCGTGGAGTTCCACTCCGCGCACGGCGTGGAGGTGGTGCAGTTCGAGTCGAAGGCGCTGCTCCGGTTCCTGCGCCGGACGTACACCGCCGAGCCCGTCGGCCGCTGACGCCTCCCGGACCGCCCGGCCGCCCGGCTCAGCCGCCCATCTTCAGCAGCGCCGCGACGATCGGCCCGGCCGTGTCGCCGCCGTGGCCGCCCGCCTGGACCACGCCCGCCGCGGCGAGGTCGCCGCGGTACGCGGTGAGCCAGCCGTTCGGCTTCTTCTGGCCGTCGACCTCGGCGGAGCCCGTCTTGGCCCCGTAGTCCGGGCCGAGGCCCGACATCGCCTTGGCCGCCGTGCCGTACGCCGCCGTGTACTGCATGACGTCCTTCAGCTGGGCCTGGGTCTTCGACGACATGGTGCGCGAGGCCTTCGCCGGCGTGCGCCGGTCCACCGTCGGGGCCACCAGGTACGGCTGGCGGAAGACGCCCGACTCCACCGTCGCCGCCACCGACGCCATGTTCAGCGGGTTCATGCGCACCCCGCCCTGCCCGATCAGCGAGGCGCCCATCTGTGCGCCGCTCTGCACCGGGACGGAGCCGTCGAACGACGGGACGCCGATGGCCCAGTTGTTCAGGCCGAGGCCGTAGACCTCCTGGGCCTCCTTCGTCAGGTCGCTGTTGGACAGCTTCGGCGCGAAATTGATGAAGGCGTTGTTGCAGGAGGCCCCGAAGCTCAGCTTGAACGTGCCCTTCTTGATCTCGGAGTCGGCGTCGTTGTGGAACGTCCAGCCGGCGAGCTTGTACGTCTTGGGGCAGGGGTGCGACGCGTCGGGCGTGACGAGCTTCTTCTCGAACAGCATCGTCGACGTCACGATCTTCATCGTGGAGCCGGGCGCCAGGGATCCCTGGAAGGCGGTGTTGAAGCCGTGCCCGCTGTTGGCCACCGCGAGGATCTCACCGGTCGACGGCCGCAGGACCACCACCGAGGCCCGCGGCCGCTTGCCGACCTGGCTCTCGGCGGCGGCCTGCAGCTTCGGGCTCAGCGTCGTCTTCACCGTGCCCGGCGTGCCCTTGCTCAGCTCCACGAGCGTCTTGTCGGACAGCTTGGCCGCCTCGGACGCCTTGCCGCGCACCACGCGCAGCTCCACGCCCGCCTTGCCGCCCGCCTTCTTGCCGTACTTCTCCCGCAGCCCGTCCAGGACCGTGCCCAGCGACGGGTACGCGGCGGTCGTCAGCTCCCCGCCGTCGCGGTCCAGCGCCTTGATCGGCGGGGTGCCGGACTCGCCGGTGACGAGCTCGTCGCCGTCCTTCAGGTCCGGGTGGACCACCGAGGCGTGCCAGTCGACCAGCGGCTTTCCGTCGCTGTGCCGCCGCACCACGGTGAGTGAACTGCTGTACGCGAGCGGCTTGCTGAGGCTCTGGTACGACACCGTCGCCTTGACCGAGAACGGCACCTTGGCGCCGGTGGCGGTGCCGGCGGTGAGCGTGACGTCCTTCAGGTGGGCGTCCTTGGTGTACCCGGCGAGCAGTGCGGTGGCGGCGGACGGGTCGTCGGTGGCGGCCGCCGCCTCGGCGGGACGGCCCTGCCGCCAGGCGGTGAGGAAGCGGGTCGAGGCCGTGCGGACCTCGGCGGCGGTGAGCGGGCCGGTCTTCACGGCCTTGTGGTCGGACGCGGACGTCCGCTCGTCGGCCGCCGCGCCGCCGTCGGTGAGCGCGTAGACGCCGAACCCGGCGCCGCCGACGACCACGGCGATCATCCCGCCGAGCACGGCGGGGTTGGTCTTCCGTCGCTCGGCGACGCGCCTTCTCTTGCCCACTTCCTCAGTTCCTCCGCGTCTTCCCCAGGGTCCCCGCAGCCCCCACACTCCCCAACGACGGCACCCACACTAAGGTCCCCGCCTTTGTGGGTGATATCAGCCCGCATTCCGTAGCACGCTTGCGACAATCGGCCCGGCTGCGTCGATGCCGTGACCGCCGTCCTGGACCATGGCCGCCGCGGCGACGTCGCCCCGGTACCCCGTGAACCAACTGTCCGACTTCGCCTGCCCGTCGGCCTCCGCCGAGCCGGTCTTCGCACCGATGTTCCCGCTGAGCCCGGACATGACACCTGCCGCGGTACCACTGGTCGCTGTGCGATTCATCATGGCGCGCAGCTGCTGGACCGTGCTCGGGGACAGCCCGCGCGCGCGTGCCGGTTCGCGGTGGTCCAGGCCCAGTGGCACGATCACGGGCTGCCGGAAGGTGCCGGTCGTCGCGGTCGCCGTCACGGAGGCCATGTTCAGCGGGCTCATCTGGACCTGGCCCTGGCCGATCAGTGCGGCGGCGGTGTCGGGGCCGCCGGCGGCGGGGACCCGGCCGTCGAAGGACGGGACGCCGATCTGCCAGTTGTTCTGCCCCAGCCCGAACCGCTCCTGGGCCTCCTTGGTGAGGGTGTCCACCTCGACCTCGTCCGCGAACTTGATGAACGCCGTGTTGCAGGAGCGCGCGAAGCTGTCGGAGAGCGTGGCGTGCTCGTCCGGGGCGAGGTCCTTGAGGTTCTGGAAGGTCTGGCTCTGCCAGACGGCGGACGGCGGGCAGGGTGCCGGTCCGTTCGCGGTGGTCAGGCCTTTGTCGATGAGGGCGGCCGCACTGATGATCTTCATGGTGGAGCCGGGCGGGCGCTCACCCAGGAGGGCCGCGTCGAAGCCGTCCTCGCGATGGTTGGCGACGGCCAGGATCTCGCCCGTGCTGGGCTTGACGGCCACGAGGGAGGAATCGGCGTACTTCTCCACGGCGGCCTCGGCCGCCGCCTGCGCGCTCGCGCTGAGCGTCGTGTGCAGCTTGCCGGGCCGCCCCTTGGCGAGGGTCAGGAGGGTGGTGTCGGCGGCGCCACTCCCTGTTTCCCCTGATCCGTCCGCTTCCCCGGCTCCTGTGTCCCCGTGGCGTATCACCAGCTCCACACCGGCCCGGCCGCCCGTCTTGTCGCCGTACCGTTTGCGCAGCTCGTCCAGGATCGGGCCGAGGGACGGGTACTTCTGCGGCGTGAGCACCTTCCCGTCCCGGTCGACGGCCTCGATCGGCGGGGTCGAGGACTCGCCCGTCGTCAGCGTGTCCCCCTTCCGCAGCCGCGGATGCACGACGGAGGGCTGCCAGTCGACCAACGGCCGGTACGAGGTCTTTCCGCGCACGACGTCCAGGCGGCTCTCGTAACTGAGCGGCCGGCTCTTCCCCCCGTACGACACCGTTGCCCTGACCGTGAAGGGAACGCTCGTGCCGGTGGCCGTACCGGGCGTGATGTGCACCTTGGTGATGTGCGCGTCGCCCCCGTACGCCGTCAGCAGCTCTCGCGCCGCCTCGGGGAAGTCGGTGTAGGCCGCCGCGGTCGAGGCGTCCCCCTTCTCCCAGGCGGCGAAGAACTTCGCGGCCGTCTCCTCGACCTCCGTGCCGCTCGGCGGACCGCTCTTCACGACGGCCGGGCCGCCGCCCGTGCCCCCGCCGCCGTTCAGCGCGGACACGAAGTTGTACGCGCCGTACCCGGCACCGCCCAGCACGACCGCACACACGCCGCCTATGACGGCACCCTTGGCTCCCCTGCGCATTGCGCGAATCCTCCCCGTTTTCCCCGTTGAACGCGTTCAAAAACACGTCGCAGAGGAACTGTAAGCGGTTGTGGGGCGCCTGTGGCCGGAGTTGCCGATTGTTGTCCGAACAGAGACGTCGGCGAAGCGGCCGCTCGGCCGCGTGCGGTGGCGACGAGGAAAAGTCGATATTCCAGGCAGCAGTGTTATCAAGGGTGTATGGAAGTATTTTCCGGGCACCCTCGGGGTCCGGAACGGCATCCGCCCGTCGGGGGCCCGCGCGCACGTCGCGCCTCCCTGCTGGACCCGCGCACCGCGGCCGGTCAGGTGTTCCTTCTCCAGGTCCTGATCGTGGTCCTGCTGGTCGTCGCCGCGGTGGTGGCCATGGCGCTCCAGGCGGCAAATGACGCCCTGCAGCAGGGGCGCAGGGAGTCGGTCATCGCGGCGCAGTCGTTCGCGAGTGCTCCAGGCGTGGCCGAGGCGCTGCAGAGCCCGGACCCGACGGCGGTGCTCCAGCCTCGGGCCGAACAGGCGCGCAAGCGCGCGGGCGTGGACTTCGTCATCGCCATGAACACGGAGGGGATTCGATATACGTATCCCTACCCGCGGGAGATCGGGAAGAAATTCGTCGGCACCATCGGACCGGCTCTGCAAGGCCGTACCGTCGTCGAGCAGGCCGGCGGGCCGCCGCTGCCCGCAGGCAGGGGGACGGACGTGCAGGCGGTGGTCCCGGTGACCGACTCGCACGGCAAGGTGGTCGGCCTGGTCTCCGCCGGAATCACGGTCAGGAACGTGGCCGGGCTGTGGCTGCCGGAGCTGCCGATCATCCTGGGCAGCGGCGTGGCCGCGCTGGCGCTGGCCGTGACCGGAACGACGCTGGTGTCCCGGCGGCTGCGGCGGCAGACGCACGGCCTGTCCCCGGTGGAGCTGGCGGAGCTGTACAGACACCATGACGCGGTCCTGCACGCGGTGCGGGAAGGAGTGCTGATCACCGACGCCGACGGACGACTGCTGCTGGCCAACGACGAGGCGGCACGGCTGCTCGGACTGCCGGCGGACGTGCGGGGGCGCCCGACGGCGGAGCTGGGACTGCCGGAGCCGATCATGCGTCTGCTGTCGTCGCCGGAGGCGGTCACCGACGAGGTCCGTCTCGCGGGGGACCGGCTGCTGGCGGTGAACAAGCGGCCGACGTACCCGCAGGCCGGCCTGGACGGCAGTGTGGTGACCCTGCGGGACACCACGGAGCTGGCGGCGGTCTCGGGGCGGGCCGAAGTCGCGCGGGAGCGGCTGCAGCTGCTGTACGAGGCCGGGGTGGGGATCGGGACCATGCTGGATGTGGAGCGTACGGCCCAGGAGCTGGCCGACGTGGCGGTGCCGCAGTTCGCCGACCTCGTGACGGTGGACCTGCTCGAAGCGGTGCTGCGGGGCTGGGAGCCCACGGCGGAGGGCTGGCGGCATCTGCGCCGGACGGCGATCGGCGGCGACCAGCGGATGCTGCCGGTGTATCCGCTCGGCGAAGTGATCACGTTCTCGCACCGCACGCCGCAGATGCGGTCGCTGCAGGAACGACGGGTCGTGCTGGAGGAGGACCTGCGGCTGGCGCACGGCTGGCGGGGACAGGATCCGGAGCGCGCCCGCAAGGCACTGGAGTCCGGGTTGCGTTCGCTGGTGGCCGTGCCGCTACGGGCGCGGAACGTACCGCTGGGCGTGGCGAACTTCTACCGGACGGCGGACTCCCCGGCGTTCGAGCCGGAGGATCTCACCTTCGCGGAGGAACTGGCCGCCCGGGCCGCGGTGGCCATCGACAACGCCCGGAGGTTCACCCGGGAGCACGCGATGGCGGTGACGCTGCAGCGCAGCCTGCTGCCGCGGCGGCAGCCGGAGCAGGACGCACTGGAGGTGGCCTGGCGCTACATGCCCGCGGAGGCGGGGGTGGGCGGGGACTGGTTCGACGTCATCCCGCTTCCGGGCGCTCGCGTGGCTCTGGTGATGGGTGATGTCGTCGGCCACGGGTTGCACGCGGCGGCGACGATGGGCCGGCTGCGCACCGCGGTGCACAACTTCTCCACCCTGGACCTGCCCGTGGACGAGGTGCTCGGGAACCTGGACGACCTCGTCGTCCGCATGGACAACGAGGAGGGCGCGGGCGATGCGGCAGAAGGCCACGAGGGGGAGGGCGTGACCGGAGCGACCTGCCTCTACGCGGTATACGACCCGGTGACGGAGGTCTGCACGATGGCCCGTGCCGGGCATCCGGAGCCTGTGGTGGTGCGCCCGGACGGGACGGTCACCTGCCCCGGGGTGCCGGCCTCGGCACCGCTCGGCCTGGGCGGCTACCCCTTCGAGACCGTGGAGCTGTCCCTGCCGGCGGGCTCGCAACTGGTGCTGTACACCGACGGCCTCGTGGAGGACCGCACCCACGACATCGACGTCGGGATGGAGCGGCTGCGCCGGGCGTTGGGCGGGTCCGGGGACCGCACGCCGGAGGAGACGTGTCAGGCGGTGATCGACTCCTTGAAGCCGGCACACACCTCCGACGACATCGCGCTGCTGGCGGCACGTACCCGGAGGTTCCCGCGCTCGGACGTGGCCATGTGGGACGTGCCGCAGGACCCGGCGGTGGTGCCCTCGGTGCGGGCGCGCTGCCGCGACACGTTGCTGGAGTGGGGGCTGGAGGAGACCGCATTCGCCACGGAGCTGATCGTCAGCGAGCTGGTCACGAACGCGATCCGGTACGGCTCGCCTCCGGTCGGCATACGGCTGCTCCACGGGCGCGCTCTGATCTGCGAGGTCTCGGACGGAAGCGGCACCTCGCCGCGCATGCGGCGGGCGGCGACCACCGACGAAGGCGGGCGGGGGCTGTTCCTGGTGGCGCAGTTCGCCCAGCGATGGGGGACGCGGTACACCACCCGCGGCAAGGTCATCTGGACGGAGCAGTTCCTTCACGACGGCGCGTCCGCTGCCGCGGGCCTCACACCGGTCGACTTCCTTCTCGAACAGTTCGATGATCCCGGCTTGTGAACCAGGTGCTCCCACGGGTCTGTGAGGGGTGCGCACTCCTTGCTCCGGGACGAATCACCACGAGACAATACGAAGTGGCGAACCGTCAGTTCTGTGATGTCGGGCGCGCCGGGGTGAGGGAGGGGTGGCACATGCCGGCATCGGGTGCCAGGGGCTGGCAGGCCCTGCGGCTGGAGGTCAAGGACTGGGCGGGCCCGTCGCGGTGGCGGTGGCTGCTGTCGGGACCGGGGGGCGAGTTCCTGGCGGATCACGAGGTGGATCTGGAGGCGCCGGGAGGACGGGACGCGCCGGGGTGGGAGGGGTTCACGGACCTGGAGTGGTTCCTGCGGTGGCGCGCCGCGATCGATCGGCGGCTGGAGCACGAGGCCGAGCTGCTGACCGAGGTCGGAGAGTGGATCACCCAGTGGGCACTCGGCCCCAGCGTGGCGCAGGAGCTGGCACGGCGTCCGGGACCGGTGCACCTGGTGGTGCCGCCGGGGCCGGGGCAGATGCTGGCGTATCGGCCGTGGCAGGCCGCCCGGGTGCACGGCCGGACGCTCGCCGAGTCGAAGGTGACGTTCGTGACCGATCCGCTCGGACGGCCACCGACGGTGAAGCGTCCGGTCGGCGAGAAGCTGCGGATGCTGGCCGTGTTCAGCCTGCCCGAAGACACCACCGCGTTGAATCTGCGCCGGGAGCGGTATGCCCTGGCTCGCTTGGTCAACGACATCGCGAAGGTGAACGACCGGGCGGTGGAGTTACGGGTGCTCCAGTACGGCGCCACCCGGCGCAGGCTGGAGGAGGCCCTGCTGGAGGCGGAGGGCTGGGACGTCCTGCACATGTCCGGGCACGGCCTGCCGGCCGGACTGGTGCTCGAGGACGACACCGGCCGTCGCGATCTGATCGAGACGGACGACCTGGTCGATCTGATCGGCGCGGCGAGTGACCATCTGAAACTGATCACGCTGTCGGCGTGCGAGTCGGCGGCACTGACCGCTGAGGATCATCTGCGCCTCCTCGGCCTGACACCCCCTGGGGACGCCGAGCCGGGGCGGGGCCCGGACGGGACGCCTCCGGGCGGCGGTGCGGAGCGCAGCTGGGGTGTCCCCGGGCATGGTCTGACCGGTTCCCGACCACCGACAGCGTCTCCGACTCATCCCGCCGATGGTCCTGGGGAGAACCCCTGGCAAGGTGACGACGCGGGGTTGTCGGTGCTGGCCACCTCGTTGGTGGACCGCGTCGATGCCGCGGTGCTGGCGATGCGCTACCCGGTCGTGGACGACTTCGCGATCGGACTGGCGGAGCGGTTCTACGACCTGGTTCTGGGCAAGGGGCAGCCGGTCGACCGGGCGCTCGGGCTGACCCTGACCCGGGTGGTCCCCCGGGAACCGACGGCAGGAGTGCCGGCGTTGTCGGCGGCCACTCCGGCGCTGTTCGGGAACCGTGCGCTGGGCCTGGAGCTGATCGCCCCGGAGGGCGAGCCGCTGGTGTTCCAGGCCGAGCGGGAAAAGCTGGCGCGGTTCCCGGACCAGCCCGCCCGGTTCGTGGGCCGGGTCGGGCCGATGACCCGGGCCGCCACCGCCCTGGCCCCGCGCTCGCAGGTGGCAGGGGTGCTCTTCCACGGGATGGCCGGGGCGGGCAAGACCGCCTGCGCGGTGGAGTTGGCCTACGCCCACCAAGAGGCCTTCCAGCTGCTGGTCTGGCATCAGGCCCCGCAGCAGGATCAGGACATCGCGGCGGCGTTCACCACCCTGGCGGCGGACCTGGAGGCGCAGATCCCCGGCCTGAAACTGCTGCACCTGGCCGACAGCGCTCCCCAGCTGACGGCGTTCCTGCCCACGCTGACCGAGTTCCTCGAACAGAACCGGGTGTTGCTGGTGCTGGACAACCTGGAGTCCCTGCTCACCAGCGATGGGAAATGGCGGGACGAGCGGTGGGGGCTGCTCATCGAGGCGGTCACGGTCCCGGGCGGCCTGTCCCGGGTGATCCTGACCTCCCGGACCTGCCCCGCCGGCCTGCCCGCGGGGGTGAGGACCGAGCCGGTGCACGCGCTGGCGTTGCAGGAGTCCGTACTTCTGGCCCGCGAGTGGCCTCACCTCAGAGCCCTGATCGACACCCCCACCCAGGGCCGTCGTGACCCGCGGTCCGGGCGGGGCTTGGCCGCTCGCGTCCTGGCGGTGGTGCAGGGGCACCCGAAGCTGATCGAACTGGCCGACGGGCAGGCCGCCGACCCGGTGACGTTGGCGGCCCGGCTGGACGAGATCGACACCGCCTGGCTGACCCGCGGCATCCGGCTGCAGGACTTCCTCGACACCGGCCACCCCCAGGCCAGCGATCAGGACTACTACCAGGTGCTGTCCACCTGGACCCGGGCTGCCGCCCAGCGGTTGCCGACGGCATCGGGGGCGTTGTTCACGCTGCTGGCCGGGCTGGAGGACGACGACCGGAACCCGGTCGTCGTCGACACGGTGTGGCCAATTCTGTGGCGGGAGTTGGGGCATCCCGACCAGCCTCCCTCCGTCGACGTGACGGTGGGGCCGTTGCTGAAGCAGGCCCTGGTCGCCGTCGACCACAGGCCCGGCACGAACGAGGTGATGCGGTATCGGATCCATCCCGGGGTCGCCGAAACCATCCGCAGCCAGACCCCACCCGACACCACACACCTGATCGACACCAAAGCGGCCAGTCTCTGGCAGCTCATACTCGTAGGGGGGTTGGAGCGGGAGCGGGAGGGATTGGGGGAGGTCATCCTGCACGCCGCCAAGGCGGCGGCCCCGTACCTGGCTCGTCACGGCGACTGGGGCGCTCTCGTCGACGTCCTGGACGAGGTGCTGATCCGTGACTTGTCGCCGGACACCGCGGCCGCGCTGCTGCCGTTCTTGCAGGCCGCTGCCGAGGCCACCGTCGGTATCGACCCTCACCTTGAGGTCCAGTGCAGGTTCACCCACGCCCGTGCCCTGGCCCGGCTGCGGCCCACCGACGCCGAACCCGAGCTCCGTCGCCTGCACGACCTGGTCCGGCAACGCGGTGAGCACGACGCCGCTGCGGTCATCGCAGGCGAACTGGCCAACCGGTACCTGGAAATGAGCCGGTTCGAGGAGGCGCTCACCCTGCTTGATCAGATGCAGGAAGACAGCGGTGCCGCCGGATACGGGCCGTGGAGCCAACTGTCGATCGAGGGTCGGCAGTTGCAGATCCGCTTGCTGCAGGGGCACAGTCGGCAGGTCCTGGACGCCATCGAGCACATCCGGGCCCACATGGCCACCCTGCCCGACCCGTCCGACGAAGTCGAGACTACCCAGCCGTGGAACGTCCGCGAGGCCGTCCTCGACACCGGCCGCTCCGCAGCCAGCGACCTGAAGAAGTGGCAGCTTGCGCTGGACCTCAACGCTGAACACTTACGGGTCATGAAAGAGCGGGGCGCCACCGAATGGAAAGTGGCCCAAGCCGCGTTCAATGACTACGGCCCGCTACGGGCCCTCGGTCGCCTGGATGAAGCCCGTGCTCTGCTGCTGTGGTGCCGAGACATCGACGAGGCCCACCACGACATCATTGGCCTCGCCAAGGACCTCGGCGCCTTGGCCGATATCGAAGACAAACTGGGACATGGTCAAGCCGCAATCGCCTTGCAAAGCGACGCTCTACGCCTGACATACACGACCGGCGACATCATCACCATCGGGGTCAGCCACCACAACCTGGCGAACTTCCTCGACAGACACACCCACCAGGCCGAACAGGCATGGGCGCACCGACTCGCCGGCGCCGTCATCGTCTATCAGACCAATTCCGGCCTGTTCCACGGACAGCTCTCCACCATCGCGAGGCTGTTGCACCGGTCCGATCCGCCACCACTGCCTGCCTCCTTCGACCAGGTATGCGCAATCGTGGACCAGATCGACGGGGTCCACCTTGCCGCCCTCTCGGCCCAGCTTCCCCGTCGCGCAGCCGATGAACAGGCCGCGCTGGACGAGGTACTGGCTCTGGCCCGTGACATACCTTCCGAGCAGGTGCTCGATGTGCCCCGGTACCTGCAGCTGTGGGAGCGGGTCATCTCCGCATTGGCGGCTACCGTCGGCACTCCCGGAAACAGGAGGGGCGAATCGGGCAGCGCCGAGGGCGACCAACGCGAGCAGGCAGCCACGTTCTTGGACCAGGCCTTGGACCTCTTTGCGCAGACCCACGACTGGGCCGGTCTGGCGGCAGTCCTGCGGCGAGTGTGGACCGGGGACCGCGACCAGGCCGTGCTTGCCGCAGGCTTGGACGAGATCGACACCGCGATCCTGGCCCGGACCCTGGCCGCGCTGGACGGCTCCGACCCGATCGACCCCATGCTCTGGGCCACTGGCGACTCCGTCGACGAGAGCGACGGCTCGAGGATGCCGGAGTTCCTGGCTACCGTGGTGGCCGCCGCCCAAGGAAGTCGGCCGGCAGCGGAGTTCGTCGGCCCGATCATCGATCAGATGAGCGAGCACGCCGAGCTGGTGGCGATGGCCGGCGCCCTGCGGGCGATCCTTGACGGTGATCGCAGCCCGACGTTGACCGCCGGACTGGATCCGGAGATGCGTCCGCTGATCGACGCAGTGCTGTCGGTGTTGGCCGAATGAGCCGTTGCGTCCCGCACCCTCCCCTGAGCAATTCCAGATGCAGGCCCTGAACCCCGCACAGGAGGCCCCTGATGCACGTGTCCGAGGTTGACGCACTCACCGATGACCAGGCGATCGCCGTGCTCGCCCTGGTCCTGGACCGCGACCGGCGGCTACCGGATCTGGCCCGGGCACGGCAGCTGGACGCCCAGATCGGCGAGGCAGCCGGGGAACCCGTCGAGGTCGAGGGGGCGACCGGGCCGAGCGTCGCCGCGGCCGACGGGCCAGTGGCTCCGGGCGCGTTGGCGCGGGACACCCTGGCATACCTGGTCGCAGAGAGGCCCGACGTGGCACCGGTGGTCGAGCGGGCGATCGCGATGACGCGGCAGGGCTTCAGCGCCCCGTCGCGGTTCGACCCGGTGACGGTCGGGGTGGGCGCGTTGGTGGTGCTGGCCCTGCAGACCGACCTGGAGCTGGAGCGCACCACCGCCGGGAAGTGGCGGTTCAAGGTCCACAAGAAGGCGCTCAGCGACAGCGTCCTGGGCAAGCTGCTGGGCAAGCTGATCGCGACGTACACCGGCGGCGGTGGCCAGTAGGCCTTCAGGGCGATGGGGAGCGGCATTCGTGGACGGCAACGGGACCGCAGGCGTACGCCAACGCCCCGCAGCCCGTGCGACCAGCCCCTCAGGCTCGGGGACGGCGTCGGGTCCCGTCGGCCTTCAGGCGGGAGGTGTCTCGCCTGCCTTCCCCTGCCAGTAGGCGAGGTTGTGGCGGGTGGTCCGGGTGTCGGGGTGGTCCTCACCCAGCACCCGCAGCCGGTCTGCCAGCAGCTCCTCGAACGCGGCTGCGGCACCGGCCGCGTCCCCCGCCTCCCCCCGCCAGTAGGCGAGGTTGTTGCGGGTGGTCAGGGTGTGGGGGTGGTCCTCACCCAGCACGCGAACTCGGTCGGCCAGTAGCTCCTCGTACGCGGCTGCGGCACCGGCCGCGTCCCCCGCCTCACCCTGCCACCGGGCGAGGTTGCTGCGGGTGGTCAGGGTGTGGGGGTGGTCCTCACCCTGCACCCGCAGCCGGTCTGCCAGCAGCTCCTCGAACGCGGCTGCGGCACCGGCCGCGTCCCCCGCCTCCCCCCGCCACCGGGCAAGTTCGTTGCGGGTGGTCAGGGTGTGGGGGTGGTCCTCACCCTGCACCCGAACTTGGTCGGCCAGTAGCTGCTCGTACGCGGCTGTGGCACCGGCCGCGTCTCCCTCCTGCCCCCGCCACAGGGCGAGTTCGTGGCGGGTGGTCAGGGTGTGGGGGTGGTCCTCACCCAGCACGCGAACTCGGTCGGCCAGTAGCTCCTCGAACGCGGCTGCGGCACCGGCCGCGTCCCCCGCCTCCCTCCGCCAGTAGGCGAGGTTGTGGCGGGTGGTCAGGGTGTGGGGGTGGTCCTCACCCTGCACCCGAACTTGGTCGGCCAGTAGCTCCTCGAACGCGGCTGCGGCACCGGCCGCGTCCCCCGCCTGCCCCCGCCACAGGGCGAGTTCGTGGCGGGTGGTCAGGGTGTGGGGATGGTCCTCGCCCAGCACCCGCAGCCGGTCGGCCAGCAGTTGCTCGTATGCGGCTGCGGCACCGGTCACGTCTCCGGCCTCCCCCCGCCAGTAAGCGAGGTTGTGGCGGGCGGCCAGGGTGTCGGGGTGGTCGGGGCCGAGGCGGTGGCTGGTGGTCTCGGACAGGCGATGGAAGTGGGCTGTGGCGGCGGTGACCTGCCCGGCTCCGCCGAGGCTTCGTCCGGCCAGGTACAGCACGGTATGCGCGTCGGGCCGGTAGAGGGCGTCTTCGGCGGTGCGGGTGAGGGTGGTGGCATTGGCGCGCAGGGCCTGGGCGAGTTCGGTGTCGCGTTCGTTGGCGGGCCAGGCGGTGGTGAGGGCGTCGGCGGTGGTGCGGGCGAGGTGGTCGTGCTGGTCGGGGGTGAGCGTGTCACGGGTGGCGCGCTGGATGAGCTGGTGGACGCGGACGGCCTGACGCGGGGTGGCGGGAGTGTGGTCGATGAGACTGAGCCGAGCCAGCGCCCGCAGCGCACCGACCGCCTCATCCGCAGTCACAGACACGGGAGTCTTACGGTGCCGGGTCAGGTGAGCGAGGGCGGGTGCGCTGGTCAGGGCGGTTTCGGGGATGCCGTTGGGGCTGAGGAACGCGGCGAGCTGGAGCATCGGGCGGGCCAGACCGGCCGGTCGGAGGGTGTCGGCGCGGTCGACGGACAGTGACCAGGCTGCAGCTGCGGTCTGGGTCTGGCCGTCGGGGAGGACCTCGGGGGCGGCATCGGTGAGAGAGGCACTGCGGTCGGCCAGCAGGCTCCGGTAGGCGGCGGCGCTGATGCCGGCGTCGATGAGGTAGGCAGCGGCTTGCGACAACGCGAGCGGCAGGTGCCCTAAGTCCTGGGCAAGCGCGGCGAGTTGTTGCTCGGGCTCACAGCGCTCGCGTGCGCCCAATGTGGCGGTGAGGTAGGCGAGGGACTCGGCCTCGGTGAACAGTCCGACCCTGATCAGGCGGCCGGCCAGGGCGGCATCCTGGCGGCGGGTGGTGACCAGGGTCCGGCCGTGCGGGCCCGCCGGCGGCCACAGCCCGTTCAGGTCGGCGGGGTCGATGACGTCGTCGAGGACGACCAGCCACCGGCACGGCTCGGCGTTCGCCTTGGGTTCCAGCCAGGCCAAAAACGCGCCCGCGGCCGCTTCCCGGTCCGCCGGGTCGGCGCCCAGGATCTCCACGGCGGCCTGCGCATACCCGGACGCGGCCGCGGTGGCGTTGCTCGCGGTGATCCACACCAGCACGTCCAGCTCACCGGCCTGCCAGGCGGTGCGGGCGTAGTCGGCGGCCAGCTGGGTCTTGCCCACCCCGCCCATTCCCGCCAGCACCTGACCGTGGACCGTGTCCTGCCCCACCAGGACCGCCGCCCGCCCACCCGTGAGCGCCTCACGCAGCCGCACCACCTCGGCCCGGGTCTGGAAACAGCCCGCCCGCGGCGGAATCACCCCCACCTGATGCGGCCACCCGGCCATGGGCCGCCGGGCCCCGTAGTAGTGGTGGTCGACCTTGCCTGCGACCGGGCCGCTGAACGAACCGCCACGGAAATCGACGTGGTCCCCACCCTCAGCGCCGTACCGCGCCTCCCCGCCCGCCACCAAAGCCCCCTCGAACACGGCCGGAATCCAGCATCCCGACCGTACCCGCGCACCCACCCCCGCCACCGGCTGTTCACGACACAGAGCAGCTGGGCCAGTCCTCGTACTGCCCAGGGCGGCGGCTGACTGGGTGGAGCCGTGGGTTTCAGCGAGGCACCCTTGGTGCATGGGGTCGCTCTTGCGCTCACCCTCGCTGCCAGGAGCAGGCGGTCATAACAGGGTCCTCTTCACACTGATGCAGTGTGTGCCCTATCTGATCGCGCTGTCCGTGCTGGTCATCGAGCTCACGCCTGCGCACTTCATCTATACCGGCCCCTTTCTCACCGCGGTGCCGGCGCTGGCGGCAGTGACGCTGGGGCCCAAGGGCACCACCGCGGCGGCGGTCCTGGCGCTGGCGATCAGTGTGACCACTGCGACCTATAACGGGGCGTGGGGCACCTTGCAGGTCTACAGCAACTTCCTTGCTCTGATCCTGGTCTCCGTGGCCGGCTTCATCACCAGCCGCGCTATGCAGGAGCGCAGGCAGGAAGAGCTCGACCGGGTCCGCCGCATCGCCGTGGCGGCCCAGGAGGTCGTGCTGCGGCCCGTGCCCGCGTGCCTGGGTCCGCTGCGGATCGGCAGCCTTTGCCTTGCGGCCGGGACCGGGGCACGGGTGGGCGGTGATCTGTACGAGGCCGTGCAGACGCGGTACGGCGTCCGGATGATCGTCGGTGATGTCCGGGGCAAGGGGCTGTCCGCGGTGCGAGCCGTCGCGGTGGCGCTGGGCGCGTTCCGGGAAGCCGTGCACTACGAGGAGGACCTGGTAGAGGTCATGAACCGCTGCTCGGATGCGCTGCGACGGGAGGTCGCCGTGCCGGGTGCGTACGGTCAGGAAGTTCTGCTGGAAGGGTTCACCACGGCGCTCATCGCGCAGGTGCCGGACGAACCCGTGGTGCAGCTGGTCAACCGTGGACATCCGCCACCGCTGCTGCTGCACCAGGGCAGGGCTACGCCGCTGATGCCGAGCTTGCCGTCGCCACCTCTTGGCCTCGAAGACCTCGTCGCAGGTCTCCCCGAGAAGCCTGAAAGCCATGCGTTCATCCCTGGTGACCGTTTGCTGCTGTACACCGACGGTGTGATCGAGGCCCGCAACCGCGACGGCGAATTCTTCGCTCTGCCGGAGGCCATGGAGGGGCTGGGCGTCGGCCCCACCCCGCCGGAATTTCTGGAGCAACTGCACCAGGCGTTGATCCGCCACACCGGCGGCGACTTGGCGGACGATGTGGCGATGATCCTGGCTGACCGGCTCAACGGCCTACCAGAGTCACCTTCCGGTGGGCCAGACGTGGGGTGACCGTCGTTGTCCGCCGCGAAACCGCAGCTCGAAGGTCGTCCCCTGCATAGTCTGTAAATCTGCCTACGCAGCTAGACCCAGGTGTCCAGCCACATCCGCGACCGCCAGCTGTCGATAGGAATCGCGGTCCCCGTGTACAGCGGCCAGAAGTAGATGAAGTTCCAGGCGATCAGCAGGACCAGGACGCCCGCTGCCGATGCGCCGATCACGCGGCGGGTCTCGGTGGAGCCCGGTGGGCCGATGATCGCGCCGATCAGCATGGCCACGGCAAGGCACAGGAACGGCAGGAAGACGACTGCGTAGAAGAGGAAGATCGTCCGCTCCTGGTACATGAACCAGGGCAGGTAGCCGGCCGCGATCCCGCAGGCGATGGCGCCGGCCCGCCAGTCGCGGCGCAGCAGCCACCGCCACAGCACGTACAGGAGCGCGAAGCAGGCCGCCCACCACAGCAGCGGTGTGCCGATGGCCAGTACCTCCCGGGCGCACTTCTGGCCGGCGTCGGCCGGGCAGCCGTCGGCGCCGGGGGAGGGGGACTCGTAGAAGTACGACACCGGGCGGCCCAGCACGATCCAGCTCCACGGGTTGGACTGGTAGGTGTGCGGGGACGACAGCCCGATGTGGAACTTGTACACCTCGTGCTCGTAGTGCCACAGGCTGCGCAGCCAGTCCGGCAGGAAGGTCCAGGTGCCGCCCCTGCCGTCGGTCGCCGCCCAGTTGCGGAAGTAGCCGCCGGTGCCGTCGGTCGGGGAGAGGATCCAGCCGGTCCAGGAGACCAGGTAGACGGTGAGCGCCACCGGCCAGGTCGCGAGGAACGTGATGCCGGTGTCGTACTTGAGCGCCGCGAGGTACGGGTGCCGGGCGCCGGCCGTCCTGCGGGCGCCCGCGTCCCAGAGGACCGCCATGACGCAGAACGCGGCCAGGATGTAGAGGCCGTTCCACTTCGTGCCGATGGCCAGGCCCAGCATCAGCCCGGCGCCCCAGCGCCAGGGCCGCCAGCCGAAGCGGAAGGTGTCGCCGACCTGGTCGTCGGGGCGTACCCGGCCGTCGGGTCCGGCCGGCAGCGCGGCGGCCAGTTTCTCCCGTGACCTGTCCCGGTCGACGACCAGGCAGCCGAACGCGGCCACGACGAAGAACATCAGCACGCCGTCGAGCAGCGAGGTCCGGCTCATCACGAAGTGCAGGCCGTCCACCGCCATCAGCGCGCCCGCCAGACAGCCGAGGAACGTCGAGCGGAACATCCGGCGGCCGATCCGGCACAGCAGCAGGACGGAGAGCGTCCCGAGGAGCGCCGTCATGAACCGCCAGCCGAACGGGTCGAACCCGAACATCAGCTCGCCCAGGCCGATGACGTACTTGCCCACCGGCGGGTGCACGACGTACGCCGCGTCCGTGGGGATCGTGAGATGGCCGTGGGTCTGCAGCACCAGGTCGTTGGCGTTCTTGTCCCAGTTGACCTCGTACCCGCGGTGGACGAGCGCCCAGGCGTCCTTGGCGTAGTACGTCTCGTCGAATATCACCGCGCGTGGGCTGCCCAGGTTCCAGAACCGCATCACGCCCGCCATCAGCGTCACGAGCAGCGGACCGATCCAGCCCGACCAGCGGGTGATCCGTTCCGCCAGGACGGGCGGGACGCCCAGCGCCTGCCACAGGCGCGGACTCGGCTCGGCGTACGGCGGCACCAGCCGGTCGCGTACGTCGCCCGAGGGAGCGTCCTCGGCGGGCGCGTAGCCGAATCGGCGCAGCCGCTGCTGCCACGACGGCCGCTGGTCGTGCGGTGCCTGGCCCTGCCGGAAGTCCGTGGAGGACGCGGTACTGGTCACCGCGCCATCGTAGGGAACCGTTCTGTGTGAGTCCCGTGCATGTGAGGTACCGGTCGGGATGCGGTCGCTTTCTCCGCTCCTCGCCGGCCCTGGGAGGATGGGGGTGTGACTGGAACCCTTGTCCTGGCAGGTACCCCCATCGGTGACATCGCGGACGCGCCGCCCCGGCTGGCCGAGGAGCTGGCGGGCGCCGACGTCGTCGCCGCCGAGGACACACGGCGGCTGCGCCGGCTCACCCAGGCGCTGGGGGTGACTCCCAAGGGCCGCGTGGTGTCGTACTTCGAGGGCAACGAGGCCGCCCGGACGCCCGAGCTGGTCGAGGAGCTGCTCGGCGGCGCGCGTGTGCTGCTCGTCACGGACGCTGGGATGCCGTCGGTCTCCGACCCGGGGTACCGGCTGGTCGCGGCCGCCGTGGAGAAGGACATCCGGGTCACCGCCGTCCCCGGGCCGTCCGCCGTGCTCACCGCCCTCGCCCTGTCCGGGCTGCCCGTCGACCGGTTCTGCTTCGAAGGCTTCCTGCCGCGCAAGGCGGGGGAGCGGCTGTCCCGGCTGCGGGAGGTGGCCGGCGAGCGGCGGACGCTCGTCTACTTCGAGGCCCCGCACCGGCTCGACGACACCCTCGCCGCCATGGCCGAGGTCTTCGGCGCCGAGCGGCGGGCCGCCGTGTGCCGTGAGCTGACCAAGACGTACGAGGAGGTGCGGCGGGGGCCGCTGGACGAGCTGGCGCGATGGGCCGCCGAGGGGGTCCGCGGGGAGATCACCGTCGTGGTGGAGGGTGCGCCCGAATCCGGTCCCGAGGAACTCGACGCGGCGGAGCTGGTCCGCCGGGTGCGGGTCCGGGAGGAGGCGGGGGAGCGGCGCAAGGAGGCGATCGCCGCGGTGGCGGTGGAGGCCGGACTGCAGAAGCGGGTTGTTTTCGACGCGGTCGTTGCTGCAAAACGCTCCGCCGGGTGACGCGGCTGTCCGGGGAGCGCCGCGGGGGTTCGGTTCGTGGCGGCCGACGGTATGCCGTAGCTGGTCGCGCCCATGTGGCGGAACCGCATATCGATACAGCCCCGCGCCCCTTTCGGGGCGCTTCCCCCGGCCTGTTGAATAGGCCCTCTGAGCAGGGGCGTTCTCGGTTGAGCATGCGCCCCATGCGAGGGCAAAAGGCCGGCGCCGAAAGCAAAGACCAGACCCCCCGACCGGGCCGATTTGGCAAGCGGCGACCAAATCGCCTCCAACACTCGACAGGCCTGATGCATTCGCTCCGGTGAAGGCGTCCACTGGTCGAAGGGACGCACCCGTCCCGTGTCCAGCGGACAAGAGGAGCTGGCATGAGTGAGATCGCAGGACAGACCGGCCTCCGCGGTACGGCCACAGCCGTCGTTCACGAGTCGTACTCGTTCGCCTGCATGCGATGCGGGCACGGCTGGGAGCAGTCGTACGAGATAGAGCACCACACGGACGCCGACGGCCATGAGTTCGTGAGGTACGTGGCCGACAAGCAGGTCGTGCCGTCCCCGCTGAGCCGGCCGACGTGCCAGAACTGCGACGGTCACGTCGTCCGGATCATGCGGCCGGGGCAGGTGTCGTCGGTGCGCAGCGCGGCGCAGCACCACCAGGCACCGCGGGCCGACGCGCCGCGGGCCGAGGCGCCGCAGGCGGCGGAGACGGCCGCGCCGGCCACGGAACACCACCACTGGCATCTGTCCGATCTCCTGCACCCGTTCCACCGCAGGGCGAGCTGAGCACATCGCCGACGTTCGAACGCATGCTCCTTTCGTAGGATCGGGGCATGCCTTCGAACGCCGACAAGAACGCGGCACCGCCGCTCCCGGCGCCCCTCCGGGTGCCCGTGGCCGACTCCCACACCCACCTCGACATGCAGTCCGGCACCGTCGAGGAGGGCCTCGCGAAGGCCGCGTCGGTGGGTGTGACGACGGTCGTCCAGGTCGGCTGCGACATCAAGGGCTCGCAGTGGGCCGCCGAGACGGCCGCGACGTACGAGAACGTCCACGCGACCGTCGCCCTGCACCCCAACGAGGCCCCGCGGATCGTCCACGGCGACCCCGACGGCTGGTCCCGGCAGGGCGCAAGGCAGCCGGGCGGTGACGCGGCGCTCGACGACGCCCTCGCCGAGATCGACCGGCTCGCCGGTCTGCCCCAGGTGCGGGGCGTCGGCGAGACGGGGCTGGACCACTTCCGCACCGGGCCCGAGGGCAAGGCCGCCCAGGAGCGGTCCTTCCGGGCCCACATCGAGATCGCCAAGCGGCACGGCAAGGCCCTCGTCATCCACGACCGCGACGCCCACGCCGACGTCCTGCGCGTCCTGAAGGAGGAGGGCGCCCCCGAGCGCACCGTCTTCCACTGCTACTCCGGCGACGCCGAGATGGCCGGGATCTGCGCCCGTGAGGGCTACTTCATGTCCTTCGCCGGCAACGTCACCTTCAAGAACGCCCAGAACCTCCGGGACGCCCTCGCCGTCGCCCCGCTGGAACTGGTCCTCGTGGAGACCGACGCGCCCTTCCTGACCCCGGCGCCGTACCGCGGACGGCCCAACGCCCCGTATCTGGTTCCGGTCACGGTGCGCGCGATGGCCGCCGTGCGCGGCATCGACGAGGACACCCTGGCGGCCGCCCTGGGGGCGAACACCGCACGCGCCTTCGATTACTGACCGCAGGTTCGGCGCGCAACAGTACGTAGTCGCGTCGCTTTGGACAGTGACATCCGCTCCGCTAGGTTCTGGGGGCCCGATCCGGACCCCTCTGGCCTTCTGGAGCGTGTCGGCGTGAGCAAGCCGCAGTACGAGACGTACGACCCGTACGGCCATGACGCCTCCGTGCACACCGCGGAGACGCTGCCCTACGGGATGTACGAGGACACCTACCGGCCCGCCTACGAGGCCCAGGCGTACTTCGTCACCGAGCCGGTGCTGCCGTTGCCGCGGCAGGTGGCGAGCGTGCACCGCGTTCCCGAACCGGTGATCCCGGAGCCCGCCGCGCCCGAGGAGGCGGTCGGGCGTGCGATGCGCCGGCGCAGGGCGCGCTCCGCCGAGCGCCCGGAGTCCGCGATGCGCCGTCTGCTGCCGCAGGCGCTGGTCGTCGCCTTCCTGGCCGGCGGCACCACCGCCTTCGTCGCCAAGGACAAGGCGATCGAGCTGAGCGTCGACGGCGAACAGCGCACGCTGCACACCTTCGCCGACGACGTGTCGGAGCTGCTGGCCGAGGAGGGCGTGCGCGTGGGAGCCCACGACGTGGTCGCCCCCGCCCCCGGAGCGGCGCTCGCCAGCGGCGACGAGGTCGCGGTGCGCTACGGGCGCCCAGTGCAGCTCACGCTGGACGGCCGGCGGCGCGAGGTGTGGACGACGGCGCACACGGTGGACGAGGCGCTCAGGGAGCTGGGGGTGCGCGCGGAGGGCGCGTACCTGTCGGCCGCGCGTTCCCGGAGCATCGGGCGTGCCGGGCTCACGCTGGACGTGCGCACCGAGCGCGCGGTCACGATCATGGCGGACGGCCGCACCCGCACGATCCGCACCAACGCGGCCACCGTCGGCGAGGCCGTCGAGGAGGCCGGCATCACCCTGCACGGCCAGGACACCACCTCCGTCCCGGCCGACAGCTTCCCGCGCGACGGGCAGACGGTGACCGTGCTGCGGGTGACCGGTGTCAGGGAGGTGCGCGAGGAGCAGATCCCCTTCGCGGTCGAGCGGACCGAGGACCCCTCCCTCTTCAACGGCACCGAGGTGATCGAACGGCCCGGACAGCCCGGGCTGCGCCGGATCACCTACCTCCTGCGTACCGTCAACGGCGTCCGGGAGAAGCCGCGCAAGGAGAAGTCCGAGGTGGTGCGGGGGCCGAGCAAGGAGCTGGTGAAGGTGGGGACCAAGCCCCGGCCGAAATCGGTGCAGGGCGCCGACCACCTCGACTGGCACGGGCTGGCCGCGTGCGAGTCCGGTGGCCGTCCGCAGGCGGTGGACCCGTCGGGGAACTACGGCGGGCTCTACCAGTTCGACACACACACCTGGCACAGCCTCGGCGGCAGCGGGCGCCCGCAGGACGCCCCGGCGGAGGAACAGACGTTCCGCGCGAAGAAGCTGTACGTACGCGCCGGCGCCAGTCCCTGGCCGCACTGCGGGGCCCGCCTGCACAGTTGAGTGCGGCTGCGGCCGGCACCGATGCCCTGGCAACCCCCGCATCCACACCCCCGTACCCTTGTCCCGTGACCAGCCCCACCCCCGACGCCCTCCTCGGCCCCGCCGACATCCGTGAGCTCGCGGCAGCGCTCGGTGTCCGTCCCACCAAGCAGCGCGGCCAGAACTTCGTGATCGACGCCAACACGGTCCGCCGTATCGTCCGAACCGCCGAGGTCCGCCCCGACGACGTGGTCGTCGAGGTCGGCCCGGGGCTCGGCTCCCTCACGCTCGCGCTGCTGGAGGCCGCCGACCGGGTCACCGCCGTCGAGATCGACGACGTGCTGGCCGCCGCGCTGCCCGCGACCGTCGCCGCGCGCATGCCGGAGCGTGCCGAGCGGTTCGCGCTGGTGCACTCCGACGCCATGCACGTGACCGAACTGCCCGGACCGCCGCCGACGGCCCTGGTGGCGAACCTGCCGTACAACGTGGCCGTACCGGTGCTGCTGCACATGCTCGAGACCTTCCCGAGCATCGAGCGGACCCTCGTGATGGTGCAGTCCGAGGTCGCCGACCGGCTGGCCGCCGCACCGGGCTCCAAGGTGTACGGCGTCCCGTCCGTGAAGGCCAACTGGTACGCCGAGGTGAAGCGGGCCGGCGCCATCGGGCGCAATGTCTTCTGGCCCGCGCCGAACGTCGACAGCGGGCTCGTCTCGCTCGTCCGGCGGGCCGAGCCGCTCACGACGACGGCCTCGAGGCGCGAGGTCTTCGCGGTCGTCGACGCGGCGTTCGCGCAGCGGAGGAAGACCCTGCGCGCGGCGCTCGCCGGATGGGCCGGGTCCGCCCCGGCCGCCGAGGCGGCGCTGGTCGCCGCCGGGATCTCGCCGCAGGCGCGCGGGGAGTCGCTGACGGTCGAGGAGTTCGCTCGGATCGCCGAGCAGAAGGAGGCGGGCAAGTGAGCGTGACGGTACGGGTACCGGCGAAGGTCAACGTCCAGCTGGCGGTGGGTGCGGCCCGCCCCGACGGGTTCCACGACCTGGCCAACGTGTTCCTCGCGGTCGGTCTGTACGACGAGGTCACCGTCACGCCGGCGGACGAGCTGCGCATCACCTGCGAGGGGCCGGACGCGAGCGAGGTCCCCCTGGACGGCACCAACCTCGCCGCGCGCGCGGCCGTCGCGCTCGCCGAGCGCCGGGGCATCGAGCCGGCCGTGCACATCCACATCGCCAAGGACATCCCGGTCGCGGGCGGCATGGCGGGCGGCAGTGCGGACGGAGCGGGCGCGCTCGTCGCGTGCAACGCGCTCTGGGGCGCCGGTGCCTCCCGTGGCGAACTCCTCGCCATCTGCGCCGATCTCGGCAGCGACGTGCCGTTCAGCCTGGTCGGGGGCGCGGCCCTCGGCGTCGGGCGCGGTGAGCGGCTGACCGCCCTCGAGGTCGGCGGCACCTTCCACTGGGTGTTCGCGATGGCCGGGCGCGGGCTGTCCACCCCGGCCGTCTTCCGCGAGTTCGACCGTCTCGCCGAGGGCCGTACGATCCCCGAGCCGACCGCCTCCGCCGACCTGCTCGACGCGCTCGCCAAGGGCGACCCCGAAGCGCTCGCGGCCGCCGTCTCCAACGATCTGCAGCCCGCCGCGCTCTCCCTCTTCCCGGAGCTGGCCGACACCCTCGACGCGGGTCGCGGCGCGGGCGCACTCGCCGCGCTCGTCTCCGGTTCGGGCCCCACGACGGCCTTCCTCGCCCGTGACGCGGAGTCCGCGTCGAAGGTCGCCGAGGTCCTGCGGGCCTCCGGCACCTGCCGCACGGTGCGCACGGCGACGGCGCCCGCGTCCGGCGCGACCGTACTGCCTGTCTGAAGGCGCTGACCTGCGGCGGGAAGGGGCACGGCCGCCGCCGACTACGCTGGAAGGTCGATCCGTCCCCCTTGGCAGGAGTGAAATGGCCGTCAACCTGGTCAATGTCGAGAACGTCAGCAAGGTGTACGGCACCCGTGCCCTGCTCGACGGTGTCTCGCTCGGTGTGTCCGAGGGCGACCGGATCGGTGTGGTGGGCCGCAACGGCGACGGCAAGACCACGCTCATCCGGATGCTCGCCAAGCTGGAGGAGGCCGACACCGGACGCGTCACCCACTCCGGCGGGCTGCGCCTCGGCGTGCTCACCCAGCACGACTCCCTCGACCCCGCGGCCACCGTCCGCCACGAGGTCATCGGTGACATGGCCGACCACGAGTGGGCCGGCAACGCCAAGGTCAGGGACGTGCTCACCGGGCTGTTCGGCGGGCTCGACCTGCCCGGCTTCCCGAAGGGGCTCGACACCGTCATCGGGCCGCTGTCCGGTGGCGAGCGGCGCCGTATCGCGCTCGCCAAGCTGCTCATCGAGGAACAGGACCTGATCGTCCTCGACGAGCCCACCAACCACCTCGACGTCGAGGGCATCTCCTGGCTGGCCCGGCACCTGCAGAACCGCCGCTCGGCGCTGGTCTGCGTGACGCACGACCGCTGGTTCCTCGACCAGGTCTGCACCCGCATGTGGGACGTGCAGCGCGGCGACGTCTACGAGTACGAGGGCGGCTACTCCGACTACGTCTTCGCGCGCGCGGAGCGCGAGCGGATCGCCGCGACCGAGGAGGCCAAGCGGCAGAACCTCGTCCGCAAGGAGCTGGCCTGGCTGCGCCGCGGTGCGCCCGCGCGTACCTCCAAGCCGCGCTTCCGGGTGGAGGCCGCCAACGAGCTGATCGCGGACGTGCCGCCGCCCCGGGACAGCAGCGAGCTGATGAAGTTCGCGTCCTCCCGCCTCGGCAAGACGGTCTTCGACCTGGAGAACGTCACCGTGCAGGCCGGGCCCAAGGTGCTGCTCAAGCACGTCACCTGGCAGCTCGGCCCCGGCGACCGCATCGGCCTCGTCGGTGTCAACGGCGCCGGCAAGACCTCCCTGCTGCGGGCCATGGCCGAGGCGGCGCGGACCGAGGGCGAGACGCAGCCGGCGGCCGGCCGGGTCGCCGTCGGGAAGACCGTCAAGCTCGCCTACCTCTCCCAGGAGGTCGCCGAACTCGACCCCGCCGTGCGGGTCCTGGAGGCGGTGCAGCAGGTCCGGGAGCGCGTCGACCTCGGCAAGGGGCGCGAGCTGACCGCCGGCCAGCTGTGCGAGACGTTCGGCTTCAGCAAGGAGAAGCAGTGGACGCCGGTCGGTGACCTGTCCGGTGGTGAGCGCCGGCGCCTGCAGCTGCTGCGTCTGCTCATGGACGAGCCCAACGTCCTGTTTCTCGACGAGCCCACCAACGACCTCGACATCGAGACCCTCACCCAGCTGGAGGACGTCCTCGACGGCTGGCCCGGCTCGATGATCGTCATCTCCCACGACCGGTTCTTCGTGGAGCGCACCACGGACCGGGTGTTCGCCCTCCTCGGCGACGGCGCCCTGCGGATGCTGCCGCGCGGTATCGACGAGTACCTGGAGCGGCGTCAGCGGATGGAGGAGGCGGTCGCCGCACAGTCCGCCGCCACGGCGCCCAAGCCGGACACGTCGGAGAAGAGCGCCGCCGACCAGCGTGCTGCCAAGAAGGAACTCCAGCGGATCGAGCGCCAGTTGGACAAGGTCTCCGAGAAGGAGTCCAAGCTGCACGCCCAGATCGCCGAGAACGCAACGGACTTCGCGAAGGTCGCCGAACTGGACGGCCAGTTGCGCGATCTGGCCACGGAGCGCGAGGAACTGGAGCTGCGCTGGCTGGAACTGGCGGAGGACGCCTGATCCCGCCCGCATCTCACGCAGGGGGCGCGTGCGCTGCGTGAAGGGGGCGTGAAGGCGCATAACGACGGCGTCACGGGCCGGTCCTCCCTTGGGAACAGGGGAGGGCACGGCCCCGTCTGCTGTCTGTCCTTGGTGATAGAAAGAGCCGTCTGAGAACTGTCTGAGTACGACCTTGGGTCCGTGAACGAACCTCAGGGCGTGGCTAAAAATCAGTGAACGAGGGGGAAGAGCGCTGATGACTCAGCCGCCCAACCAGCCGCCGCAGGGCGGCTTCGGAGCACCGCAGGACCAGCCGCCGTACGGTGGCGGATTCGGGGCACCGCAGCCGCCGCCGCCTCCGGCGGCCCAGCCGCCCCAGGCACCGGCCCAGCCTCCTCAGCCACCGCAGCCCCAGCCCGGCTACGGCTACCCGCAGCAGCCCGGCCCCTACGCCCAGCCCGGCCCGTACGGAGCCCCCGGCGCACCAGGAGCCGGCGCACCGGGCCCGTACGCCCAGCCCCAGCAGCCCGGCCCGTACGCCGCCCAGCCCGGCTACGGCTACCCGCAGCAGCCGCCCCAGTTCCCGGGCGCGCCCGGCACCGTGCCCGGTGCCCCCTACGGCGGGAAGCCGGCGTCCAAGGGGCGGACGGCGCTGATCATCGGTGCCGCGGTGGCCGCGCTGGCCGTCATCGGCGGCACCGTCTACGCGGTCACGAGCAGGGACGGCGGCGACAAGAAGCCGGTCGCCCACAAGAGCGACGACGGCAAGAAGTCCTCCGGCGATCCGGTCAACCCCGGTGACGGCAGCGGCGACGGCGGTGCGGACCCGGAGAACCTCAACGCCGGCCGCAAGCCCGGCGAGGCGAAGGTGCTCTGGTACAAGACCGCGCCCGACGCCCCCGGTTCCGGCGCCGACGCGCCCGGCATGTGGATCACCGGCAAGACGGCGGTGAAGGCGGCGTACAAGCAGCTCGTCGCCTACAACGTCGGCAACGGCAACCCGACCTGGAACCCCATCTCCTTCCCGCAGAAGATCTGCGCGGTCACCCCGGAGAAGTCCGCCGACGACAAGATCGTCGTGGCGTACATGAGCGGCGTCAGCGACCGCGCCAAGTGCAACCAGATCCAGCAGATCGACCTGAACACCGGCAAGAAGGGCTGGAGCGGCGAGGTCGCCGACGGCGCGCTGTTCGACAGCGCGATCAGCATCGAACTGAGCATCAGCGGAAAGACGCTGATGGTGAGCCGTTCGCAGTCGGGCACGGCGTACGACCTCGAGACCGGCCACAAGCTGTTCGACAAGAAGAAGTACGGCACGGACTGCTTCCCGACCGCGTTCGCGGGCGGCACGGGCCGGCTGGTCCAGGTCGCCTCCTGCGGCGCCGGCGGCAGCAACGAGCACGACGAGATCCAGGAACTCGACCCGGCCAGCGGCAAGGTGAAGTGGACGCAGCCGGTCAAGAAGGGCTGGACGGTCGCGCGCACGTACTCCCTCGACCCGCTCGTGGTCTACCTGACCAACGAGAGCAAGAAGGCCTGGAACATCTCCACCTTCACCAAGAGCGGCAAGTTCCGCTCGGAGGTCAAGGTGAACGAGAAGTTCGCCCCGCGCTGCGGCTGGGCGATCCTCGAACGCGATCTGCAGGGCTGCCAGGGCGTCGCCGTCGACGGCGACACGCTCTACCTGCCCACCGACACCACGAGCGGCGCCAACGAGATCGTCGCCGTCAGCCTGGCCAACGGCAAGCAGAAGTGGCGCGTCAAGTCCCCCGTGGACGAGTCGATGTCCCCGCTGCGGACCGAGGGCGGCAAGCTGATCGCGTATGTGCACCCGTCGTACGACGCGGGCGGCCAGATCGTGTCGATCCCGACCTCCGGCGGTTCGCACACCCCGGCCAAGGTGCTGCAGAACCCGGCGGGCACCGCGCAGATCGAGGACGGCTTCTTCGACGGTGACGTCCAGTGGGCCGACGGGCGTTTCTTCATCTCCTCCACCCGGCTGTCCGGCAACGACGACTCGAAGGAGAAGCTGATGATGGCCTTCGGCAAGTGAGTCCCGGCCCGTCTCCCGTCCTCCTTCCGCCGTCCGGCCCCGACAGCTTCACCGAGGTACCTCCGTCATGACCCAGCCGCCTCCGCCGCCCCCGAACCAGCCGCCGAACCAGCCCCCGCAGCAGGGCGGCTTCGGCCCGCCCCAGCCTGCGGCACCTCAGCCGCCGCAGCCCCAGCCCGGCTACGGCTACCCCCAGGCACCCCAGCCGCCCCAGGCACCGCAGCCCGGCTACGGCTACCCGCAGGCACCCCAGGCCCCGCAGCCGCCCCAGCCCGGCTACGGCTACCCGGGCGCGCCGCAGAATCCGTACACCCAGCCGCAGGGCTACGGCTACCCGGGCGCTCCCACGGTGCCGATGGCTCCGCAGCCCGCGCAGTCCGGCGGCGGGAAGAACAACAGCGCGCTCGTCATCATCGTGGCGGCGCTCGTCGTGATCGGCCTGATCGTCGGCGGCGGAGTCTGGTACGCCAAGTCCTCCGGGGGCGACGGCAAGAAGGACGACACCGCGAGCTCCAGCGGGGGTTCGGGCGGCAAGGACGGCTCCGGGGGCACGACCTCGGGCGGCGGCAAGGAGAAGGTGCCGGCCAACACCGCCGCCAAGGTCCTCTTCAAGGTCCCGATGCCCAGGACGAACGACTCCGTCGTCACCGCGGGCTCCTGGCTGACCGACACGGTGTACGCCAAGAGCGGGATCGCGGAGATCGTCGGCTACGACCCCGCCAAGGGCTCCAAGCTGTGGACGCTCAAGCTGCCCGGCCCGGTGTGCACGGCCAGCAAGAACGTCACCGCGGACGGCAGGACGGCGATCGTCTTCCAGCCGAAGATGCCCGCGAAGGGCTCCACCGCGGGATGCAGCCAGGTCGCGGCCGTCGACCTCGCCAAGGGCACCAAGCTGTGGACGAAGACGGTCAAGACCGGTGACTCCCTGATCAGCCTGGAGAACGTGACGGTCTCCCAGCACACCGTCGCGGTCGGCAGCACCAACGGCGGTGCCGCGTTCGACATCGACTCCGGCAAGCCGCTGTGGCAGCCGAAGCCGACGGACTCCTGCTACGACAGCGGGTACGGCGGCGGCCCCAAGCTGGTCGCGGTGCGCAAGTGCGGCAGTTACGGCAGCCGCCAGCTGCACATCCAGACCATCGACCCGGCCTCCGGGAAGGTGATCTCCGACTACCGGATGGCGACCGGCATCGAGTACGCCAGCGTCGTCTCGACCGACCCGCTGGTGGTGGCCGCCGACGTCGGCAACAGCGCGGGCGACGGCAGCGGCATCTCGGACTACTTCTCCATCGACAACAAGACCGGCAAGCTGCTCACCCGCATCTCCGCGCCCGGTGACACCTACGGCGGCCGCTGCGACGGCATCACCCGCGTCGAGGACTGCCGCGAGGTCGTCGCCGGCGCCGGCAAGCTGTACGTGCCGACCGAGCAGCACGACGGCACCGGCCAGTACAGCAAGACCAACGAGATCGTCGCCTTCGACCTGACCACCGGCAAGCAGACCGGCCAGCGCGCCGAGGCCGGTGACGGCTACACGATCTCCCCGCTGCGCATGGACGGCGGCAACCTGCTCGCCTACAAGCAGCCCCCGTACAACAAGGGCGGCCAGGTCGTCAGCATCGACGGCGGCTCCTTCAAGGCGACCAAGCTGCTGGAGAACCCGGCCGCGCAGGACGTGCGGCAGGCGGAGGCCACGATGGCCCCGGACTACGCGGAGATCCGGTACGGGCAGGGACGGCTGTTCATGTCGGCCGCGTACGCGCACAAGGTGTCGTACGGCAAGGAGTTCCTGCTGCTCGCGTTCGGCGCGGGCGGCTGATCGCACGCCCCCGGGCGCTTCGGAGCGCCCGGGGTGAATGCCAGGTATTACCAGGGAGTGCCCCGGATTTCGTCGATCCGGGGCACTTCTCCTTCATAGGGGCAGCGCGACGTCGAACAAGCGTGTAGCTTCCGGGGGGCATGAAGGCAGGGGCGCCGGGGGGCGGCCCTCTGTCGTGGTGGACCGGTGGGCGTCCATAGTGGGGCATCCATGGGGGGGACTGGGGGGTTGCTCTATGGGAGTGCGGCTCATGGTCGTCGACGACCATCGCCTGCTCGCGGAGGCGTTGGCGTCGGCGTTGAAGCTGCGCGGGCACCGGGTACTGGCGGCGGCGGCGCCGGCCGCGGGAGCGGCGGATCTGGTGATCGCGCGGGCGCCGGAGGTCTGCCTGCTGGGGACGGCGGCGCCGGCCGAACCGGGGGCCTTCGACCCGGTGGTGAAGATCAAGCGGGACCGTCCGCAGGTGGCCGTGCTGGTGCTCGGCCCGGTGCCGTCGCCGCGGGGCATCGCGGCGGCCTTCGCGGCCGGTGCGTCGGGGTACGTACGGCACGACGAGCGGATCGAGGGGGTCGAGCGGGCGATCATGAAGGCCCGCGCGGGGGAGGCGGCGGTGGCACCGCAGCTGCTGCAGGGCGCCTTCGGCGAGCTGCTCAATCCGGCGGCCCAGCCCGATGACGAGGGGCAGCGGCTGCTGCAGATGCTGACGCCGCGGGAGGTGGAGGTGCTGGTGCGGGTGGCCGACGGCGAGGACACCCGGCTGATCGCGGCGGGCATGGGCATCGCCCCGAGCACGGCCCGCACGCATGTCCAGCGGGTCCTGATGAAGCTGGGCGTGGGTTCGCGCCTGGAGGCGGCGGCACTGGCGGCCCGCACCGGCCTGCTGGACAGGGCGGGCCCCCTGACGGATCCAGGGGGGCCGGAGCTGTAGCCGGGGCACGATCCGCAGGGCAACGGCGTTACTCCGCCTGCTTCTCCTCCTGCTCCTGCGCCGGAGGCAACGGCGGGGGAGTCGGGCGCAGCTTCAGCCACGCCAGGAAGAAGATGCCGAGGAGCAGCATGCCGATGCCGGTCCACAGGTTGATGTTGATGCCCTGGGCCTTGTCGATGGCGGCCTGGGAGTCGGTGATGCCGACGATCGTGACCATGACGCCGTAGACGACGAAGAGGCCACCGATGATGCGGCGCAGGTCGAAGATGCGGGCCGCGGTCGCCGACTTGCCCTGCAGCTCGGTGACCTCCCGCTGGACGTCCTCCTCCGAGTAGTGGAAGTGCTCGTGCTCGGGACGGCGAGAGTGCTCGGTCATGGTTTCCTCATCCTCCCGCGGTCAGAACGAGAACGGGATGTAGCAGGCGGCGGCCAGTACGATCGCGCCCCAGCCCAGCAGGGCCGGCCTGCGGTACCAGGCGTCGTCGCCGGCGGCCGGCGGTTCGGCCATGCCGGGGGAGCGGGTGCCGTAGACCAGGCCCTGCAGCTCGTGGGCCGGCTTCGGCCGGGTGAACAGGGACACGATGAACATGACGACCGCGCCGGCGACGAAGCCCGCGATCGCGGAGACGAAGTTCGCGCCCTGGTCGGTGGGGATCGAGATGATGCCCTTCTTGTAGAAGACGAAGTAGTTGACCATCGCCGTGACGGTGCCGGCGAGCAGGCCCCAGAAGCCGGACTTGGCGGACGCGCGCTTCCAGAACATGCCGACGATGAAGACGACGAACATCGGCACGTTGAAGAAGGAGAACAGCGTCTGCAGGTAGGCCATGATGTTCGAGAACGACGAGGCCAGGAACGCCGTGCCGATGGAGGCGACGACGCCGATCGCGGTGATCAGGCGGCCGAAGCGCACGTAGTACGAGTCCTCGCGGCCGCGCACGACGTAGCGGCCCCAGATGTCGTTGGTGAACACCGTGTTGAACGAGGACACGTTGGCGGCCATGCCGGCCATGAACGCGGCGAGCAGACCGGTGACCGCGATGCCGAGCACGCCGTTGGGCAGCAGCTCCTGCATCAGGAAGGGGATGGCGTCGTTGTACTGGTAGCCGGAGGCGGGGGTGCCGAACCTCGGGACGATCGCGGCGGCGACCAGCCCCGGGATCATCACCAGGAAGACGATGAAGATCTTCGGGTAGGCGGCGATCAGCGGGGTGCGCTGGGAGGCGGAGAGGTTCTTCGCGGACAGGGCGCGCTGCACTTCGGCGAAGTTGGTGGTCCAGTAGCCGAAGGAGAGCACGAAGCCGAGGCCGAGGACGATGGTCAGCCAGTTGGCGCCGAGCGGGTTGGCGCTGCCGATGCCGGTGCCGCCCCACGCGGTGGTGAAGTCGTGGCCGTGGGTGACGGTGAGCTTGTCGGTCAGGCCGCTCCAGCCGCCGACCTTCTTCAGGCCGAGGACGGTGATCGGGATGAGGGCCGCGAGGATCACGAAGAACTGCAGCACCTCGTTGTAGATCGCGGAGGACAGGCCGCCCAGCGTGATGTAGGCGAGGACGAAGGCGCCGGCGACCACGATGGCCACCCACTGCGGCCAGCCGAGCAGGGCCTCGACGACGATCGCGAGGGCGTAGAGGTTGACGCCTGCGATCAGGATGGCGGCGAAGGCGAACAAGATCGAACTGAGCAGGTGGGCGCCCCGGTCGAAGCGCAGCAGCAGGAACTCGGGGACCGAGCGGACCTTGCTGCCGTAGTAGAAGGGCATCATCACCAGGCCCAGGAAGACCATGGCGGGGATGGCGCCGATCCAGTACCAGTGCACGGTGTAGGCGCCGTACTGGGCGCTGTTCGCGGCCATGCCCAGGATCTCCGTGGCAGCCAGGTTCGCCGAGACGAAGGCGAGGCCGGTGATCCAGGCGGGCAGCGAGCGTCCGGAGAGGAAGAAGTCGAGGCTGGTCTTCACCGAGTGCCGGGCTGCGAAGCCGATGCCGAGGACGACGACGAAGTAGATCGCCAGGATCGCGTAGTCCAGCCCGTTCGTGGGGAGCCGTAGCTCCGCCGCCAGTTCTGTGGGGGCATATGTAGGGGTTTGCATGAGAACTCGCTTCGTTGCGCGAACTGATCCGGAGCGGAACCTACGCCTCCGCGTTCAGCAATTGAACACTTCTGTTGATGTCCTTTGTTTGATTGTGATGGTCCAGGGTGTTGTCGGGTTGTGGTTTGTTATGTTTGGTTGTGTTGAGTGATTGGGTGCGGACACGCCCCGCGGGCTGTTCCCCGAGGGGCGCTTGATCAAGGAGTCCGGCGTGAAGAAGACCTCGACCCGGCTGGCCGACGGTCGTGAGCTGATCTACTACGACCTTCGGGACGACACCGTGCGGGACGCTGTCGACCGCCGCCCGCTGGACCGTACGGTCACCACGGCCGAGATCCGCTGCGACGTGCTGCTCGGCGACTCGGTGGCGATCGCCTCCCACCGGCAGGGCCGCACGTACCATCCGCCGGCCGACGAGTGCCCGCTGTGCCCGACGCGGGGCGAGCGGCTGAGCGAGATCCCGGAGTCCTCGTACGACGTCGTCGTCTTCGAGAACCGCTTCCCGTCGCTGGCGGGCGACTCCGGCCGCTGCGAGGTCGTCTGCTTCACCTCCGACCACGACGCCTCCTTCGCCGACCTCACCGAGGAGCAGGCCCGCCTGGTGCTGGACGCCTGGACGGACCGCACCTCGGAGCTGTCCCACCTGCCCTCCGTCGAGCAGGTGTTCTGTTTCGAGAACCGGGGTGAAGAGATCGGCGTGACCCTCGGACACCCGCACGGTCAGATCTACGCCTACCCCTTCACCACGCCCCGCACCGCACTGATGCTCAGCTCGCTCGCCGCCCACAAGGAGGCGACCGGCGGGGAGAACCTGTTCGACGCCGTCCTGGAGAAGGAACTCGCCGGGGAGCGGGTCGTCCTTGAGGGTGAACACTGGGCGGCCTTCGTGCCCCACGCCGCGCACTGGCCCTACGAGGTCCACCTGTACCCGAAGCGCCGCGTCCCCGATCTGCTCGCGCTCGACGAGGCGGCACGCACAGAATTCCCCCAGGTCTATCTGGAACTCTTGAGGCGCTTCGACCAGATCTTCGACGGGCGGGACGGAGGGAAGGAAGGGGCGCGGGACGGAGGGAAGGAAGGGGCGCGGGACGGAGGGAAGGAAGGGGCGCGGGACGGAGGGAAGGAAGGGGCGCGGGACGGAGGGGAAGAAGGGGCGGGTGAGCCCCCCACGCCCTACATCGCGGCCTGGCACCAGGCCCCGTTCGGCGCGCTGGAGGAGTTCGACGGTGTGACGCGGGACGACTTCGCGCTCCACCTCGAGCTTTTCACCATTCGCCGCACTTCCGGCAAGCTGAAGTTTCTCGCGGGTTCCGAGTCCGGCATGAGCGTGTTCATCAACGATGTGCCGCCGGAGCGCGCGGCCGAGCGACTGCGAGAGGTAGCGAGTTGATGAAGTACCTGGTGACGGGCGGGGCGGGATACGTCGGCAGCGTGGTGGCCCAGCACCTGCTGGAGGCCGGACATGAGGTCACCGTCCTCGACAACCTCTCCACCGGCTTCCGCGAGGGCGTGCCCGCCGGTGCCGCCTTCGTCGAGGGCGACATCCGCGACGCCGCCAAGTGGCTCGACGCCTCCTACGACGGCGTGCTGCACTTCGCCGCCTCCTCGCAGGTCGGCGAGTCGGTGGTGAAGCCGGAGAAGTACTGGGACAACAACGTGGCCGGCAGCATGGCCCTGCTCGGGGCCATGCGCGAGGCGGGCGTCCGCAAGCTGGTCTTCTCCTCCACCGCGGCCACCTACGGCGAGCCGGAGCAGGTCCCGATCGTGGAGAGCGCCCCGACGAAGCCGACCAACCCCTACGGCGCCACCAAGCTCGCCGTCGACCACATGATCACCAGCGAGGCGAACGCCCACGGCCTGGCCGCGGTGTCCCTGCGCTACTTCAACGTGGCCGGCGCCTACGGGGCGTACGGTGAGCGCCACGACCCCGAGTCGCACCTGATCCCGCTCGTCCTCCAGGTCGCCCAGGGCCGCCGCGACGCGATCTCCGTCTTCGGCGACGACTACCCGACCCCGGACGGCACCTGCATCCGCGACTACATCCACGTCGCGGACCTGGCCGAGGCCCACCTGCTGGCCCTCACGGCCGCACGGCCGGGCGAGCACCTGATCTGCAACCTCGGCAACGGCAGCGGCTTCTCCGTCCGCGAGGTCGTCGAGACCGCCCGCAAGGTCACCGGCCACCCGATCCCCGAGGTCGTGGCCCCGCGCCGCGGCGGGGACCCGGCGGTCCTGGTCGCCTCGGCGGACACGGCCCGCGAGAAGCTGGGCTGGAACCCGTCCCGCGCGGACCTCGCGGGGATCGTCGCGGACGCGTGGGAGTTCGCGCGGCACATCGCAAGCACGGCAAGGGAGCAGTAGTGGGGGCACAGCAGGTCCGGGAGCGCTTCGCCGAGCTGTACGGGGCCGAGCCGGAGGGAGTGTGGGCGGCGCCCGGCCGGGTCAACCTGATCGGCGAGCACACCGACTACAACGACGGCTTCGTGATGCCCTTCGCGCTGCCGCACCAGGCCACCGCGGCGGTCTCCCGCCGCACCGACGGCGTGCTGCGCCTGCACTCGGCGGACGTCGAGGGCGGGGTCGTGGAACTGCGGCTCGACTCCCTGGCCCCCGGGAGCGACGGGAACTGGACGGCCTACCCGGCGGGCGTGGTCTGGGCGCTGCGCGAGGCCGGGCACCCGGTCACCGGTGCCGACGTCCACCTCTCCTCCACGGTCCCGACCGGCGCGGGCCTGTCCTCCTCCGCGGCCCTGGAGGTCGTGATCGCACTCGCGCTGGACGACCTGTACGGCCTCGGTCTGCAGCGCTGGCGGCTGGCCCGGCTGTGCCAGCGCGCCGAGAACGTCTACGTCGGCGCGCCGACCGGCATCATGGACCAGACGGCCTCGGCCTGCTGCGAGTCCGGGCACGCCCTCTTCCTCGACACCCGCGACCTGTCCCAGCGGCAGATCCCCTTCGACCTCGCGGCCGAGGGCCTGCGCCTGCTGGTCGTCGACACGCGGGTCAAGCACGCCCACAGCGGCGGCGAGTACGGCAAGCGCCGGGCCGACTGCGAGAAGGGCGCCGCCCTGCTCGGCGTGGACGCCCTGCGCGACATCGCCTACGCCGGCCTGGACGCGGCCCTCGCCCGCCTCGGCGACGAGGAGGAGGTCGTCCGCCTGGTCCGGCACGTCGTCACCGAGGACCAGCGGGTGGAGCGGGTCGTGTCCCTCCTCCGCGCCGGCGAGACCCGGGCCATCGGCCCGGTCCTCACCGAGGGCCACGCCTCCCTGCGCGACGACTTCCGCATCTCCTGCCCGGAGCTGGACCTGGTCGTCGACACCGCCCTCGCGAACGGCGCGCTGGGCGCCCGCATGACCGGCGGCGGCTTCGGCGGCTCGGCGATCGTCCTCGCGGAGGCCACCGACGTGGACACCCTCACCAAGGCGGTCGAAGAAGCCTTCGCCGCGGCCGGGTTCACGTCCCCACGCGTCTTCGAGGCGGTGCCTTCGGCGGGGGCGCGCCGGGTCGGCTGAGTCTGCGACAGCCTCGTCGGCCCGCACGACTGTGCGGGGCCGACGGGCTTTCACGGGAGGCGTGAGCCGGATGGACGCCGACGACATACGGTCCCGCTTCGACGGGCGGGGGCAGGTCGAACTCCGGCTCGGCCCGGGGCAGAAAGCGCTGGCCGAGGAGATCGCTCACGCGCTCGGGTACCAGTTGGTCTCTGTCGAGCGGCACGGCGGCAGAATCATCCAGTTCCCTTCCTCCACGTATCGCACCCCCTCGGGCGTCGGGCTGCTCTTCCGGCGCGACGACGACCCCCGGGCCCGTCGCCGGGCCGAGCGGACCATCGAGCGGCTGCGGGCGGGCGGCCCGGTGCCGGCGGACGATGAGCCGCTGTTGCCTCCGCCGCCGGCCCCGGCCCCGGCACCGCCCCTGACGCCCCGGCCACCGGCACCCCGTCCCCGGCGGTCGATGGAGCCTCAGCCGCCTCCGCCCGCACCGGCGGGGCCGCCCGCGCCAAGGATCCCGCCCCGGCCGTCCTACCCGCCGCCGCCTCCACCGCCCCCTGCGGCGGAGTGACTCCCCGTCACCTCAGCCGCTTCGTCAGAGTGAACTCCGTGATGCCCGGCGGATAGTCGGGGATCACGCACACCACGTCGTAGCCCTGCTTCTTGTAGAACTCCGGAGCCTGGAAGTCCCATGTCTCCAGCCGGGCACTCGTGCAGCCGCGGTCCGTGCGGGCGACGTTTTCGGCCTCGGCGAGGAGACGGGAGCCGAGGCCCGTGCCGCGGTGCGCGGAGTCGACCCACAGATAGGTGACGTGCATCCAGTTCGTCCAGGTGTGGCCGACCAGACCTCCGGCCAGATCTCCCGCCGAGTCCAGTGCCCAGACGTGCAGCGGGACTTCGCGCTCCCCCGGCGTGCCCCGGAGCGCCGCCAGCACCGGTGAGGCCGCCGTGTTGGTGTCCCGCAGCCGGGAGCGGAGCAGATCACGTCGGGCTTTGTCGACTTCCGCCTCAATACGAAACATGCGGCACACCATAAACGTGCCGGACGGCCAGTTCTGCAAATCGGCTTCCGCTCTCTGCTCCCATCCGTACTCTGATGAACAGCACCGGTGGGGGCCGGTGCATATCAGGGGGCGAGACAGGCGGGTACGGCGCCTGCGGTGGGGGTAGCAGTTTCCGCAACGGCGGCGGTCGTGCGGTCGGCGTTCCTTCCGCAGGTGTCGTGCCCGCGCGAGTCGTCGTGCTCCGAACCTTGGTCATCCCCTGCTCCATGCGGAGCCCGGGGAAGGGGGTTTCGTGGTTCGTATCCGAGTCCTGGTCGTCGACGACCACCGTATCTTCGCCGAGTCGCTGGCCGCGGCGCTGGCCGCCGAACCCGACGTCGACGTCTCGGCTGCCGGCAGCGGCCCCGCCGCGCTGCGCTGCCTGGAGCGCGCGGCCGCCGAGGGCCGCCGTTACGACGTCCTGCTCGTCGACGCCGACCTGGGCGGAAATCTGCCCGGCGTGCGCCCGGCCGTGCCGGTGCAGGAGGGCAACGAGGACGGCCTGGTCGACGGGATCTCGCTGGTCGCGGGCGTTCGCACGGCGCAGCCCGCGGTGCGCACGGTGGTCCTCGCCGAGAAGGACGACCCCCGGCGCGCGGCCCTCGCGCTGCAGGCGGGTGCCTCCGGCTGGGTCGCCAAGGACTGCTCGCTCTCCCGGCTGCTCACGGTGATCCGCGGGGTGCTGCGCGACGAGACCCATCTGCCGCCCGCCCTGCTCACCGGCGTCCTCAAGGAGCTGACGGCCGCGCGCAAGCACCGCACCGAGAGCGAGCAGCTGGTGGAGTCGCTGACCCCGCGCGAGCGGGAGGTGCTGCGCTGCATGGTCGCGGGCCTCGGCCGCAAGGCCGTCGCCGAACGGCTGTTCCTCTCCCCGCACACCGTGCGCACCCACATGCAGAACGTCCTCGGCAAGCTGGGCGTCCACTCGACCCTGGCCGCCGTCGCGCTCGCCCGGCGGGCCGGAGTCGGTCCGGTGGACCTGGGGTCTGCCGGGCGGGTCATGCCGGAGGAGACCAACAGCGCCTGATCGGCCACGTGTGCGTGCCAGACCCCGCGTCTCCGGCCGGAGACGCGCGGCAAGTCCCTAGCCGGGGATGTTGTCGAACGGGGCGGTCAGCTGGCGTAGCAGGCCGGCGAGTTCGGCGCGCTGGGCCCGGGACAGCTCGGCGAGGATCGCCCGCTCCTGCTCCAGCAGTCCCGCCAGGGCCTGGTCCGCGCGGTCCCGGCCCGTGTCGGTCAGCCGGACCAGTACGCCCCGCCGGTCGCTCGGGTCGGGCAGCCGTTCCACCAGGCCCTTCTTCGCGAGCCGGTCGATCCGGTTGGTCATCGTGCCCGAGGTGACCAGGGTCTGCGTCAGCAGCTGCCCGGGGGAGAGCTGATACGGCGTCCCCGCGCGCCTGAGCGCGGTCAGCACGTCGAACTCCCAGGGTTCGAGCTGGTGCTCGGAAAAGGCGAGCCGGCGTGCGCGGTCCAGGTGCCGGGCCAGTCTGCTCACCCGGCTGAGCACTTCCAGCGGCTCCACGTCGAGGTCCGGACGCTCCCGGCGCCACGCTGCGACCAGCCGATCGACCTCGTCCTCCATGGAGATCAGTGTAGTGGTTGTGTCGACATGAAGTCTCTTGATCTCAAGTCTCTTGACATCAAGATATGCGCGACGGGAGAGTGGAGCCATGACGACGCCCACCTGGGACCCCGCCCAGTACCTCCGCCACGCCGGCCACCGCGCCCGCCCCTTCGCCGACCTTCTCGCCCGCGTCCCCGCGCTCCCGGCGGAACCGCCCGCGGGGCGACCGCGCATCGCCGACCTCGGCTGCGGCCCCGGCAACGTCACCGCCCTGCTCGCCGAACGCTGGCCCACCGCGCACATCACCGGCTACGACAACTCGCCCGAGATGCTCGACAAGGCACACGTCGACCACGAGGGCGCCACGGCCGGCGGCGGCCGCCTGGACTTCGCCCACGCCGACGCCCGCGTCTGGACCCCCGAGGGGCCGCACGACCTGATCCTCTCCAACGCCACCCTCCACTGGGTGCCGGGTCACGCCGACCGCTTCGCCGACTGGATCGCCGCCCTCAAGCCCGGCGGCACCTTCGCCTTCCAGGTCCCGGACAACATCGACGCCCCGCTGCACGCCCTGATGCGGGAACTGGCCGCCACACCCCGCTGGAAGTCCCGCCTCGCCGACGTCCTGCGCCACGAGGACTCCGTCCACACCCCCGGCACCTACCTGGACCGCCTCGCCCGCCTCGGCTGCGCGGCCGACGTGTGGCAGACGACGTACTTCCACGTCCTGGAGGGCGAGGACCCGGTCCTGGACTGGGTCAAGGGCACCGGCCTGCGCCCCGCCCTCACCGCCCTCGCCGACGACCCCGAGGCCCGCGACGCCTTCGTCACCGAGTACCGGGACCTGCTCCGCGAGGCCTACCCGAGCGCGCCGTACGGCACGGTCCTGCCCTTCCGGCGCCTGTTCGCGGTGGCTGTGAAGGGGACGTGAGGTGATCACCGCCGTGGATCATGTGCAGCTGGCCGCACCGCCCGGCTCCGAGGACGTCCTGCGGGCGTACTACGCCGACGTCCTCGGCATGACGGAGATCCCCAAGCCGCCGGTGCTCGCCGCGCGCGGGGGCTGCTGGTTCCGGGCGGGGGCCGTGCAGCTGCACCTGGGCATCGAGCAGGACTTCAGGTCGGCGAAGAAGGCGCACCCGGGACTCCGGGTGACGGACATCGAGGCGTACGCGGCCCGGCTGACGGCAAAGGGTGCGCCGGTCACCTGGGACGACAACCTCCCGGGCCACCGACGCTTCTACTCGGAGGATCCGGTGGGGAACCGGTTGGAGTTCCTGGAACCGGTCACAGTTCGTTGAGGGCGTCCAGCGTGATGTCGATGTCGATGTCGTAGGGCACACCGACTTTGAGCCGGTCATGGTACGTGCCTGTCAGGCCGTACGTCCTGTTGATCGGGTCGAGCTCGTAGACCCTGATCACCGGACGCGGGTTCGTGTCGGTCATCTCCACCAACCAGAAATGCGGGATGCCCGCGGCGGCGTACTTGCGGGGCTTGGTGTCGTGATCCCGTTCCTCGGAGTCGGGGGACACCACCTCGACGGCCAGCACGACGTCACGTGCCGCGTACCGCGTCTGATCCAGGTCTCCCTCGGCTTCCGCGCGAAGCACACTCACGTCCGGTTCCGGTCCGTTGCGTCGGTTCAGGACGACTGTCATCTCGCGGCGGACCTTCAGATGCTTCGGCACTGTGCTTCGCAGGCCCGCCATCAGCAGGTCGATCATGAGGCTGTGAAATCGCCGCCGCGGACTCACGAAGACGAGGCTCCCGTCGATCAGCTCGGTGTGCGGCGGGAGGTCGGGCAGCGTGAACAGGTCGTCCACCGTGTAGCCATCGGGCGGTGGCACGGGCCAACGGGTGCCGGGCTCGTCGACGGGCTCGGCAGTCATGGTGATTCCTCCCATGAAGGGGATTCTCGGCCTGAGTACCCACGGTAGCCGCCGGGCCCGACAAAGGTCATCACATCGGGTGATCAACACCCTGTGCTGGACCCTTCTAGCTCTTGCGGTGCCCTATCAGCCGGGGCTTCGGCTCCAGCCCGTCCAGACCGTGCCACGCCAGGTTCACCAGATGCGCTGCGACCTCCGCCTTCTTCGGGCGGCGCACGTCCAGCCACCACTGGCCGGTCAGGGCGACCATGCCGACCAGGGCCTGGGCGTACAGCGGGGCGAGCTTCGGGTCGAAGCCGCGCGACTTGAACTCGCGTCCCAGGATGTCCTCCACCTGGGTGGCGATGTCGGAGATCAGCGAGGCGAAGGAGCCCGTCGACTGCGGGATGGGGGAGTCACGGACCAGGATGCGGAAGCCGTCCGTGTACTCCTCGATGTAGTCGAGGAGGGCGAAGGCGGCCTGCTCGCACAGCTCGCGGGGATGCCCGGCCGTCAGCGAGCCGGTGACCATGTCCAGCAGCCGCCGCATCTCGCGGTCCACCACCACCGCGTACAGCCCCTCCTTGCCGCCGAAGTGCTCGTACACCACCGGCTTGGACACCCCGGCCTTCGCCGCGATCTCCTCCACCGAGGTGCCCTCGAAGCCCTTCGCGGCGAAGAGGGTGCGACCGATCTCCAGCAGCTGCTGGCGGCGCTCCGCACCGGTCATACGGGTCCGGCGCGCTCGCCGCGGCTTGTCGGTGCTGGGGGTGCTGGAGTCGGTCGCCACGGCGTCAATCATGCCGCCTTCGCGGGTTCCTTCCGGCGTCGGGAGCCGCCTTCGTCGGTGTTACGGCGCGAATCGATACGTGAGCGTGACGGCCAGCGCACGTCGTACGCCCAGCCGAGCATCTCGAACCAGCGGATGATCCGCGCCGAGGAGTCGATCTGGCCGCGCATCACGCCGTGCCGCGCCGAGGTCGGGTCGGCGTGGTGCAGGTTGTGCCAGGACTCCCCGCAGGACAGCACCGCCAGCCACCACACGTTGCCCGAGCGGTCCCGCGACTTGAACGGCCGCTTGCCCACCGCGTGACAGATCGAGTTGATCGACCACGTCACATGGTGCAGCAGCGCCACTCGTACGAGTGAACCCCAGAAGAACGCGGTGAACGCACCCCACCAGGACATCGTCACCAGACCGCCGACCAGCGGGGGCAGCGCGAGGGACAGGACCGTCCACAGGACGAACTGGCGGGAGATCGCCCGGATGGCCGGGTCCTTGACCAGATCCGGCGCGTACTTCTCCTGCGGAGTCTGCTCCTCGTCGAACATCCATGCGATGTGCGCCCACCACAGGCCCTTCATCAGCGCGGGCAGCGTCTCCCCGAACCGCCACGGCGAGTGGGGATCGCCCTCGGCGTCGGAGAACTTGTGGTGCTTGCGGTGGTCGGCCACCCAGCGCACCAGCGGGCCCTCGACCGCCAGCGACCCCATGATCGCCAGCGCGATCCGCAGGGGCCGCCTGGCCTTGAACGAACCATGGGTGAAGTACCGGTGGAAACCGATCGTGATGCCGTGGCACCCCAGGAAGTACATGAACACCAGCAGGCCCAGATCGAGCCAGCTCACCCCCCAGCCCCAGGCCAGCGGCACGGCCGCCACCAGTGCCAGGAACGGCACGATGATGAACAGGAGCAGCGTGATCTGCTCGATCGAGCGCTTCTGCTCGCCACCCAGAGTGGCGGAGGCGATGGGAGTGTCGTCGGCCGTACGGGATTCATCGATCACATCGGAACGTGAGGTCATGCGTGTCCCCTGTGGGGTTCGAGGGTCGGGACAATGTGCCGGGCCGACCGGACCGAGCGGGACTCCAGCGGTGTTTCCCTACGGTTCCGTAACCTACGGCGACGTAAGTATGGCAGCGTGCCGAGCTGCGGCAAGAGCCCCAGAGCCTGCGCGTCCGCATCGACACCTATCCTTGAAGTCGGTCGGACAGCGCGGTCCGCTCTGATTCCTTCCCGGACGTCCCGGCCCGTATGCGGCACTCTCGCCGCGTGGTGGATGGTGCCCCGGGTTCCCTCCCAGACGAGCTTCAACACTGCAAGGAGCCGCACCTGTGAGCAGTGCCGACGACCAGACCACCACGACCAGCACCGAGCTGCGCGCCGACATCAGGCGGCTGGGCGACCTCCTGGGCGAGACCCTCGTCCGCCAGGAAGGTCCCGAACTCCTCGACCTGGTCGAAAAGGTCCGCCGCCTCACCCGCGAGGACGGCGAGGCCGCCGCCGAGCTGCTGCGCGGCACCGAACTGCAGACCGCAGCCAAGCTGGTCCGCGCCTTCTCCACCTACTTCCACCTGGCCAACGTCACCGAACAGGTGCACCGCGGCCGCGAGCTGCGCGCCCGCCGCGCCGCCGAGGGCGGCCTCCTCGCCCGCACCGCCGACCGCCTCAAGGACGCCGACCCCGAGCACATCAGGCAGAGCGTCGAGCACCTCAATGTTCGGCCGGTGTTCACGGCACACCCCACCGAGGCCGCGCGCCGTTCGGTCCTCAACAAGCTCCGGCGCATTGCCGCGCTCCTGGACACCCCCGTCCTCGACTCCGACCGCCGCCGCCACGACGTCCGCCTCGCCGAGAACATCGACCTCGTCTGGCAGACCGACGAACTGCGCGTGGTACGCCCCGAGCCCGCAGACGAGGCCCGCAACGCCATCTACTACCTCGACGAGCTGCACGCCGACGCCGTCGGCGACGTCCTCGAGGACCTCACCGCCGAACTGGAGCGCGTCGGCGTCAAGCTCCCCGACGACACCCGCCCGCTCACCTTCGGCACCTGGATCGGCGGCGACCGCGACGGCAACCCCAACGTCACCCCCCAGGTCACCTGGGACGTCCTCATCCTCCAGCACGAGCACGGCATCAACGATGCCCTGGAGATGGTCGACGAACTGCGCGGCCTGCTCTCCAACTCCATCCGCTACGCCGGCGCCACCGAGGAACTCCTGGAATCCCTCCGCGCCGACCTGGAGCGGCTTCCCGAGATCAGCCCCCGCTACAAGCGCCTCAACGCCGAGGAGCCCTACCGGCTCAAGGCCACCTGCGTCCGGCAGAAGCTGGAGAACACCAAGCAGCGCCTCGCCAAGGGCACCCCGCACGAGGCGGGCCGCGACTACCTCGGCACCGGCGAACTGCTGACCGACCTCCGGCTCATCCAGACCTCCCTGCGCGAACACCGCGGCGCCCTGTTCGCCGACGGCCGCATGAGCCGCACCATCCGCACCCTGGCCGCCTTCGGCCTCCAGCTCGCCACCATGGACGTACGCGAACACGCGGACGCCCACCACCACGCCCTCGGCCAGCTCTTCGACCGCCTCGGCGAGGAATCCTGGCGCTACGCCGACATGCCCCGCGACTACCGGGCCAAGCTCCTCGCCAAGGAGCTGCGCTCCCGGCGCCCGCTGGCCCCCAGCCCGGCCCCCGTCGACGCGGCCGGCACCAAGACCCTCGGCGTCTTCGAGACCGTCAAGCGCGCCCTCGAGGTCTTCGGCCCCGAGGTCATCGAGTCCTACATCATCTCCATGTGCCAGGGCGCCGACGACGTCTTCGCCGCCGCCGTCCTCGCCCGCGAGGCCGGCCTCCTCGACCTGCACGCCGGCTGGGCGAAGATCGGCATCGTCCCGCTCCTGGAGACCACCGACGAGCTGCGCGCCGCCGACACCATCCTCGAGGACATGCTCTCCGACCCGTCCTACCGGCGCCTGGTCGCGCTGCGCGGCGACGTCCAGGAGGTCATGCTCGGCTACTCCGACTCCTCCAAGTTCGGCGGCATCACCACCAGCCAGTGGGAGATCCACCGGGCACAGCGGCGCCTGCGTGACGTCGCGCACCGCTACGGGGTCCGGCTGAGGCTCTTCCACGGCCGCGGCGGCACCGTCGGCCGCGGCGGCGGCCCCTCCCACGACGCCATCCTCGCCCAGCCCTGGGGCACCCTGGAGGGCGAGATCAAGGTCACCGAGCAGGGCGAGGTCATCTCCGACAAGTACCTCATCCCGTCCCTGGCCCGGGAGAACCTCGAACTGACGGTCGCGGCCACCCTGCAGGCCTCCGCCCTGCACACCGCCCCCCGCCAGTCCGACGAGGCCCTCGCCCGCTGGGACGCGGCCATGGACGTCGTCTCCGACGCCGCCCACGCCGCCTACCGCAGGCTCGTCGAGGACCCCGACCTGCCGACGTACTTCCTCGCCTCCACGCCCGTCGACCAGCTCGCCGAACTGCACCTGGGCTCGCGGCCCTCCCGCCGCCCGGGCTCGGGCGTCTCGCTCGACGGTCTGCGCGCCATTCCGTGGGTGTTCGGCTGGACCCAGTCCCGGCAGATCGTGCCCGGCTGGTTCGGCGTCGGCTCCGGCCTCAAGGCGCTGCGGGAAAGCGGTCTGGACACCGTGCTCGGCGAGATGCACGGGCAGTGGCACTTCTTCCGCAACTTCATGTCCAACGTCGAGATGACCCTCGCCAAGACGGACCTGCGGATCGCCCAGCACTACGTCGACACCCTCGTCCCCGACGAGCTCAAGCACGTCTTCGACACCATCAAGGCCGAACACGAGCTGACCGTCCGCGAGGTACTGCGCGTCACCGGCGAGAAGGAACTCCTCGACGCCCAGCCCGCCCTCCGGCAGACCTTCACCGTCCGCGACGCCTACCTGGACCCGATCTCCTACCTCCAGGTCACCCTGCTCAAGCGCCAGCGCGACGCCGCGGCCGCCGGAGCCGAACCCGACCCGCTGCTCTCCCGCGCCCTGCTCCTCACCGTCAACGGCGTGGCAGCGGGCCTGCGCAACACCGGCTGACCGCCACCGCACAACGAAGGTGCCCCCGAGGTCCGTACGACCCCGGGGGCACCCGCGCGTCCAGCCGCCTCAGCCCTGCCCGGTCCTGCGCCGCCGGGCCACCAGCCAGCCCCCCGCACCGGCCAGCGCGGCAGCGACGGCCGACAGCAGGCCCACCGGGGCACCATTACCGGTCTCGGCGAGGTCACCGGAGCCCTGGGCGGACGGCGCGGAGGACGGTGCCGACGCCGAGCCCGGCGACGCGGCCTGCGACGGCCTTGTGGACGGGGGCGCGGACGCGCCCGTCGCAGTACCGGGCGACGACGCCGACGGCGACGCCGAACCGGACGGGGTCGCCGCACCGCCCCCGCCGCCCTGCGAGCCGGCGCAGTCCGTCCAGAACACCTTGTGCTTGGCCGCGCCCTTCTCGCCCTCGAAGTTCCAGAACAGCTTGTAGTGACCGTCCGGCAGCGACAGGTCCTCGCTACGACCGTGACCGTCCGCGTCCAGCGTGAGGGCGCCCGACTTCACCGTCGCGCCCTTCGTCGCAGCCGTCGGCGCCCAGGCCTCGATGTGCCAGTCCACCTGCTGCACCCCGTCGAAACCGAAGGCGTCCAGGTAGAAGGTGCACACGTGCGGCTCGTTGCGGCGCAGCTCCGCGCCGGTCCGGGCGTCATGGATCTTGACGGTGCCGTTGTCACCAGGGGCACTCGCCTGGGCGGCGGGGGCGCACACGAGCGCCGCCGCGACACCGGCGGACAGCGCGCCGGCGCGGATGAGGGTACGCATGGGGTGATCCATCTTCGAGTGGCGAACAGGGAAGATGTGGAGGGGGCGGTTCAGCATCCGGTCCCGCCCGGCGGCCGGTCAATCACGAACAGGCAACACACGAGCCCCCCACAGACGTGAAGAACGCCCCAACCCCTCAGCGGGTCACGAAAACAGACGGACGCGAAACCTGACGGGCGCCAAATCGGACGAGCGGACAATCAGAGAGTCGCGACAAAAGCACCCGTCAGCAGCGCGATCCCCGACCCCGCCAGCACCCACGCCGCCCGCGTCAGACGCATACCGCCCGCCACCACCACCGACGCCAGCAGCAGCGCACCGCCCAGCGGAATCCAGGCGTACAGAATCCCCGCCGGCCCCGACCGCACCACCTCGTCGGTCCCCGCCTTCACCACCACGGCGTACGTCAGCCCCTTGCGCACCGCGACCGACTGCGAGATCTCCACGCTCGACCGCGCCCGCGCCCCCTCGGACACCGGCGTGAACGGGCCCCGGCACGTGTCCCCGGCACAGCTCGTCACCCTGATCGTGCCGCGCTCGCGCCCCTTCGTCAGCATCACGTGCTGCGCGGTCCCCCAGGAACCCCACACCCCGGTGAACACGATCAGCGCGGCGAACACACCCATCGTGGCGACCCGCCCGAACCGCAGCGCGGTCGCGGAGGCCTGGCGAGCGTTGGCAGCTGTGGCAGGCATGGCCGGGATCATTGGCCATACGCCCACGACCGGTCAACTCCAGCGGGCTCCAAGGCCGGACAAGTCAGGAGTTGTACGCGCTCTGCGCCTGCTCCAGGCCCTCGATCACCAGACACTCCACCGCGTCCGCCGCACGGTCCACGAAGTAGTCCAGCTCCTTGCGCTCCGCCGACGAGAAGTCCTTCAGCACGAAGTCCGCCACCTGCATCCGCCCCGGCGGCCGGCCGATCCCGAACCGCACCCGGTGGTAGTCCGCCCCCATCGCCTTCGTCATCGACTTCAGACCGTTGTGCCCGTTGTCGCCACCACCCAGCTTCAGCCGCAGCGTGCCGTGATCGATGTCCAACTCGTCATGCACCGCGACGATGTTCGCCACCGGCACCTTGTAGAAGTCCCGCAGCGCGTTCACCGGACCGCCGGACAGGTTCATGAACGACATCGGCTTGGCCAGGATCACCCGCCGGTTCGCCGGCCCCATCGGACCGATCCGTCCCTCCAGCACCTGCGCCTGCGCCTTGCCCGCACGCTTGAACTTCCCGCCGATCCGCTCCGCGAGCAGATCCACCACCATGAACCCGACGTTGTGCCGGTTCATGGCGTACTCCGGCCCAGGATTACCCAGCCCGACGACGAGCCAGGGGGCACTTGCGGGGGTAGTCACGTCCATGTCTCCTCACGTGCAACAGCCGCTGCTCCCCCGAGGGAAGCAGCGGCTGGAGCGTACAGCTACCGCTTTGGCGGTCGTACCAATGCGGCCGAACCGCCGGTCAGGCAGGCTCAGGCCTCCGCGGCCTCTTCGCCCTCGACGGCCTCGCCCTCGACGGCCTCCTCGACCTGCGCCTGCAGGACCTGCAGGACGACCGCGTCCTCGTCCACGGCCAGGGTCACACCGGAAGGCAGCTTGATGTCCTTGGCGAGGACGGAGGCACCGGCCTCCAGGCCCTCGACGGAGACGGTCAGCGCCTCGGGGATGTGGGTGGCCTCGGCGTCGACCGGCAGGGCGTTCAGCACGTGCTCGAGCAGGTTGCCGCCGGCGGCCAGCTCACCCTCGGCGTGCACCGGAACCTCGACCGTGACCTTCTCGCCACGCTTGACCAGCAGCAGGTCGACGTGCTCCAGGAAGCCCTTCAGCGGGTCACGCTGCACGGACTTCGGGATCGCCAGCTCGTTGGTCTTGCCGTCGATGTCCAGGGAGATCAGGACGTTCGGCGTACGCAGCGCCAGCAGCAGCTCGTGGCCCGGCAGGGTCAGGTGCAGCGGGTCCGAACCGTGGCCGTACAGGACACCGGGAACCTTGCTGTCACGGCGGATACGGCGGGCGGCACCCTTGCCGAACTCGGTGCGCGTCTGGGCGGCGAGCTTCACCTCGGACATATTGATCACTCCTCGTAGGAATCGCGAACGGACAGGGTCACCCGGCCACGAACGGCCTGCTACGAAGAGCGCGTCGATAACGGACAGCCGATACCCGTATGAACAGGTACGGCCTCCCTCGCCGAGCAACTGGAGCAGTCTACTCGGCAGGGGAGGCCATACCCAAAAGGATCTTCAGCTAGCCCGCCCGGCGGGCCTGCAGAAACCTCACTGCTCGTCGAAGAGGCTGGTCACAGACCCGTCCTCGAACACCTCACGCACCGCACTCGCGATCGTCGGAGCGATCGACAGCACCGTGATCTTGTCCAGATCCCGGCCCAGCTCCGCCGGCGTCGGCAGCGTGTTCGTGAACACGAACTCACTCACCCGCGAGTTCTTCAGCCGGTCCGCAGCCGGACCCGACAGCACACCGTGCGTCGCCGTCACGATGACGTCCTCCGCACCATGCGCGAACAGCGCGTCCGCAGCCGCACAGATCGTGCCACCCGTGTCGATCATGTCGTCCACCAGCACGCAGACCCGGCCCTTGACCTCACCCACGACCTCGTGGACGGTCACCTGGTTCGCCACGTCCTTGTCACGCCGCTTGTGCACGATCGCCAGCGGCGCACCCAGCCGGTCACACCAACGGTCCGCCACCCGCACCCGGCCCGCGTCCGGAGACACCACCGTCAGCTTGTCCCGGTCCACCTTCTGGCCCACGTAGTCCGCCAGCAGCGGAAGCGCGAACAGGTGATCCACCGGCCCGTCGAAGAAACCCTGGATCTGGTCCGTGTGCAGATCCATCGTCAGGATCCGGTCGGCACCGGCCGTCTTCATCAGATCCGCGACCAGTCGCGCCGAGATCGGTTCACGACCCCGGTGCTTCTTGTCCTGCCGCGCGTAACCGTAGAACGGCACGATGACCGTGATGGACCGCGCCGACGCACGCTTCAGCGCGTCGATCATGATCAGCTGCTCCATGATCCACTTGTTGATCGGAGCCGTGTGGCTCTGGATCAGGAAGCAGTCCGCACCACGAGCCGACTCCTGGTAACGGACGTAGATCTCGCCATTGGCGAAGTCGAAGGCCTTCGTCGGGACAACCCCGACACCCAGCTGCTGGGCGACCTCCTCGGCAAGCTCGGGGTGGGCGCGGCCGGAGAAGAACATCAACTTCTTCTCGCCGGTCGTCTTGATCCCGGTCACAGCACTATCTCCTCAGAGGTGTCTCAGCAGCGGATATGCACTCGTGCGGGTGTGCACTTATCACGGTACGCCGTGTTTGGCGCACCCGTTTCCGGTCAGTCCTCGCCCTCGCCCTTCCGGGTCGCGGCCTCAGCCGCCTTCGCGGCAGCACTCCCAGGACGCTTACGGGCCACCCAACCCGCGATATTCCGCTGCTGACCACGGGCCACAGCCAGCGAACCGGGCGGCACATCCTTCGTGATCACGGACCCGGCGGCGGTGTAAGCACCGTCCCCGACCGTGACAGGAGCCACAAACATGTTGTCCGAACCCGTCTTGCAGTGCGACCCCACGGTCGTGTGGTGCTTGCTCTCACCGTCGTAGTTCACGAACACACTTGCGGCACCGATGTTCGAGAAGTCACCGATCGTCGCATCACCGACATACGACAGATGCGGAACCTTCGTCCCCTCACCGATCGACGAGTTCTTCGTCTCCACGTACGTACCGATCTTGGCCTTCAGACCGAGACGAGTACCCGGCCGCAGATACGCGTACGGCCCCACCGACGCCTGCTCACCGATCCGCGCACCGTCCGACACCGTGTTGTCCACACGAGCCCCGGCACCCACCCGGGTGTCCTTCAGCCGGCTGTTCGGCCCGACCTCCGCACCCTCACCGAGGTACGTCGACCCCGTCAGCTGCGTGTTCGGATGCACAACGGCGTCCTGCTCGAAGGTCACGGTCACGTCGACCCAGGTCGTCGCCGGGTCCACGACGGTCACCCCGTCCAGCATCGCCCGCGTCAGCAACCGGTCGTTGAGAATCCGACGGGCCTCGGCCAGCTGCACACGGTTGTTGATACCGGCGATTTCGCGGTGGTCCGCAGCCACGGAAGCCCCGACCCGATGCCCCGCCTCCCGCAGGATCCCGAGCACGTCCGTCAGGTACTCCTCACCCTGACTGTTGTCCGTCCGCACCTTCTTCAGCGCGTCCGCGAGCAACTGCCCGTCGAAGGCGAACACCCCGCTGTTGATCTCCCGGATCGCCCGCTGGGCCTCGCCGGCGTCCTTGTGCTCCACGATCGCGGTCACGGCACCGCTCGCATCGTCACGGACGATACGGCCGTAACCGGTCGCGTCCGGGACCTCGGCCGTCAGCACCGTCACGGCGTTGCCGTCCGCGTGATGGGTCGCGGCGAGCTGCTGCAGCGTGTCGGCCGTGAGCAGCGGCGTGTCCCCACAGACGACCACGACGGTCCCGTCGACACCCCCGCCCAGCTCTTCGAGCCCCATGCGTACGGCGTGCCCCGTGCCCTTCTGCTCCGCCTGCACGGCCGTCCGCACGCCGGGATCGATCTCGGTCAGGTGCGCAGCGACCTGCTCACGGGCGTGGCCCACGACGACCACCAGGTTCGCGGGGTCCAACTCGCGGGCGGCGGCCAGCACATGGCCCACCAGGGAACGGCCGCAGATCTGGTGCAGGACCTTCGGTGTGGCCGACTTCATACGGGTGCCCTCACCCGCTGCGAGAACGACGACGGCTGCCGGGCGAATGGCGCTCACGGGGTTGCCCTTCGGCTCTGGATGGGTGGGGGTGACAGCCGAAGGATACCGGGGTGGGGTTGGCGGGATATGAGAGCGGGCCCCGACAGTGCAGTCGGGGCCCGAACCTGGGTCTTGTGTGCTGTGCGCTCCCGGAGAAGGATTCGAACCCTCATTCAACGGACCAAAACCGTTTGTCCTACCCTTAGACGATCCGGGATGGCTTGCGTGCTATGTCCGATTTGATTGATCGGCTTCGCGTGCGGCCTCCACTATGCCGTACCAAGACCCTTCGATGCGACGGTACAAGTCGGCTCCTTTCAGGACTTTGATCACGAGGTAGCCGCGGTAGCTGTCGCCGGTGTTCTTGCGGACAGTCTTGGGGTTGTGCTTCTTGAGGGTCGTCTTGTTGAAGGCGGAGGGGGCGGCGCCGACCAGGTCGGCCCAGTACCGTTCGGTGCCGGGTACGTCGGCGGATTCGTGGATCATGACTGTGTATCGGATGCGCTCCCGCTCGACGCCGAGAAGGTCGAGCCACTTCAGGAACACCTCGATCATTCCCGGGTCGCTGTTGACGAAGGCGACGTTCTCTCGGCGGTCGTACGGTTTGTCCTTGCCGCCTTCGGCCCAGTAAAGGCTCACGCCCACCAGGAAGAGTTCGCGGGCGGAGAGGCCTCCGATCGCCTGCTTGGCCGCATCCTTGGTCTGTTGTCGCTCCTCGTCGCGAATCCGCAGCTTCGCCTCCCATCCCCGCCTGGCGATCGCTGCGGCTTCTTCGGGGCTCCGCCTGCGTTCCGGCTTCGGCAGATCCCGTACCCACAGCGAGATGGAACTCTTCGAGCACCCCAACGCCACCTGGATCTGGTCGTACGTCCACCCCTGGAGCCGTAGCTCCCGCGCCTTCTCCCTGAGGTCGTCCTTGGCGTTCGGCCGCTTCGTCCACTCGGGCGGCGGCTCACCTTCCAGTAGTCGGTTGAGGATGTCGTGGTTGTCGACGTGCAGTCGGTCCCGGATCTGCCGCCGGCTGAGCCCCTCCCGTCGCAACGCGACCGCTCGCTCCCGCAACCCCTCGAAGTCCTCGTACTTGCCGCCCTTGCCGGGTGAATGTGTCATACGCATACCGTCCGGGCGGAATGTTCGGCTCCGGGTGTGAACGGGTGACGTTCAGTAGTTCGAGGGATACCGGCGGGTTTCGATGCCATTCGATTACGGAGTGTGGTCCGCGCCGGTAGGCGAAAGTCACCGGAAATGCCGTTGCCCGCGCCCGTAGGCTGGAGGCATGACCGCGACGGGGGAAGAGCATGCCAGGGCCCTGACCGGCCCATGGTGGTGGGGCAGGCGGCGCAGTGCGGTGCTCGACGGGAGTCTCGCGCTGGTGTCCGCGGTGGAGTGCGGCGCGGAGGGTATTCCGTTCGCGAGGGATGCCGGGATCCCGGTGTCGGTGGGGATCGTTTTCGGTCTGATCGCCGGTTCGGTTCTGCTGGTGCGCAGGAAGTGGCCGATCGCCGTGGTGCTGGTCGCGATCGCGATCACGCCGGCCCAGATGGGCTTCCTGATGGGCATCGTCGGGCTGTACACGCTGGCGGCGTGCGAGTTGCCGCGGCGGATCATCGTGGCGCTGGCGGGGATGTCGTTGCTGGGCACGATGATCGTGACGTTCGTGCGGGTGCGGCAGGACATGGCGCGGGGTGATCTGACCCTGGGTGACTGGTTTGTGCCGTTCGCTTCGATCACGACGTCTCTGGGGCTGACGGCGCCGCCGGTGCTGCTCGGGTTGTACGTGGGGGCGCGCCGTCGGTTGATGGAGAGTCTGCGGGAGCGGGCGGACAGTCTGGAGCGGGAGCTTCAGTTGCTCGCGGAGCGGGCGGAGGAGCGGGCCGAGTGGGCGCGTAACGAGGAGCGGACGCGGATCGCCCGGGAGATGCATGACGTGGTCGCGCATCGGGTGAGTCTGATGGTGGTGCATGCGGCGGCGTTGCAGGCGGTTGCGCGGAAGGATCCCGAGAAGGCCGTGCGGAATGCGGCGCTGGTGGGTGACATGGGGCGGCAGGCGTTGACCGAGTTGCGGGAGATGCTCGGGGTGCTGCGGGCGGGTGACGGTGCGGGGCGGCGTGCGGCGTCGGTGTCGTTGGCCGTGGTGGGGGTGGCGGCCGCGGAGGCGGTGTCGGAGGCGGTTTTTGAGGAGGCGGCCGGGGACGGTCCGTGTCTGTCGGAGCTGGAGGAGCTGGTCGGGCAGTCGGCGGCGGCCGGGATGGTGGTGGATCTCTCGGTCGAGGGGGAGGTGCGGCTGTATGCGTCGGAGGTCGAGCAGACGGCGTACCGGGTGGTGCAGGAGGCGTTGACGAACGTCCACAAGCATGCGGCGGGTGCGAAGACGTATGTGCGGCTGGCGCATCGGGGGGTGGAGATCGCGATGCAGGTGGAGAACGAGCCGCCGGAGCCCGGGTCGGGGTCGGCGGCGCGGTTGCCGTCGGGTGGCAACGGCCTGGTGGGGATGCGGGAGCGGGTCGTGGCGCTGGGTGGTGTGTTTGTGTCGGGGCCGACGGATGCGGGCGGTTTCCGGGTGTCGGCGGTGATTCCGGCGGCGTAGCCCGGGGCGTGGCGTGGGTCAGGCGACGGTGAGGCGTACGGGTTCGGTGCCGGCGATGAGGGTGGACAGGGCGTGGTCGATGTCGGGGCCGGCGTACCAGTCGCCGGTGTGGTCGAGGGTGTAGACGCGGCCTTCGCTGTCGATGGCGAGGAGGGCCGCGGTGTCGGCTTCCTCGCCGAGGGGGCTGACTTCGGTGCCGAGGGCGCGGCCGAGGTCGCCGAGGGTGCGGGCGTGGTGGAGGCCGTGCAGCGGGTCGAGGTGGAGGGTGGCGGGAGCGACCTGGCGGCCGGGGCCGCCGGGTTTGATGTGGAGTCCGCCGAATTCGGCCCAGGCTTCGACGGCGGCGGGGAAGACGGTGTGCCGGTGTCCGGCGGGTGAGGTGTGTTCGCGCAGGGCGTCGGCCCAGATCTCCGCCTGCTTTATGTCCCAGCGTCCGGGTTGCCAGCCGGCGGCGCGCAGGGCGGCGTCGACGGGTACGGGGAAGCGGGTGGACGAGGTGCGGTCGGGGTGCATCGGCCCTTCGATCGTCGTGCCGGTTCGTGCCGGCTGGGTGGTTCTGGTCGGTGCCGGGGTGGGCCGGGGTGTCAGTCGGTGGTGGCCGGGTCGACGATGTGGACGCCGAAGTGGGCGCTGAGGGCGGTGCAGGCGCGGCAGGGGGTGGCGAAGCTGCCGTGGAGGGGGTCGCCGTCCTCGCGTATGCGGCGGGCGGTGAGTTTGGCCTGTCGGAGGACTTTGCGGGCTTCGCCGTTGGTCATGGGTTTGCGGGCGGCGCGTCTGCTGCGGGTGGCGTCGGCGGCGGCGATGTGCCGGGAGATGAGGATGGTTTCGGCGCAGCGGCCGGTGAAGCGGTCGCGTTGGGTGCTGGTGAGGGTGTCGAGGAAGTCCTGGACGAGGTGGTGGAGGGGTGGGGGCTGGTCGCCGCGAGCAGCGGTGCCGGTGAGGGTGGAGCCGCGTACGGAGAGGGCTGCGGCGACGGTGGGGAGGATGCCGTCGCGGCGGTGCAGGAGGGTGGGGGCGGGGGGTGTGTCGGTGCCGCTCCAGCCGATGCGAGGGTCACCGGCCCGCACGTCGTTGCCTCCGGTCTGCAAGGTATTCATGATCGTCTTCCCCTCCCCGGGCATCCCCCCGAAGGACACAGAGTGCCAAATGCCGTGGCTGGTGCGGAAGCTGGGGCGGCGCGACACGCCCGGGTTTGGGCGGGCTGTCACGAGGGGGTGACGGCTGGTCACGAAAGGGGAGGCGGGAAGTGCAGGTGTGGGGTGGAGGGCCGGTGACCGGGGTTCGTGTACCGCATAGGCTGTGGCCATCCGCGATCGACACCGCCGTTCAGGCCAGAGAGAACGCCGCAGGGGGCAACCGCCATGACGACAGGTCGGCTCGGGCAGCAAGCCGCGCCGCCGAACGCGGCCTACGCCGGGCAGGTCGTGCACTTCCCGGATCCGGTCCGGGCGGCACGTCACCCGAGAGGGGTACGGATCGACGAGCGCGGTTACCCGGATTTCTCGCCGTACGCGCGCGCGGCGGCGGAGATCGCCGATCCGCCGGAGGGTTTCGGCGTCGACGAGTTGCGGCTGACGGACTATGTGTCGGCGAACGCGGTTCTCGCGGCGTCGGGGCACGAGTTGTGGGACACGGTGCCTGCGGTGGCGACGCCGCACGGCTGGACGTGGCATCACGTGGTGGGTTCGCGGCGGCTGGAGTTGGTTCCGGTCGAGGTGAAGGCGTTGCTGCGGCATCACGGTGGTGTGGCGACGGCTCGGGTGGACCAGGGCAAGCGTGGTACGCGGCCGTTGCAGGAGACGCGGCCGGCGCACTTCGGGCTGTCGAAGTCGGGTGTGGCGGTGACGGAGTCGCAGGTTCAGGGTGTGGAGGAGGACCTGGGCTATCGCCTGCCGGGTGCCTACCGTTCGTTCCTGAAGGCGGCGGGTGGTGCCGCGCCGGTGGGTGCCGCGCTGGACGCCGAGTTGGGGCTGTTGCTGGATCAGCCGTTCTTCACGGTGCGGGACGAGGCGGCGGTCAATGACCTGGTGTACGTCAACAAGTGCCTGCGTGACCATCTGACGAAGGACTATCTGAGCGTCGGTTTCGTACAGGGTGGTCTGCTCGCGGTGAAGGTGAAGGGCGAGCGGATCGGTTCGGTGTGGTTCTGTGCGTACGACGATGCGCGGGACGTGGATCCGTCGTGGTCCCCGGCGGAGCGGGTCGAGCGCCTGTTGCTGCTGTGCGGTGACGACTTCGACGCGTTCCTGTCGCGGCTGGCGGGCAATCCGCCGGAGTTGGAGACGGTGGCGAATCTGATGGTGGACGGCGGTTTCGCGCGTGCCGTTCCGGTCTCTTCGGCTGGGGAGTGAGCTTCGCGATGGTGACGTTCGCACAGGCGCAGGAGCGCGCCGAGGAGTGGATCAACGGTGATGTTCCCGCATATCAGCATCGTGAGGTGCGGGTGCGGGAGTTCGAGCTGGGCTTCGTGGTCTGGGGTGAGGACCGTGCGGAGGGCCCGCGTTCGGACGCGGGTGCGCAGCGGCTGGTGATCGCCCGGGACAGTGGTGAGGCGACGCTGTGGCCTGCGTTGCCGGTGGGTGAGGTGATCCGCCGGTACGAGGAGGAGTACGGCCGCGCCGAGGTCGAGGACGCGGTGCCGGTGCCGGCGGCTGCCCGGGTGGACCTGAACCAGACGTCGTTCCTGCTGAGTCCGCCGGAGTGGTTGCAGGAGGCGGCGGACAAGCTGGGGATTCCGGACCGTCGGGCGGGGTCGGCGCAGGACGCGGATGCTGCGGCTGCTCCCGGCTCCGGTGCCGGTGGCGGGTCCGGTTCTTCGGGCGGGGGTTCCGTCGGGGGCGGGGCGCTTGCCGAGACGCAGGCCGGGGTGCCTGCGGCTGCCGACGCGCGGGCCGGGGCCGATGGTGCGGGTACGGCCGGTGGGTCCGGGAGCGGTAGCGGTGCGTCGTGGCCGGCTGCCGGGGCGGCGGCCGGTGCCGGTGCGCCGGGCGTGGGTGCGCCCGGTGGGGTGCCGGGCGTGGCGGAGGTGCCGGACGGGGCTACGCCGTGGGCCGGTACGGACACCAACGGGGATGCGGGTGAGGACCGTTCGGTGCCGTTGCCCGCGACGGTGTTCGCGCCGCCGTTGAGCGATGTGGACGTCGAGCCTTCGCGGCCGCCGGCGGTGGCGCCGGACGCGAAGACGGCGCTGATGTCCGGGGGCAGCCAGCTGCCGCCGACGGCGGTCGCGCCGGTGCTCGGCGGTTCGAACGGGCCGGGTGCGCAGAACTTCCCGTCGGGAGCGCAGGGCGGTGCGCCCGCTCCGGGTGCTGCTCCGGGAGCGCCCGGCTTCGCGCAGGCGCCGGGCGGGCCTGGCATGGCGCCCGTTCCGGGTGCGTCCGGTGTGCCCGGGGCGCCCGCTGCTCCTGGTGTGCCGCAGTACAGCACGCCGCCGCCTCCGGGTGCGTCGTCGTACGGCTATCCGCAGGGTCCGGCGGGCCAGGGCACGCCCCCGCCGGGTGCGCCTGCCTACTCCCCGGCGCCGGGCACTGCGCCCGCGCCTCCTGCAGCGCCTGGTGTGCCGGGTGTTCCGCAGGGCAGCACGCCTCCGCCGCAGCCTCCGGGCGCTCCGCAGTACGGCTATCCGCAGGGCCCGGGCGCGCCGGGTGCTCCCGGTGGTCCGCAGGGTGTCCCCGGGTACGGGTATCCGCAGGCGCCGGGCGCCGTCCCGAACGCGCCGCAGCCGCCGGCCGGCCCGGGTGTCCCGGGGCGTCCGCTCGCGCCGCATGCCGGGGACATCGCGGACGCCGCGACGAGCAAGGCCGCGCCGCCGCCGCGCAAGGGGCGCGGTGGACCGGGTGCGCCGCCTCCGCCGCCGGGTGTTCCCGGTGCTCCGGGTACGCCGGGAGCACGCCCGGGGAGCACGCCTCCGCCGCCCGCGCCGGGTGCTCCGGGTGCGCCTGCGGGCGGGTACGTGCCGACGCAGCTGATGTCGTCGCTCGGGCCCCAGGGGCCTGAGGCGCCGGGTGCTCCGGGCGTTCCCAGTGCGCCGGGGGGCGTGGATGCGCCGCAGGCGCCGGGCGCCGTCCCGAACGTGCCGCGTGCCCCCAACCCGCCCGGTGCGCCGGGCGTTCCCGGTGGCACGCCTCCGGGCAACGTGCACCACGCGGCCACGATGCTGGCCGACCCGAATCAGATGGGAGGGGGCGCGCCGCAGCCTCCGGGCGTCCCGGGCATGCCGTACCCGCCCGGCGCTCCCGCGGCACCGGGCGCCCCTGGTATGCCTCCGGCCCCCGGCGCACCGCAGTCCCACGGCGCCCCCGGCGCACCCCAGCCCCCGGGTGCCCCGGGCATGCCCGGCGCCCCCGGCGTTTCCGGAGGCGGGCGTGGTGCTGTGCACCATGCGGAGACCGTGCTGGCCGCGCCTCCCGTGGGCGGTCCGGGCGTGCCCCCGCCGCCGCCCGCCCCCGGCGCACTCGGCGCGCCGGGCGCTCCCGGCATGCCGCCCGGCGTCCAGGGTGCCCCGCAGCCGATGCCGCCGGGTGCCGTGCCGCCGGGTGCGATGCCGCCGCCGGGCGGGCCCGTGCCGGGGCAGCCTCCGGCGTACGGCTACCCGCAGCAGGGGCAGCCGACGGTGGGCCCGGGCTATCAGGCCGTGCTGCGGTACCGCGCGCAGGACGGTTCGGAGCAGCAGCTGATCCGGCGTTCGGCGCCGGGTACGCCGCACCCGGAGTGGCAGATCTTCCACGAGCTGCGGGCCATGAACGTGCCGCCGGACCAGGTGCTGGAGCTGCACACGGAGCTGGAGTCGTGCGAGCTGCCGGGTGCGTACTGCGCGAGGATGATCCGGGAGCAGTGGCCGCAGGCGCGGATCACGAGCATCGCGCCGTACGGCACGGATCACGCGAGCCGGCAGCAGGGCATGCAGCAGTTGCTGGCGCACCAGGGCGAGCTGCACCAGGTGGCGGACGGTCCCGCGCGGCCAGCGCCGGTGCGGGCGCCGCTGGCGCCGGTGCAGGCCGTGCCGCCCGTCCCGCCGGAGGGCATCGCACAGGAGCTGGCGGCGGCGTTCGGACCGGGGGTCTTCCGGTTCGAGCAGCAGGCGGTCTCGCGCCAGGGTGTGCCGCCGGTCGTGGCGCACACGCTGGTGGTGGCCGGACTGCCGACGGACATGGCCCCGTTCTTCTGGGCGCAGGCCCAGCCGGGCCGTCCGGTGCCGACGCTGGCGGAGCTGGCGGCCGAGCGTGGGGTGCAGCCGGCCTCGGACGCGGGCTCGTACCTGGTGATGGGCACGGACTTCGGCCGGGCGATCTGTGTGCAGTACGGGACGGCGAACATCGTCGCGGTGCCCGTGGAGGCGGGCCCGGGCGGTGCGCCGGTGCCGCCGCAGTTCGTGAACACCGGACTGCCGGAGTTTGCGCGCTGCCTGGCGCTGCTGGGCCGGATGTGGCGGCTCAGGTTCGGGCTGAACCAGGAGCAGGCGGGCCGCTGGACCGTCGACTTCCAGGCCCAGCTGGCCTCCCTGGACCCGGCGGCGCTGGGTTCGCCGGAGAGCTGGTGGTCGGTGCTGCTCGAGCAGATGTGGGACGGGCTGCTGTAGGGCCTGTCCGAGGAGTCCGACGCATCATGCCCTTCACGCGCGCGTGAAGGGCATGATGGGCGGGTGGACTTGGAGCCGTTCCGGGGTGAGCTGGTGGCGTACTGCTACCGCATGCTGGGCTCGTTCCACGAGGCCGAGGACGTCACGCAGGAGACGATGCTGCGGGCCTGGAAGGCCCGGGACCGGTACGACCCCGCGCGCGCCTCGGTGCGGACCTGGCTGTACCGGATCGCGACCAACGCCTGCCTGACCGCCCTCGAGGGCCGCGCCCGCCGCCCGCTGCCGTCGGGGCTCGGGGCGCCGGGCGAGGATCCGGGCGCACCGCTCACGCCGGCGCTCGACATCCCCTGGCTGGAGCCGTTCCCCGAGGCCCGGTTCGACGTGGAGGCGCGCGCGGATCTCAGGCTCGCGCTGGTGGCCGCGCTGCAGCTGCTGCCGCCCCGGCAGCGGGCCGTCCTGGTGCTGCGCGAGGTGCTGGAGTTCTCCGCCGCCGAGGTCGCGGGCCAGCTGGAGACGTCCGTTGCCGCCGTGAACAGCGCACTGCAGCGGGCGCGCGCCGCGGTCGCGGGCGCCGGTGGGGCGGGTGAGGTCACCGAGCCGGACGATCCCGAGGTGCGGGCGGTGGTGCAGCGGTATGTGCGCGCCTTCGAGGCCGCCGATGTACCCGCGCTCGTCCGGCTGCTCACCGAGGACGCGGTCCTGGAGATGCCGCCGGTGCCGCTGTGGTACCGGGGCGGCCGGGAGTACGGCCGGTTCATGGAGCGGGTGTTCGTGCTGCGCGGCACGGGCTGGCGTGTGCGCCCGGTGGCGGCCAACGGGCAGCCGGCGTTCGCGGCGTACGCGCCGGCGCCCGAGGGCGGCCATGTCCTGCACACCGTGCAGGTGCTGACGGTCACCGGCGGCCGGGTCGCGCGCAACGTGGTGTTCGCCGACCCGCGCGTGCTGGCCGCGTTCGCGCCGCCCGCTCCGTAGCTTTCTTCGGCCTTCTCCGGCTTTTTCGGAGCAGTTCCCTTCGGAGCGATGAGTCCCGTGGACGGCGCCGGTACGTACCGGTGAAGCATCCGAGCGAAGGGACAAGCGCCGTGAGCGTGATCGTCATCGAGTTCATCACCCTGGACGGGATCGTGTCCGACCCGGACGGGTCCGCGGGCACCGCCTACGGCGGCTGGATCTTCCGGGACGGCCCCGAGGCGGTCGCCGGGGACAGGTTCCGCCTCGGCCGCCTCCTGGACGAGGGGGTCCTGCTGCTGGGCCGTACCACCTGGGAGCTTTTCGCGGGGCTGTGGCCCGGGCGGGACGATCCGTTCGCCGCGCGGATGAACGCCGCGCCGAAGCTGGTCGCCTCCCGCACGGCGCCCGACGTGTCCGCGTGGTCCGGCTCGCGCCTTCTGGAGGGCGATCTGCTGGAGGCCGTACGGGCCGAGCGGCGGGACGTGGTCGTCAGCGGGAGCCTGGCGGTCGTCCAGGCGCTGAGGGCCGCCGACCTGGTCGACGAGTACCGGCTGATGACCTTCCCGGTCGTCCTGGGCGAGGGGCGGCGGCTGTTCCCCGCGGGGAGTCCGCCCGCCGACCTCGAGTGTCTGTCGGCCGAACAGGCCGGGACCGCCGTCCTCACGCGGCACCGGAGGGTGAAGCGATGACCGTCCGCTTCCTCGCCCTCTACGACAGGCCGGCCGACCCGGAGGCGTTCGAGCGGCACTACCGGGAGGTCCACATCCCGCTCGCCCGCGACCTGCCCGGGCTGCGCCGCTACACGGTCGGACGCGACCTCGCCCCCGTTCGCGGCGGTGAACCCTACTACCTGGTCGCGGCGCTGGAGTGGGACTCGCTCGACGATCTGCGCGCCGCGTTCGCTTCTGCCGAGGGAAGTGCGACCGCCGCCGACGCGGCGCACCTCCAGCGGCTGGCGCCCGTCCGCAGCATGATCGTCCCCCTGGAGGAGGACGTGCTCTAGACACCCCGCCCCGTGCCCCGGACGGCCGCAGACATCGAGAAGTACGGCATGCCGCGAGATTCCGACCGTGACATGTCTGCGGAGTGTCGCGTTATGCCCACTTACATCCGATCCATCAAGATGTGCGCCACATCGTCCTGTCGTGTATGTCCGGTGGAGAGGGGTTCCCAGGGTGAGCAGCGCATCGATGACGCCGCACGGCTTCCCGACCGTGCGGGGGCGCGCCTACCGCCCCGGCCAGGTCGACGCGTTCATGGAGGTGTTGTCGCTGGACCGGGACGCCGCGTGGGAGCGCGCCGCGCGGCTGACCGTGCTCGCCAAGGACATGGGTGCGCAGGCCGCGCGGCTGCGTGAGGCGGTCGCGCGGCTCGCTCCCCAGACCTACGAGACCCTCGGAGAGCAGGCTCAGCACCTCCACCAACTCGCGTTGCAGGAGGAGGCGGACGTCCGTGACCGTGCGCGGCGCGCGGCGGGCGAACAGGTCGCGCAGGCCGAAGCGGAAGCCCTCGGCCTGTGCCAGGAGGCGCAGGAAGCGGCGGACGCGCTCCGCGCGGACGCGGACGAACGTGCCCGCCAGCGCCTCCTCGCGGCGCGCGCGGAGGCCGACGACCTGCGCGTCGGTGCCCGGCTCGAAGTGAAGGAAGCGCGCGGGGAGGCGCTCGCCGCGCTGCGGGAGGTACGGCAGCGCACCGCCTGCATGCTCGGCGAGCAGTCCCGGGAGCTGGCCGAGCGGTGGGAGGCCACGCAACGCGAGGACGCCGAGCGGGCGGCCGCGCTGGAGGCCGAGGAGGCCGAGCGGCTCACCCGCGCCGAGTCCGCCCTCGCCGAGGCGGAGCACGCCCTCGGCGAGGCGGAGGAGTTCGGGCGCCGCTGCCAGGAGGAGGCGCGCGTGCGGGCCGCGGACATCGTCGCCGAGGCGCACGCGCGCGAGGAGCGCATCGCCCTGGACACCGAGCGGGTGCTGCGCGAGCACAGCGAGACCTGGGACGACGTCCAGGCGCACATGGACTACGTGCGCAGCAGCCTCATCTCGCTGACGGGCAGGGCGACCCTGGAGTAGCCCCCCCCGCGCGGACGTCGTCAACCGCCTCTGCGTACCGCCCCGGCGAGGATCCAACCCTCCACGGCCTCGTACTGGCGCCGCTGTTCCTCCGCCTTCCGGCGGCCCGAGACGACCGTGCCCAGCCAGCCGAAGAAGAAGCCGGCCGGGATGGAGACGATGCCCGTCGTGGTGAAAGGGAACCAGTTGAAGTCGGCGTGCGGGAACGCCGACACGGGCGAGCCGGAGACGAGGTTGGTGCCCGGCATGAGCAGCAGCACGGTCAGCGACCCCCCCAGGAGCGTGCCCATCAGCCCGCTGCGGGTGTAGCGGCGCCAGAAGAGGCCGTACACCAGGGCAGGTGCCAGGGCGGAGGCACCCAGACAGAAGGAGAGGGTGACCAGGGGCTGCAGGCTGTACTTCTGCACCCTGGTGGCCAGCAGGATCGTCGGGACGCCTATGGCGAGCGCGGACAGCCGGGCCAGGGTCATCTCCCTGCGGGCCGGCATCTCCTGGACCCGGGCGGCGAACACGTCGTGGGCGAGGGAGTTGGCACAGGCGAGGATCATCCCGGCCACTGAGGCGAGCAGGGTCAGGAAGATCGCCGTGGTGACCATGGTGAACAGAAAGGTCTCCGCGGTCGACACGCCGGCACCGAACGCCGCCCGCGAGCCCAGCAGGTAGGCCGTGTTGCCCTGCGGGTCGGCCGCCGCGATCGCGCCGCGGCCGACGAGCGCCGTGGCGCCGAACCCGATCACCGTGATGACCAGGACGAACAGCGCCACGATCGACACCGCCCAGGACAGCGAGCGGCGCACCTGGCGGGCGCTGGAGGCGGTGTACATGCGCATGGTGATGTGCGGCAGGCAGGCGCCGCCGAGCACGATGGTCAGCTCGGAGGTGATCATGTCCAGGCGGGCGCGCGGGTGTCCGGCGAACTCGAGCCCGGAGTGCAGGAAGGCCGGTCCGGCCCCGCTCTGCCGGGCCGCGGCGCCGAACAGGGCGCCCGGGTCCCAGTCGAAGCGGCGCAGGATCAGTACGGCGATCACGGCGCCCGATCCGACCAGCATCACGATCTTCAGGATCTGGATGAGGGCGGTGCCCTTCATGCCGCCGATCGCCGCGTAACTGATCATCAGCCCGCCGAGGCCGACGACGCAGCCGGTCTTCAGCGACTCGTTCGAGAAGCCGAGGATGAACGCCATCAGCTGTCCGGTGCCCGCGAGCTGGACCAGCATCAGCGGCAGCAGCGAGGCGATCGTGACCGCACAGATGGTGATCCGCACGCTGCGGCCCGGCATCCGGCGGGCCAGCGCGTCACCCATGGTGAACCGGCCCGCGTTGCGCAGCGGTTCGGCCAGCAGGAACATCAGCAGCATCAGCGACAGCGCCGTGCTGAGGGCGAGCACGACACCGTCGTAGCCGCACAGGGCGATCACCCCGCTGGTGCCCAGGACGGTCGCGGCGGAGATGTAGTCGCCCGCTATGGCCAGGCCGTTGCGCAGCGGGGACAGGGAGCCGTAGCCGGTGTAGAACTCGTCGAGGTCGTCGCGGTCCGGACCGGCCATCACGCACAGCAGCAGCGTGAGGGTGGCGACGGCGGAGAAGGCGACCAGCGACATGGTCTGCGCGGAGCTGCTGAAACCGGTGAAGCCGGAGAGGTCCGGGGCGGCGCCGGCGGTCATCGGGCCGCTCCTCGCCGTGCGTCCAGTTCGGCCTCCTTGCGGATGCGGTCCGCGAGCGGGTCGACATGGCGGCGTGCGGTGTGCTCGTACAGCGCGATCGCCAGCCAGGTGACCGGGAGTTGGAGGAGGGCGAGCAGCAGGCCCGCCGGGATGCCGTCGACGGCCGTTTTCGTCATGACGTCCGGTGCGAACGCGGACAGGACGAGGAACAGGGTGAAGTAGCCGAGCGCGGTGAGGGCGGCGGTGCGGCGCTGCCAGCGGTAGGCACCGCGCAGGATGCGCAGGTCGCTGTGGTGGCCGAGGGGTTCGCGGGGCGGAGTGCGGCGTGGGCGGGGCGGTTCGGGGGGCGGGGGCTGCCAGGGGTAGGTGAGGTACGACGGAGGGTGCGGCGGGTCGTAGGACATCCCGGGGCTCCTTGCGTGGCTCGGGTCCGTGGCGGCGGACCGCAGGGAGGTGGGGGGTGGGGGGAAACGGAGTCACGCACGTTACTCGCCGGTCCCGAGGCGCGCGGGGTTTTCGCCAAACTGGACGGTCGGTATGCGCTTACTGCACGGAAACGCGTCCGACCTCGGGTGTCACCCGCGTTAACCGAGCGGGTCGGGGAGGGCCGCGCCGCTTCCCGTGCGGTTACTCCTGCCGCACCGGGAACTTCCGCGGCGCCACCACCAGCAGCACCAGGAAGGCCAGCGCAGCGGCCCCGGCCGCGCCGAAGTACACCGCGTGCACCGCCGCGGCGATCGCCCGCCGCGTCGCCTCCGGAGCCGTACCGCCGTCCCACGCGCGCGTGACGGACTCCAGGTCGCCCGCCCCGCCCAGCCTGGCCGCCAGCACCCCGTTGGCGACCGCGCCGAACAGGGAGGCGCCCAGGGTCTGCCCGGTCTGCCGGCAGAACAGCACCGACGCGGTCGTCGTCCCCCGCTCCGACCAGCCCACCGTCGACTGCACCCCGATGATCAGCGGCAGCTGGAACAGCCCCAGTACGGCGCCCAGCGCCAGCATCAGCAGCATTGGCTGCCACCAGGACCCGGGATACGGCAGGAACGGGAACGCGAGCAGGACCAGCGTGCCCATGCCGATGCCGATCAGCGCGGTGTCACGGAAGCCGATGCGCCGGTACACGTGCTGACTGAGCGCCGCCGACCCGGACCAGGTCAGCGTCCACACACACAGCACGAGACCTGCGGCCGCCGGTCCGAGCCCGAGCACCGACTGGGCGTACGTGGGCAGGAACACCGACGGCGCCACCATCAGCAGCCCCAGCGCGCCGAACGCCAGATTGACGGCCGCGATCGTCCGGCGCCGCCACACCCACCCCGGGATGATCGGCTCCGCCGCCCGCCGCTCCACCCACACCACCACGCCCACCAGTGCGAACCCCGCACCGAACAGCGCGAGCGAGGGCGCCGACAGCCACGCCCAGGCCACCCCGCCCTGCACCAGCGCGGTCAGCAGCACCCCGCCGCACGCGAACACCGCGAGCGCGCCCGCCCAGTCCACGCGCGCGCGTGCCGCCTTCTCCCGCTCGGGCTCGTGCAGATGACGGACGATCAGCCACAGCGCGGCCGCCCCGATCGGCAGGTTGACCAGGAAGATCCAGCGCCAGTCGGCGTACGCGGCCAGCACCCCGCCCAGCCCCGGCCCGGCCACCGCCGACACCGCCCACACCGTGGACAGCCTGGCCTGTATCTTCGGACGCTCCGCCAGCGGGTACAGGTCGGCGGCCAGCGTCTGCACCGTCCCCTGCAACGCGCCGCCGCCCAGCCCCTGCACGATCCGGAACGCGATCAGCGCCCCCATGTTCCACGCACCGGCGCACAGCAGCGAGCCCAGCAGGAACACGGCGGCGCCCGCGACCAGGACCGGCTTGCGGCCGAAGGTGTCGGACAGCTTGCCGTAGACGGGCAGGGTGACGGTGACGGCGAGCAGATAGCCGGAGAACAGCCAGGAGAAGACGGAGAACCCGCCGAGGTCGCCGACGATCTGCGGCACGGCGGTGGAGACGATCGTGGCGTCCAGCGCGGCCAGCGCCATCGACAGCATCAGCGCGGCGACGACCGTGCCTCTCCTGCCGGTGCGCTGCTCCGTCGCGGCGCCGTCGCGTATCGCGGGTGTCGTACTCCCCACCGGATTCCCCTCCCGTGCCCCCTGCACCTATCTCCGGTACGACAGCTTCCCACGGCCCGCGTGACTTGACCCTGACGCGACGGGAGGGTGGAGGCTTTCTGGGCCGGAGGGTGGAGCCGACCCTGAGAGGGACTCCACCCGGCGGTGGACCACCCCTAGGGGTATCTCCGTACTACGACCTGGGGAGGGTTCGTACCGCCGGAGGAGGAGACGGGCCGGGTGCCGTCCTTAATCTGGCTTTACGCCGTCGGGGGGCGGCTGACCGAACCGGCGGGGGTGGGGTTTTCCCCCGCACAAGAGGGGGCTTCGCACCAGCGCGGGGCGCACCCCTCGCAGGCGAGACTCGACGCCGTACCCAGGACGACGCACCGGCACACCAGGGCGCGACGGCACATCTGCCAACCGATTTAGGAGACATACCGTGACATCGGCTGTTACCACTACCAGGCACGGGGGAACTGGCGGGCGTACGGCCGTTGCCGCGCGAGCGCGTCAGGTCGTCAAGGCGTACGGGTCCGGCGAGACCCGTGTCGTCGCCCTGGACCATGTGGACGTGGACATCGCCCGGGGCCAGTTCACCGCGATCATGGGCCCCTCGGGTTCCGGCAAGTCCACCCTGATGCACTGCCTCGCCGGCCTCGACACCGTGACCGGCGGGCAGATCTACCTGGACGAGACCGAGATAACCGGCCTGAAGGACAAGAAGCTCACCCAGCTGCGCCGGGACCGGATCGGGTTCATCTTCCAGGCGTTCAACCTGCTGCCCACGCTCAACGCGCTGGAGAACATCACGCTGCCCATGGACATCGCGGGCCGCAAGCCGGACCGGGAGTGGCTGGACCGGGTCGTGGAGACCGTCGGGCTCGCCGGACGGCTCAAGCACCGGCCCACCCAGCTCTCCGGCGGCCAGCAGCAGCGCGTCGCCGTGGCCCGTGCACTCGCCGCCCGACCGGAGATCATCTTCGGTGACGAGCCGACCGGAAACCTCGACTCGCGCGCGGGTGCGGAGGTCCTGGGCTTCCTGCGCCGCTCGGTGGACGAGCTGGGCCAGACCATCGTGATGGTCACCCACGACCCGGTCGCCGCCTCCTACGCGGACCGCGTGCTCTACCTCGCGGACGGCAGGATCGTGGACGAGATGTACCAGCCGACGGCCGATCAGGTCCTGGACCGCATGAAGGACTTCGACGCCCGGGGGCGCACGTCATGACCGTCCTGAAGACCTCGATGCGCAACTTCCTCGCGCACAAGGGCCGCATGGCGCTGTCGGCGGTCGCCGTGCTGCTGTCGGTCGCCTTCGTCTGCGGCACCCTGGTGTTCACCGACACGATGAACACCACCTTCGACAAGCTCTTCGAGGCGACGGCCTCGGACGTCACGGTCACGGCCAAGGACGCGTCCGACACCGGCGAGACCACCTCCCGCACCGGCAAGCCGCCGGTCATGCCGGCCTCCGTGCTCGGCGAGGTCCGAAAGGCCCAGGGCGTCACGAAGGCCGAGGGCACGGTGTTCTCGACCTCGGTGACCGTCGTCGACCACGACCTGGACAAGCTCTCGCCCAAGAGCGGCGCCCCGACCATCGTCGGCAGCTGGAACGGCAACGACGCCCGCACCATGAAGATCACCTCGGGTGCGGCGCCCAAGGGGCCCGACCAGGTCATGGTCGACGCGGACACCGCTGACAAGCACCATCTGAAGCTGGGCGACGAGATCGGCATCATCTCCGTCGTGGGCACCCACCACGCGCGCGTGTCCGGCATCGCCACCTTCACCGTCACCAACCCGGGCGCGGCGATCTTCTACCTGGACATGAAGACCGCCCAGCAGACCCTGGTCGGCCGCACCGGTGTCTACACCAACGTCAACGTCACCGCCGCCAAGGGCGTCACCGACGCCCAGCTGAAGAAGAACGTGGCGGCCGGACTCGGCCACGGCTACCAGGTGCAGACCGCCAAGGAGGTCGCCGACGCCAACCAGAAGGACGTCAAGTCCTTCCTGGACGTCATGAAGTACGCGATGCTCGGCTTCGCCGGGATCGCCTTCCTGGTCGGCATCTTCCTGATCGTCAACACCTTCTCGATGCTGGTCGCCCAGCGCACCCGCGAGATCGGCCTGATGCGCGCCATCGGGTCCTCCCGCAAGCAGGTCAACCGTTCCGTGCTCGTCGAGGCCTTGCTGCTCGGCCTCATCGGGTCCGCCCTCGGTGTCGGCGCGGGGGTCGGCATCGCGGTCGGCCTGATGAAGCTCATGGGCACCATGGGCATGCACCTGTCCACCGACGATCTGACCGTCGCCTGGACCACTCCGGCCCTCGGTCTGCTCCTCGGTGTCGTCGTCACCGTCCTGGCCGCCTACCTGCCCGCCCGGCGCGCGGGCAAGATCTCCCCGATGGCCGCCCTGCGCGAGGCGGGCGCCCCGGCCGACGCCAGGGCAGGTGTCGTACGGGCCCTGATCGGTCTGGTCCTGACCGGGGCCGGCGGCTGGAGCCTGCACGTCGCCGCCACCGCCGACCAGGCCAAGGACGGCTCGGCGTGGCTGGGCCTGGGCGTGGTGCTGACCCTGATCGGCTTCGTCGCCATCGGCCCCCTGCTCGCCGGCGGCCTGGTGCGCGTCCTCGGCGCGGTCATGCTGCGGATCTTCGGTCCGGTCGGCCGGATGGCCGAGCGCAACGCGCTGCGCAACCCGCGCCGCACTGGCGCCACCGGCGCGGCGCTGATGATCGGCCTGGCCCTGGTGGCCTGCCTGTCGGTCGTGGGCTCCTCGATGGTGGCCTCGGCCACCGACGAGCTGGACAAGTCGGTCGGTGCCGACTTCATCATCGAGGCGAGCGGCGGCAGCAAGCCCCTCACGCCGGCCGCAGTGAAGGCCATCCAGGGCACTCCCGGCCTCGCCCACGTCTCCCGCCTCAAGGAGGTGCCTGCCGAGCTGACCCTGCCGAACGGCAGCGCTCACAAGCAGAAACTGTTCGCCACCGACCCCGCCTATCCGCAGGACGTGCGCCGCACGACCCTCTCGGGCAGTCTGTCCGCCGTCTACGGGCGCGACGCGATCTCCGTCGGGTCGGACTTCGCTCACGAGAACGGCGTCAAGGTCGGCGACACCCTGAAGGTCGCCTTCGACGGGGGGCGCACGGCCCGGCTCCGGGTGGCCGCCGTGACCTCGGACGACACCGCGATCGACAAGGGGAAGATGTACACCGCCGTCACCACGGTCGGCAGGTACATGCCCGCGGACCGGATGCCGCTGGACATCGCGGTGCTCGCCGGGCACAGCGGTGACGAGCACCAGGTCTACGCCGCGCTCAAGAAGGCGGTGGCCGCGGACCCGTCGGTGACGGTCATGGACCGGTCCGACTACAAGAAGGACCTGCGCGACCAGGTGGGGCAGCTGCTCAACATGGTGTACGGCCTGCTCGCCCTCGCGATCGTGGTCGCGGTCCTGGGCGTGGTCAACACCCTGGCGCTGTCGGTGGTGGAGCGGACCCGGGAGATCGGCCTCATGCGGGCCCTCGGCCTCTCCCGGCGCCAGATGCGCCGCATGATCAGGCTGGAGTCGGTGGTCATCGCCCTGTTCGGCGCGCTGCTGGGGCTTGGCCTGGGCATGGGCTGGGGCGCGACCGCGCAGAAGCTCCTCGCCCTGGAGGGCATGAAGGTCCTGGAGATCCCCTGGCCGACGATCACCGGGGTCTTCATCGGCTCGGCCTTCGTGGGCCTGCTCGCGGCCCTGGTGCCGGCGTTCCGGGCGGCGCGGATGAACGTACTGAACGCCATCGCGACGGACTAGGCCACCCGCAACGGGGGAACGGGGGGAAAACGGCGGGGCGCGGAGATCAACTCCGCGCCCCGCCGTCCGCGTGCTCGTCACCGGTCACGGCTGGCGGCGCGGATCCCGGTGGATCAGCCGGCGGCGCGAACCGCGTCGTAGTACTTCTGCGCGGTCCTCAGGCAGGACTGCTTCAGCAGCTTCCGCTGCGCCGGCGGGTACGGGTCGGCCCAGGGCTTCCAGTTGCACGCAGCCTTCAGGTCCCTGAGGAGGGCCTTATCGATGCGCAGCTTGTGGTCCCTCTTGAAGTAGTAGTTGCCCACGAGGCCCTTGTAGTTGCGGTAGCCGAAGTCGTGGCGGTAGCAACCCCACTTGAAGGTGTAGCCGCCGGGCAGCGTGTCCGGAGAGTAGGTGCAGTAATCGGTGTGCCAGTTGAACTTGTACTGCTCGATCGCCTGCTTGTGCTGAAGGTGCAGAGTGAGTGCCTCGCTCCACTTCTGCGCCGAGGCGTCTGAATCCAGGGTGAGGGACTTCAGCTTGGCGAGCTTCTGCGCCTTGGTCACAGCGGAGGTCGCCGAGTGGGAAACGTTTCCGGTGGGTGCGGAATCCGCCAGGGCGGGCGCCGCGCCAGAGGCGAGGAGAACGCCCGAAAGGGCGATTCCGGTCAGTGTGGCACGCAACTTGGTCAAGGCTGCTTTCCCTTTCCGGTTGAGGTGGCGGCAACGATGGCATGTCCGCTCCATGGGGGCAATTGACTTTCTGGCGGCCGGTCCGTCGAGGAATGCGGAATTTGTTACTCCGGGTCTACTGACCTCGCCATATATGGCAGTCGATCGGCTGTATACCAGTCTCGCTATATGTCGTGGACGGAATGGTCCGGGCATCGGTCGGCAGGGGTGGGGAGAGGCTCAGATCTTGCTCAAGCGGGCGTCGGCCGAGGCCGCGCTTCGGCTATCCTTCGGATGTGCATCTGTTCCGAGGCTCGTCGGTGTCGAGCGATCCGGGAGTGAAGATGCGTCATCAACGGGGGTGGCTTTGGAGTGCGTCGAACGCAGGAGAATTCCTGACGAAAGACTGGAGGAAACTCTTGGGCGAGCCGTGCGTGAATGGCGCGGAAAAACCGGAATGACGCAAACCCGGCTCGCGGAACTTTCCGGTCTGACGCAGGCGGCAATTTCCCGGCTGGAGCATGGAAAATGTATGCCGACATTCCCTTTGCTGGAACGGATCGCCCGGGCCTTCGGCTCGGCGCTGCTCGTCGCGGTCGAACCGGGCCGCGGCGTGACCGTCACCTTCGTCACCGGCGGTGACACCGTCTAGGGGTGTCTAGGGGCACCCGTCGGGAGGGCGGAGCGGTCCGGGCGCGGCACCGGCGCCGTCGGCGTCGTAGGCTGGCAACCCCGGCCCGTGAGACGTGTCGGGCTGTTTGCGTTGCCCCCTCCCCGGGATGGATGCCCTCATGAGCCTGCACGGTCTGCTCGACTCCGTAGTCAAGGACCCCGCCCTCGCGCAAGCGATCACGGCAGCCGCGGACGGCAACCGCATGCACGTCGACCTCGTCGGCCCGCCCGCCGCCCGCCCCTTCGCGATCGCCGCCCTCGCCCGCGAGGCCGCCCGCCCGGTGCTCGCGGTGACGGCGACGGGCCGCGAGGCCGAGGACCTGGCGGCGGCCCTGCGCTCGCTGCTGCCGCCCGAGGGCGTCGTGGAGTACCCCTCCTGGGAGACCCTCCCGCACGAGCGCCTCAGCCCGCGCAGCGACACCGTCGGCCGCCGCCTCGCGGTCCTGCGCCGCCTCGCCCACCCCCGCCCCGACGACCCCGAGACCGGCCCGGTCTCCGTGGTCGTGGCGCCCGTACGCTCCGTGCTCCAGCCGCAGGTCAAGGGCCTCGGCGACCTGGAGCCGGTGTCCCTGAGGACGGGCCGGACGGCGGATCTGAACGAGATCGTGGAAGCCCTCGCGGCCGCCGCCTACGCGCGCGTGGAGCTGGTGGAGAAGCGTGGCGAGTTCGCCGTGCGCGGCGGCATCCTCGACGTGTTCCCGCCCACTGAGGAACACCCCCTGCGCATCGAGTTCTGGGGCGACGACGTCGAGGAGATCCGCTACTTCAAGGTCGCCGACCAGCGCTCCCTCGAAGTCGCCGAGCACGGCCTGTGGGCCCCGCCCTGCCGTGAGCTGCTGCTGACGGACAGCGTCCGTACGCGCGCGCGTGCCCTCGCCGAGGAGCACCCGGAGCTGGGCGAACTGCTCGGCAGGATCGCCGAGGGCATCGCGGTGGAGGGCATGGAGTCCCTGGCGCCGGTGCTGGTGGACGACATGGAGCTGCTGCTCGACGTCCTGCCCAAGGACGCCATGGCCGTCGTGTGCGACCCGGAGCGGGTCCGCACGCGTGCCGCGGACCTGGTGGCGACGAGCCAGGAGTTCCTGCAGGCCTCCTGGGCGGCCACGGCAGGCGGCGGCGAGGCCCCGATCGACGTCGGCGCCGCCTCCCTGTGGTCCATCGCCGACGTCCGCGACCGCGCCCGCGAACTGGACATGATGTGGTGGTCCGTCTCGCCCTTCGCCGCCGACGAGGAGCTCGACGAGGACACCCTCAAGCTGGGCATGCACGCCCCCGAGACCTACCGCGGCGACACCGCCAAGGCCCTCGCCGACACCAAGGGCTGGCTCGCCGACGGCTGGCGCACGGTCTTCGTCACCGAGGCCCACGGCCCGGCCGCCCGCACCGTGGAGGTGCTCGGCGGCGAGGGCATCGCGGCCCGCCTCGACGCCGACCTCGGCGAGCTGAACCCCTCCGTCGTGCACGTCTCCTGCGGCTCGATCGACTTCGGCTTCGTCGACCCGGCGCTCAGGCTGGCCGTCCTCACCGAGACCGACCTGTCCGGCCAGAAGGCCGCCGGCAAGGACGGCGCCCGCATGCCGGCCCGCCGCCGCAAGACCATCGACCCGCTCACCCTGGAGCCGGGCGACTACATCGTCCACGAACAGCACGGTGTCGGCCGCTACATCGAGATGGTGCAGCGCACCGTCCAGGGCGCCACCCGCGAGTACCTGGTCGTGGAGTACGCCCCCGCCAAGCGCGGCCAGCCCGGCGACCGGCTCTACATCCCCACCGACCAGCTGGAGCAGATCACCAAGTACGTCGGCGGCGAGGCCCCCACCCTGCACCGCCTCGGCGGCGCGGACTGGACGAAGACCAAGGCGCGCGCCAAGAAGGCCGTCAAGGAGATCGCCGCCGACCTGATCAAGCTCTACAGCGCCCGCATGGCCGCCCCGGGCCACGCCTTCGCCGGTGACTCGCCCTGGCAGCGCGAGCTGGAGGACGCCTTCCCGTACGCGGAGACCCCCGACCAGCTCACCACCATCGCCGAGGTCAAGGAGGACATGGAGAAGTCGGTCCCGATGGACCGCCTGGTCTGCGGCGACGTCGGCTACGGCAAGACCGAGATCGCGGTCCGCGCCGCCTTCAAGGCCGTACAGGACGGCAAGCAGGTCGCCGTCCTCGTGCCCACGACCCTGCTGGTCCAGCAGCACTTCGGCACGTTCTCCGAGCGGTACTCGCAGTTCCCGGTGAGCGTTAAGGCCCTCTCCCGCTTCCAGACCGACACGGAGGCGAAGGCGACCCTGGAGGGCCTCAAGGACGGCGCGGTGGACGTCGTCATCGGCACCCACCGCCTGTTCTCCTCCGAGACCAGGTTCAAGGACCTCGGCCTGGTCATCGTGGACGAGGAGCAGCGCTTCGGCGTCGAGCACAAGGAGCAGCTGAAGAAGCTCCGCGCCAACGTCGACGTGCTGACCATGTCGGCCACCCCGATCCCGCGCACCCTGGAGATGGCGGTCACCGGCATCCGCGAGATGTCCACGATCACCACACCCCCGGAGGAGCGGCACCCGGTGCTCACCTTCGTCGGGCCGTACGAGGAGAAGCAGATCGGTGCGGCCATCCGCCGCGAACTGCTGCGCGAGGGCCAGGTCTTCTACATCCACAACCGGGTCGAGTCCATCGACCGCGCGGCGGCCCGGCTGCGCGACATCGTCCCCGAGGCGCGCATCGCCACCGCCCACGGCCAGATGTCCGAGTCGGCCCTGGAGCAGGTCGTCGTCGACTTCTGGGAGAAGAAGTTCGACGTGCTCGTCTCCACGACGATCGTCGAGTCCGGCATCGACATCTCCAACGCCAACACGCTGATCGTGGAGCGCGGCGACACCTTCGGCCTCTCCCAGCTGCACCAGCTGCGCGGCCGCGTGGGACGAGGCAGGGAGCGGGGCTACGCCTACTTCCTGTACCCGCCGGAGAAGCCGCTCACGGAGACCGCGCACGAGCGGCTCGCCACGATCGCCCAGCACACCGAGATGGGTGCGGGCATGTACGTGGCCATGAAGGACCTGGAGATCCGCGGCGCCGGAAACCTCCTCGGCGGCGAGCAGTCCGGGCACATCGCGGGCGTCGGTTTCGACCTGTACGTGCGCATGGTCGGCGAGGCCGTCGCCGACTACCGGCGGCAGCTGGAGACGGGCGAGATCGAGGAGGAGCCGCCGCTCGAGGTCAAGATCGAGCTGCCCGTCGACGCACACGTCCCGCACGAGTACGCCCCCGGCGAGCGGCTGCGTCTGCAGGCCTACCGTGCCATCGCCTCCGCCAACACCGAGGAGGACATCAAGGCGGTCCGCGAGGAACTCACCGACCGCTACGGCAAGCTGCCCGAGCCGGTGGAGAACCTGCTGCTGGTGGCCGGGCTCAGGATGCTCGCGCGCGCGTGCGGCGTCGGGGAGATCGTCCTGCAGGGCACCAACATCCGCTTCGCGCCGGTGGAGTTGCGCGAGTCGCAGGAGCTGCGCGTCAAGCGGCTGTACCCGGGCACGGTCATCAAGCCGGCCGTGCACCAGGTGCTGGTGCCCCGCCCGAAGACCGCGAAGGTGGGCGGCAAGCCACTGGTCGGCCGCGAACTGCTGGGCTGGGTCGGGGAGTTCCTCGCCTCCGTCCTGGGCTCGTAGGCGACGAGGAGGGTTTCGGGGTCGCAGGCCTTCAGAGGGCGTGCGACCCCGCAGCCCCGCGCTCCGTTCCGGGCGTCGCGTGCCCCCGCACAACACCCACTGCACGGAATCTCCTCGGCGGCCCCCGTCGGAGAGACGCCGTACGGCCGTTACGGTGGTGGGCGGAACGATCCGCCCCGCATGTGAGGGCGGACCCGGGGCGAACCAGGGGGGACGCGCGTGAGGCGTCTGAGGGGTGGGGCGGTCACCGCTGCGGTCGTGATGGTCGCGGTGGCCGGCTGCAAGGCAGAACAGGACAAGGGGGCCTCCGGGCCCGAGCGGACGGGAGGCGGGGGCGCCGCCCTCACGGCCGCCGAGTCGCTGCCCGTCAAGGGCCGCGCCCCGAAGACCGGTTACTCCCGGGCCCGGTTCGGCTCCGCCTGGGCCGACACCGACTCCAACTCCTGCGACACCCGCGACGACATACTCAAGCGCGACCTGAAGGACGTGAAGTTCACCGGCGGCAGCTGCAGGGTCACCTACGGGCTCCTGGAGCCCGACCCCTACTCCGGCAAGGACATCACCTACCGGCGCGGCCGCAGCCAGGTCGACATCGACCATGTCGTCGCCCTCTCGGACGCCTGGCAGAAGGGCGCCAAGTACTGGGACCCCAGCAAGCGCATAGCCCTGGCCAACGACCCCCTCAACCTGCTCGCGGTCGACGCGAGCACCAACCGGGGCAAGGGCGACGGCGACACCGCCACCTGGGTGCCGCCCAACCAGGCCTACCGCTGCACCTATGTGGCGGCCCAGGTGGCCGTCAAGCAGAAGTACGGCCTGTGGGTCACCGCCGCCGAGAAGGCCGCGATGAAGAAGGTCCTCACCGCCTGCCCGAACCAGAATCTCCCCACGGGCGGCAACCCGACGAAGGCCCCGGAGCGGTTCCGGGCGCGCTGAGCGGGGCCCGCCCCCGGCTCCGGCTGAACCACCGTCCCCCGGCACCCGGTTGAATTCGCTGTCCCCGCGGGTGTGTGCCGCATACGGTGACCTGCATGGACGTACAGGTAAGCACGCTCGCCGAGCGGCCCGACCGGCTGCAGGCGGTGCTCGGGATGGCCGACACCTGGCCCGAGTTCGTGACCAACGACCCCGTGGGCAGCGCCCACTACGGCCGTATCCCCACCGAACTGCCGCAGTACGCGCTGTTCGCCGAGGACGAGCGGGGCGACGTCGTGGCGCACGCCTTCAGCGTGCCCTTCTCCCTCGCCGCCGAGGGCCGGGGCACCCTGCCGGCCCGGGGCTGGGACGAGATCCTGCTGTGGGCCTTCGCCGACCGGCGCAGCGGCACCCGCCCGGACACGGTCAGCGCGATCTCCGTCGTCATCGCCCCGCACGCCCAGGGCCACGGCCTGTCCGCCGTCATGCTCTCGGCGATGCGGGACAACGCCCGCGGCCACGGCTTCAGCGAGGTCGTCGCCCCCGTCCGCCCGAGCGCCAAGCACCGCGAACCGCACACCCCGATCACCGAGTACGCCCACCGGCTCCGCCCCGACGGCCTGCCCGAGGACCCGTGGCTGCGTGTCCACGCCCGGGCCGGCGCCACCATCGACTCGATCGCCCCGGCCTCCATGACCGTGGGCGCCTCGCTGGAGGAGTGGCGCCGCTGGACCGGACTGCCCTTCGACACCCCGGGGGACGTCGAGGTGCCCGGCGCGCTGGTCCCGGTCCGCTGCGAACCGGAGCGGGGGTACGCCGTCTACGTCGAACCCAACGTATGGATGCGGCATCCGCTGTGACCTTGCGCCGGGCCCAGCGGCACCGGCCGTCCGGCCTCAGCCGCCCAGCGCGTCCAGGTCGATGACCTTCCCGGCGGGCTTCTTCGCCGGGACCGGCTTCTCGTAGTCGGTGAAGGACAGGTGCACCGGCTCCTTGACGCCGGCCGAACTGTCGACCCGCAGCAGATACGGCTTGCCCTGGGCCGCCACGTACAGCGTGTAGCGGTCCTTGCCGTCCTTCTCGTGCAGCACGATCGCCGGGGTGCCGTCGACGGTGGTGGTCTTCCCGCGGGTGGCGTCCGAGTTGACGTCACCCGCGCCGCCGAGGACCGAGTTCAGGTCGCAGAAGCCCGCGATGTCCTTGGCGTCCTTGCCCTTCGCCGACATCTTGGTCCACTTCCCGGCCAGCATCGACACGGCCGCGTCCGTGTCCTCCTTGGACTCGCCCTTGCTCTGGGCGCGCAGGAACGCCTCGTCGTACTTCATGTAGACGGTGTCCCCGGTCTTGATCAGGTCGGCCTTGCCCTGGCCGCCCATGCTCATCGTGCCGGCGCACTCGCCCTGCTTGTCCAGGGCCATGTCGAGGCTGATGGTGCCGGTGCTCTCGTCGTCGGCGACATCGCCCTTCATCCGCAGCGACGAGGCCCCCGTAGTGGCCTTCACCGCCCGGTCGGCGATCTGGCCGCCGCTCAGCCCGGTGAACGGGCCCTTCGGCTTGCTGTCCGCCTTGTCCTGCCCCGGCAGACAGCCGGTGAGTCCCGCGGTGGCCGCGGCGGCGAGACAGAGGGCGGCGATTGCGGTACGGCGCATGGCAGTTCCTTGCTGAGAGAAGTGAGGTGAAGCGGAACGTGGGGGTGACGCGATGTGGTGCGTGGTGATGTGCCGCGGATGCGGCGGGGCGGCCCGGGCGCACCCGGCCACGGGTCTGCCCCGTGTCTGCGGTGGAGGCGGCGACCCCTCGGGTCAGCCCGTCTTCTTCCAGCCGCCGCAGCCGGTCGTCTTGAAGTAGGCGTCCGTGGACCTGATGGTGACGACGGCCGTGCCGGAGGCGTTGTCGTTGGCCAGCACCGAGTCCGTGTCGCCCGAGGCGTCCTTGGCGCGCTCCCAGTAGCAGGAGTCGTCTTTGTTCCCGGAGGACTTGTAGGTGCCCGGCGCGATGTCCGTGCCGACCTTGAACATGCCGCCGTCGCCGTCCATCGAGGCGGCGGGCGTGCCCTTCGCCTTCGGGCCCACGGCCTGCCAGTCCTTGCAGTCGGTCGACTTGAACAGCTTGTCGCCGGCCTTGACGGTCACGTAACTCGTGCCGGTGACGTTGTCGTTGGCCAGCACCGAGTCCGTGTCACCGGAGGCGTCCTTGGCGCGCTCCCAGTAGCACATGCCGTCGGTGTTGCCGGAGGAGCGGTAGGTGCCGGGCTTGATGTCGGAGCCGACCTGGTAGTCGCCGGTCCCGTCGAGGGCCGCCTTCTTCCTCTCGGCGGCCTCGGCACCCCCCGGGTCCTTCTTGCCGCCGGGCTGGTGCGCGGCGGAGGCCGAAGAGTCCTTGCTCCGGGAACCGGCGTTCTTGCCGTCGCTGCCGGCGTTCGCGGACACGACACCGATGACGACGACCCCTACGACGGCGCCCAGCGCGATCTTGCCCTTCATCCCCATGACGGGACCCCCTCCCCTGGCGTGGCGACCGCCCCCTCCGGCTGGCCGCTCGTTCGCTGGGTCAATAAGACCAGAGCGTGTGAACCGAGTCAACACGATTCACATCATTGGTTGTGTACACGTGCGTGAAGGCAGGGATCTTGTGTACGCCGGTATGCTCGGCGCACACACGGGACGAGGGGGAGTGGGGCCGGTGCAGGACAACGCGACAGAGGTGACCGCGGCCGGTATCGCCCGGCTCGCCGGGGTGGGCCGGGCCGCCGTCAGCAACTGGCGCCGCCGGCACGCCGACTTCCCCAAGCCGGTCGGCGGCACCGAGACCAGCCCGTCCTTCGCGCTGGCCGAGGTGGAGGCCTGGCTGCGCAACCAGGGCAAGCTCGCCGAGGTCCCGCTGCGGGAACGGGTCTGGCAGCAGCTCGCCGGCCATCCCGAGGGGCCGGTCACCGCCCTGGTGCACGCGGGTTGCGCCCTGCTGCTCATCCATGAGCGCCCCACTGTCTGGCTCGACGTGAGCGCCGGCTCCGACGAGCGGCTGGCCGCGATGCTGCCCGGCGCGCTGGACCGGGTGCTCACGCCGCGCTTCGGCGCCGCATCCGCCCGCGGTGTTCACACCGACCGTTCCGCGGGCTCCTCATCGGCTGTTGACGGTCCGCTTCCTGTGAACACCGATACGGCGGCTCACAGCGAGGCCGGCTCCCCGGCCACTCACACCGCACCCGCCTTCCAGACCCCGACCGGCCCCCAGCTCCTCCCCTCCGCCCCTCTCCTGCGCGGCGCCGCCGAGCTGGCCGCCGAGACGGGGGCGCGGCAGACCTTCGAGTTCCTGCTGGGCCGGCATCTGGACGCGAACCCGCGCCAGTACACGCTCACCCCGGCCGAACTCGCCCGGCTCATGGCGGACCTCGCCGGTCCCGCCCGCACCGCCCTCGACCCGGCCTGCGGCACCGGCGCCCTGCTGCGCGCCGTGGACCCCCGCCCCGACCAGGAGCTGTACGCCCAGGACAGCGCGCCCGACCTCGCCGCGCTGACCGCGCTGCGGCTCGCCCTCAACACCCGGGCCACCGTGCGCGGCGCCGTCGGCGACACCCTGCGCGGCGACGCCCACCCGCAGCTGCGCGCCGACGCCGTCCTGTGCCATCCGCCGTTCAACGAGCGCAACTGGGGCCACGACGAACTCGCCTACGACCCACGCTGGGAGTACGGCTTCCCCGCGCGCACCGAGTCCGAGCTGGCCTGGGTGCAGCACGCGCTGGCCCGGCTGGCCGACGGCGGCACCGCCGTCCTGCTGATGCCGCCGGCCGCGGCCTCCCGCCGTTCCGGGCGCCGGATCCGCGCCGACCTGCTGCGCCGGGGCGCGCTGCGGGCCGTGCTCGCGCTGCCGGTCGGGGCGGCGCCGCCGTACAACATCCCGCTGCACGTGTGGGTGCTGCGCCGCCCGGACCGGACGCCCGCGGCGCCCGAGGTGCTGCTGGCCGACACCGGACGGTTCGCGGGCGAGGCGCGGGGCGGGCCGGACTGGCAGGCGGTACGGGACGCCGTCCTGGACGCCTGGCGGACCTTCGAGCGCGCGGGGCGGCTGGAGGAGCGGCCGGGGCTGGCGCGTTCCGTGCCGGTCATCGAGCTGCTCGACGACGACGTGGACCTCGCCCCCGCCCGCCATCTGCCGCCCCCGGCCGTGGCCGACGGCGTGGAGCAGCTCGCGGCGGTGCGCGAGCGCCTCGGCGAGACCCTGCGGCTGACCGCCGACCTGACCCCGCCCCCCGCCGGCCCGGTGCCGCCCGCACGCCGGCCGCTCACCACCGTCGGCGAACTCGCGCGCGGGGGCGCGCTGGTGCTGCGCACCGGCGGAAACGGCGGTCGCGCGCGCGTGCCCGTTCTCACCGACCATGACGTGCTCGCCGGAACGGCACCCTCGGGGACGCTTCCGGAGAGCGAAGAGGAGGCCGTGCTGACCGAACCGGGCGACGTCGTCGTACCGGTGCTCGGGGGTGGTTCGGTGGCGCGCGTCATCGACGAGGCGACGGGGGGCGCCGCCCTGGGGCGCAGTCTCGTGCTGCTGCGCCCCGATCCCACGGCGCTCGACCCCTGGTTCCTCGCCGGATTCCTGCGCGGTACGGCCAACCACCGCCAGGCCAGCAGCTACGCGTCCACGGCCACCCGCCTGGACGTGCGCCGCCTGCAGCTGCCCCGGCTCCCGCTCGACGAACAACGGCGCTACGGGGCGCGTTTCCGCGCACTCGACGAGTTCGAACGGGCGCTGCGCCATGCGAGCCGGCTCGGGGAGCAGCTCGTGCGCGGGATGTACGACGGGCTCACGGACGGCATCGTCGCGCCTGATTGACGGCGGCGCCCGGACAACGGTTCGGTACAACCCGGGCCGGTTGTCCGCGCCGGGCCATATGCTCGAAGCGACCATCGCACGAGTGGTGTTGTCCGCCCGGCCGAGCGCATCGGGCGGGCACGTACACCCATGTCAGGCATCAGGAGCAGTCATGCAGGGCCACGGCTACGCACGGCCGGTGAAGCAGCCGCCCCACATCGGGTGGCTGGTCTTCATGCGTGTGCTGTTCGTGGCGATCGGGATCTTCAGCCTCGGCTTCCTGACCTGGGCGATACTGCTGCGGCTGGCCGTCGTCACGCGCAAGTCGCTGGACTGGGGCCTGTTCGTGGCGGTGCTGGCGGCCGACTTCCTCGCCATCGTGCTGCTGGGCAGCGAGCCCGGCGAGGAGGTCCACACCACGGGCGGCTACCTGGGGATGGCCCTGATCCTCGGCGTCCTGCCCATCGTGCTCGTGTACTACCTGGTGGCGGACTCCCGGCACTTCCAGAACCTGCAGAAGGCGTACGAGGCGAGCCGCGGGCTGTCCGGGTACGGCTATCCGCAGCCCGCGTCGCCGTTCACGGCGACGATCGGGGCGCGGACCCCGGCGCCCGCCCCGTCCCCGCCCGCCATGCCCCCGGCGGCGCACACGCCCGTCCCGCGGCCCCCGTTGACGACCCCGCCGCCCCAGCGTCCGGCGCCCGCCCGGATCGAGCAGGTGCGGGCCGAGCTGGACGAGCTGAGCGACTACCTGCGCAAGCACGACGGCCACCAGGACGGCCGTGACGAGGGCAGGCAGGACGCCGGCCACGAGGGCGGACGGTGACCGTGGCGACAGGACGTGTCGTCGCCGGTCGGTACGAGCTGTCCACGCTCATCGGACAGGGCGGCATGGGCCAGGTCTGGACGGCGTACGACCAGCGGCTCGACCGGCGCGTGGCGGTGAAGCTGCTGCGCCCGGACAAGGTGGCCGGGCAAGAGGCGGACGAGCTGCGCCGCCGCTTCGTGCGCGAGTGCCGGGTCACCGCACAGGTGGACCACCCGGGCCTGGTCACCGTGCACGACGCGGGCAGCGAGGGCGAGGAGCTGTTCCTCGTCATGCAGTACGTCGACGGCGCCGACCTCTCCGACCACCTCGCCGAGCACGACCCGTACCCGTGGCAGTGGGCGGTCGCGGTGGCCGCGCAACTGTGCGCCGTGCTGAGCGCCGTGCATGCCGTGCCGATCGTGCACCGCGACCTCAAGCCGCGGAACGTGATGGTGAAGCAGGACGGCACGGTCACCGTGCTCGACCTGGGCGTGGCCTCGGTCATGGACACCGACACCACCCGCCTCACCCACACCGGCTCGCCGATCGGCTCACCCGCCTACATGGCGCCCGAGCAGGCGATGGGCGGCGCGGTCGGCCCGTACACCGACCTGTACGCGCTCGGTGTGCTCATGCACGAACTGCTCAGCGGGGACGTGCCGTTCGCCGGATCCACGGCGCTCGGCGTGCTGCACCGGCACCTGTACGAGCCCCCGCTGCCCGTGCGCCGTATCCGCCCCGAGGTCCCCGAGGCGCTCGAGGCACTGGTGCTGCGCCTGCTCGCCAAGGACCCGCAGCACCGGCCGGCCTCCGCACAAGAGGTGTACGAGCACCTGGCGCTGCTCCTGCCCGCGCGCGGGACGCCCACCGGGGCGCCTCTGGACCCCACGCGCCCATTCCTGCGCCCGCACGCCCCGTGGCCGGACCGGGCGCGGACGCCCGCGCCCCAGCCCGCCCCCGTGACGCCCGTGCCGAACACGGCCGAGAAGCCCGACGTCGCCGCCGCCGTCGACGAGGTCAAGCGGCTCCTCGGGGAGGGCCGGATCACCCAGGCCGTCGACATACTCGGCGCGATCCTGCCCGCCGCGGCCGAACAGCACGGCGAGCACTCCCCGGTCGTGCGCACCCTGCGCAAGCAGTACGCGGCCACCCTCATGGACGACGGCCAGTACCGGCGCGCACTGCCCGAACTGCGCCGCCTCGGCGACGAACGCGCCGCCGAGGCCGGCCAGGCCGACCCGCAGTCCCTGCGCTTCCGCTACGAGGCCGCCCAGTGTCTGGAGCAGCTCGGCGAACCGGCGGCGGCGCTCGCCGAGTACCGCGCGCTGCTGCCGTACTACGAGAACCAGTACGTATCCGGCGACCCGCAGCTCGCCCACGACGTGCGGCGCCGCATCGGCCACCTGCTGCTCGCGCTCGGCGACCGCCCGGCCGCCCACGACACGCTCGCGCGGCTGCTGATGGATGTCGAACGCTTCCAGGGCCCGGGACACCCGCTGGCCGCCGAGATCCGCCGCACCCTGCAGTGGCTGGGGCAGGTGCGCGGCTAGATTTTGCTGTTCCCTGAGGGATTCTTGTGATCTTCGGGGGATTGCGTTTCCCGAAGGCAGGGGCGGCGCCTTATAGGTTGCGCTTCGCTTTTCGCCAGGCACGTACGAGCAGGGGTGGGGTTTCATGGCCGGTCATCGGCAGTCGAAGAAGCGCAGGTACACCACGTGGGCAGTGGCCGGAGCGGCCGTCGTCGCCGGTGCCGGCATCGCCGCGCAGACCTCCATGGCCGCCACCGCCTGGCCCGCGCAGAAGACGTTCACCGGCCGTGCCTTCGACACCTGCACGGCGCCCTCCGAAGCCACGATGAAGGCCTGGCACACCGGCTTCTACGGCGCCGCCGCCGTCTACGTGGGCGGCAAGAACCGCGGCTGCAACCAGCCCAACCTCACGTCCAAGTGGGTCACGGACGTCACCGCCATGGGCTGGAAGCTCATCCCCCTGTACGTCGGCTCCCAGCCGTCCTGCGGGTCCGGCGGGTCCGTGAAGATCAGCGCCGCCACCGCCGCGTCCGTCGGCAGGTCCGAGGCGGACGACGCGGTGGCCAAGGCCTCGGCGCTCGGCATCAAGGCCGGCAGCCCGATCTACCTGGACATGGAGGCGTACGACACCACGAACACGTCGTGCAACGACGCCGTGCTGACGTACGTCCGCGCCTTCGACAAGGAACTGCACGCGAAGACGTACCGCGCCGGCTACTACGGCTTCACCAGCTCCAGTGCCAAGGCCGTCGCCACCGCCACCGACAAGACGGACCTGCCCGGCAACCTCTGGTACGCGCTGTGGGACAAGCAGAACACCACCACCGCGGACTGGCCGTGGGGCGCCACCCAGTTCACCGGTCACAGCCGCGCCCACCAGTACATGGTCAACAGCAAGGAGGCGCACGGCGGCGTCACGCTCACCGTCGACCGTGACGCATGGGACGCGCCGGTGGCCGTCACCGGCTGACGGCGGGACCGCCGGCGCGCGCGGCGGTGCCTGAAGTCGTGGTGAATCGTTGGTCGAATGGCTTGGCCAGAGCTGAGCCGCTGCCTACCATCGATCACCGCAAGACTTTGTGCACCGTCGCACAATCTCCTCGGGAGGTTTCCTTGCACCGCCGCCGTCGCACCGCGCTCGTCCTCTCCGCCGCGATCGCCGCCGCGGCCCCCCTTCTTGCCGCCTGCGGAAGCGATGCGCACCCCGGCGCGGCCGCCGTCGTGGGAGGGCAGCGGATCACCGTCGCGCAGCTGGAGAACCGGGTCAACGAGGTACGCAAGGCGCAGCGGGCCGCGGTGCCGGACGAGACCCAGTACCAGCAGGTCCTCTCCTCCACCAGCAGCCTCACCCGCGACACCCTGCACAACATGGTCCTCGACCGGGTGCTGCACCGCGCCGCGCAGGACGGGGGGATCACGGTCACCCGCAAGGAGGTCCTGCAGATGCGCAGCGGCCTGGAGCAGCAGGCCGGCGGCACCAAGGGGCTGGAGACGGCCTGGCTGCAGAAGTACGGCATCGCGCCCGCGCGGCTCGACGACAACCTCCGCCTCCAGCTGGAGGCGCAGAAGCTCGCCGCGAAGCTCGGCACCGACACCGCTCAGCCCGCCTTCTGGAAGGCCCTGTCCAAGGCCTCCGAGGAACTCCACGTCGACCTCAACCCGCGCTACGGCTCCTGGGACGTGCAGAAGAGCAGCCGGGTGGACGCCAAGACGCCGTGGGTGCGGGAGGTCACGGCGGGCGGACAGCAGCAGACGGCCTAGCGGGCGGTCTCCGGGGTGCCGTAACGGTACGGCTGGCGGCCTGTGGACGACCGCCGGTCATACGATCACACGGCACCCCTGCCCCTGTGGACAACCGATCCCGTCCCTCTTCACCGTGGGTTAGGTTCGGATCGTGAACGCAACCAGCCCCGAAGCCGCCCCCGGCCGCATCGTCCTGCTCACCACCAGCCACCGTGTCGCGCCCGGCCTGCTGTCCTGGCCCGCCTGGCAGGCGCTGCGCGCCGCCGACGCGGTGCTGTGCGCGGACGGTGCGCACCCGCAGCTGCCGTATCTGCGGGAGGCCGGGATATCGGTGGCGCAGGAGTCCCCCTCCGCTCAGGAGCTGGTCGACGCCTGTGCCGGCGGGCGGACGGTGGTGGTCGTGGCCACCGGTGAGGGAGAGCCCGCCCTCACCGACGGCCTGGCCCGCCTGGCCGGCTCCGGCCGGGTGCGGATGCCGGAGCTGGAGCTGCTGCCCGCCTCCTACGACCTGCCCGGCGCCCGTCTCCTCGACCTCGTCCAGGTCATGGACCGCATCCGTCTCGAATGCCCCTGGTCGTCCCGGCAGACCCACCAGGGCCTGGCGAAGTACGGCATCGAGGAGGCGTACGAACTGGTCGAGGCGATCGAGGCCGGCGACCGCGACGAACTGCGGGAGGAGCTGGGCGACGTCCTGCTCCAGGTCGTCTTCCACTCCCGCATCGCCGAGGAGGACCCGGAGACGCCGTTCTCGATCGACGACGTGGCCGGCGGCATCGTCGCCAAGCTGATCCACCGCCACCCGCACGTCTTCGGCGACGAGAAGGCCGAGACCCCCGAGGACGTCAAGGAGCACTGGCTCCGTACCAAGGCCGAGGAGAAGCGGCGCACCTCGGTCACCGAGGGGGTCCCCCTCGGCCAGCCCGGCCTCGCCCTCACCGCCAAACTCGCCTCCCGCGTCCGCACGGCGGGCCTGGACGTCGCGCTGCCGAAGGGGGAAGGCATCGGCTATGAGCTGCTGGCCATGGCGGTACGGGCCGAGGCGGAGGGCGTGGACCCGGAGGCGGCGCTGCGGGCGGCGGCCCGGGTGTACCGGGACACGATCAAGGAGACGGAGGGCTGATTGCCCACAGGGCGTCAGAGCCCTTGTGCCTCAGTACCGTTGACCTGAACGTGGTCGTGAGGTGTGGGGGCGTGCGTGAGGCTGGAGTCGGAGCTGGCGAGCGTTGGGGCCGAGGTCCTCGTGGCGAGGCGGGACCCGGTGGAGTGGACCCGGGTGAGGAAGGCGTTCGCGGCCTGGTTCAAGGACAACGGCGCTCCCGGCTACGAGACCGAACTCCGCGTCGACCCGTGGCCCGCGGCCGGTCTCACGGACCTGGAACGGAAGGTCTGGTTCACGCGGGTACGCATGACGCTCGACCATGCACCGGACAAGGGTGCGGCGGCTGAGCAACTACGCGGCCTCATAGGGGAGTTCGCTCCGGCTTCGGACGAAGGACGCGCCCCCGCTCCGGGCCCGGAGCAGCGCGCACCTCGCCTCTCGGACCACGTCGACTTCCGGCGCGGCACCTTCCAGGGGCCGGTTGTCGGCGTCCAGAACAACTACGGCACGCAGCCGGGTGCCGGGTACGCAGACCCCGACAACTGGCCGACCGTGGAGGAAGTCGACCTGATGAGGCTCGGGGTGCGGCGCACCCGGCGGTTCGGCACCGAGACCGGTGTCCCGGGCTACGTCCCGCGGGATGTGGACGAGATGCTGCAGGGCTGGCACGAGCGTGACGGCCTCCTCGTCGTCACCGGCGGCCCGTCGTCCGGCAGGACGAGGACCGCCTGGGCCGCCATGTTCGACCACCTGCCGCTGCACGCCCGGGTCTACGTGCCCCCGCCGAGCGCGGACCTCCGGGGCCTCCCCGGACTGCTGCGCGGACGCGACGACCCCCATGTCCTCTGGCTCGACGAGCTGGAGCGCCATCTGGGGGACCACGGGCTCGACCTGGGCCTGCTCGCCGAGCTGGCCCGTCTGCGGGTACCGGTGGTGGCCACGATGAGCGACGAGGAGTACGACAGACACCGGTTCGGCGCCGGACCGGCGTCCCGGCTGCTGAGCCAGGCCAGGACGGTGCCGTTGAGTTCCCGGTGGAGCGAGGGCGAACTCCGGCGGCTCGCAGGGCTGGCTCCCGGCGACACCCAGCTGGCCGACGCCCTCCGGTGGCGCGGCGACAGCGGAGTCACCCAGTACCTCGCCGTCGGCCCCGAACTGTGGGAGCTGTGGCGCCGCGCCGCCCTTTCCAACAGCCGCCATCCGCGTGGGCACCTGGTGGTGAGAGCCGCCATCGATCTCGTGCGCTGCGGTGTCACCGGAGACATTCCCAGGCAACTGCTGGAAGCCGCGTGCGTCTGCTACGGAGCTGCCCAAGTGGCCGGGCTGCCGGAGACCGAGTCGTTCGAGGACGGGCTGGCCTGGGCGGCCGAGCGGCGGCAGGCGGTGACCGGCATGCTGGTGCGGGGAGTGCCGAGACACGTGGGGGACAGCGACGAGACGTGGCGGCCGTACGGCTCGCTGGTCGCGGACGTGATGCGGGACCCGTCCTCGGCGCCGGTCCCGCTCGCCGTATGGCGCTGCGCGCTGGACGGGACCCGGTACGACGCCGACGTGCGCCGGGGAGTGCTGGTCAGGGCGTACGAGGTGGTCGAGCCCCGCGCGGAGGGCGGCGATGCCGAGGCGATGCACGTGATGGGGCTGGTGGGTGAGGCCGCGGGGGACGAGGCGATGACGCTCGCGTGGTTCCGCAGGGCGGTGGACGCGGGGAGGACACAGCCGGCGGGACGCGTCGGAGAAATTCTTCTCGGCCAGGGGAAGGCGGAGCAGGCGCTTCCGTATCTCCGGACGGCTGCCCAGGACTGCCCCGAGGGCTCGGAGGGCCCCACGGCCAGGCTTCTCGGGCAGGCCTACCTGACACTGGCCGAGCAGTGGTTGGGAAAGGCCGCGAAGGCCGATGATGCGGAGGCGTCCCACCAGCTCGGTGATCTGCTGCTCGGCAGGGGAGACCTCGAGGAGGTGGGAGATCTCTACGTGACCGCCGAGTCCCATGGACACGCTCCGGCCGCCAGGAGCGTGGGTGTGCACCATCTGCTGCAGGGTGAGGGAGAGGCGGCCCAGGTCTTCCTGAGCCGCGCGGCCGACACGGGGGACGAGCGGGCGGCCGCCCTGCTGCACATGATCACCGGCAAGGCCCAGACGGTGGCGGAGGCCGAGGCGTCCTTCGTGGAGGCCATGGAAACGACTCTTTACCCGTGGGACCACACGAACCTCGGCGTCGTACTGGAGAAGCAGGGACGCGAGAGTGAGGCCCTGCGCCACTACGAACAGGGCTATGAGCGGGGCGACGCCCACGGTGCCTACCGGCTGGCCCTCCTCCTCGAAGCGGACGGCAACGCCGACCGGGCGAAAGCCTGGTACCGCAAAGCCGCGGCCCTGGGCCACTGCGCTGCCCTGAAGGCGCTCGGCCAGACGTCCGGGAAGCCGGATACCGTCAAGGAGTGACCAGCCAGCCCAGCCACCCCCACCCCCCGACGGCCCCCGACCTCTTCACCTGGGAGTTCGCAAGCGATCCCTATCCCGCCTACGCCTGGCTCCGCGAGCACGCCCCCGTGCACCGGACCCGGCTGCCCAGCGGGGTCGAGGCCTGGCTGGTCACGCGGTACGCCGATGCCAAGCAGGCTCTCGCCGACCAGCGGCTGAGCAAGAACCCGGCGCATCACGACGAGCCCGCGCACGCGAAGGGGAAGACCGGTATCCCCGGCGAGCGCAAGGCCGAGCTGATGACGCACCTGCTGAACATCGACCCGCCGGACCACACCCGCCTGCGCCGGCTGGTCAGCAAGGCGTTCACGCCCCGCAGGGTCGCCGAGTTCGCGCCCCGGGTGCAGGAGCTGACCGACCACCTCATCGACCAGTTCGCCGAGCGGGGCTCGGCCGACCTCATCCACGAGTTCGCTTTCCCGCTCCCCATCTACGCCATCTGCGACCTGCTCGGCGTCCCGCGCGAGGACCAGGACGACTTCCGGGACTGGGCGGGAATGATGATCCGGCACGGGGGAGGGCCGCGGGGCGGGGTCGCACGGTCCGTCAAGAAGATGCGCGGCTATCTCGCCGAACTCATCCACCGCAAGCGCGAGGCGCTGCCCGCCGAGCCGACCCCGGGCGAGGACCTGATCTCCGGCCTCATCCGCGCCTCCGACCACGGTGAGCACCTCACCGAGAACGAGGCCGCCGCGATGGCCTTCATCCTGCTGTTCGCCGGGTTCGAGACGACCGTGAACCTGATCGGCAACGGCACCTACGCCCTGCTCACCCACCCCGAGCAGCGCCACCGCCTGCAGCGGTCCCTGGCCGCCGGGGAGAGGGACCTCCTGGAGACCGGGGTCGAGGAACTCCTGCGCTACGACGGCCCGGTGGAGCTGGCCACCTGGCGGTTCGCCACCCGGCCGCTCACCATCGGCGGGCAGGACATCGCCGCCGGGGACCCGGTGCTCGTCGTACTCGCCGCCGCCGACCGGGATCCGGAGCGGTTCGCCGACCCGGACGTCCTGGACCTGTCCCGCCGGGACAACCAGCACCTCGGGTACGGCCACGGCATCCACTACTGCCTCGGCGCCCCGCTCGCCCGTCTGGAGGGCCAGAACGCGCTCGGCACCCTCCTCACCCGCCTGCCCGACCTGCGGCTCGGGGCGGACCCGGCCGAGCTGCGCTGGCGCGGCGGGCTCATCATGCGGGGCCTGCGCACCCTCCCCGTGGAGTTCACGCCCGTTCCCTGAGTGCGGCTCGAACGGGCCGGACGCGGGCAGAGGTTCGCCCGGTCGAACATGACAGGCACTCTCTTCTGTGATCTTCACGTGATCTGCGCGGCATTAACTTGTGACAAGTGATCGTCTGCCTATACGTTCACTCATCAGCGTGGCCCCCGAGTTCCATCGGCCACGCCGGCCCCGCTGTCGCACGAAAGGCTTCCGCATGCTCTCCGGGAACGGTCGTCACCGTCGCCCCCGTCAGGCTCCGGCCCTCCTCGTCGCGGCCGGCGTGACCGGCTCCGCCATCGCCATCCCGCTCCTCGGCGCGGCCAGCGCCAACGCGGCCGACGGCACCACGTGGGACAAGGTGGCCGAGTGCGAGAGCGGCGGCTCCTGGAGCGCCGACACCGGCAACGGCTACTACGGCGGCCTGCAGATATCCCAGGACGACTGGGACAAGTACGGCGGCACGACGTACGCCTTCAGCGCCGACCAGGCCAGCCGTTCGCAGCAGATCGCCGTCGCCGAGAAGATTCTCGCCGACCAGGGCACCACTCCCTGGGCCACCTGCGCCCTGCTCTCCGGCATGACCTCGAAGTCCGGCTCCGTGGACGTCGACACGGGCGTCTCGGGCTCCGACTCGGGCTCCGGTCACTCCGGTGACTCCTCCAAGTCCTCGGACTCGTCCAGCTCGGACGACAACTCCGACTCCGACGAGAATTCCGACTCGTCCGGACTGCCGGATTCGCCCTCCTCGTCACCCTCGTCCGACTCCTCCTCGGATGCGAAGGGCAAGCCGTCCCCGAGTGCCGACAAGGGTGCCGACTCCAAGGGTTCCAGCAAGGGTGCAGACACCCCCAAGTCCGACAAATCCGCATCGCCCGGGTCGGGGCAGGCTCAGGATGGCGAGTCCGTCACCACGGATCCCGCAACGGAGGACTCGGACAATTCGTGGCAGACCAGCAGCTCTTGGAGCCTGGTCGACACCGGCGCCCTCGGCAGTGGCGGGCGCCACCGCGGTGGCAGTGCGGATGAAAGTGCGGCAAACGGACAGAATGACGCCCCGTCGGGCCGTCACGCCGGCCGAGAGGCGGGCACCTACGTCGTCCACGAGGGCGACACCCTCGTCTCCATCGCCGACTCCCTTGACCTCGACGGCGGATGGCACGCGCTCTACGCCGAGAACAAGAAGGCCATCGGCGCCGACCCGAACCACATCAGTGCCGGTCAGACCCTGAAAGTCGGTACCGAAAAGGGCGACGAGTAGCGGGAGTTGACGCCCCGCTTCGCTCACTAATGTCCGTTTTGGTGAAAGTGTGGGATGAGTCTCAGAAGCCCTGATCGTCTTTGAAATTCCGCCGATCGCCTGTCTACGGTCAAGGCCGCTCGTCACCACGAGCCCCGGCATCCGCAACGCCGAGTCCTGCCAGCGGTCGCCCGGGAACAGTCGTCGCGTCATGCGCCGTAGGCAGGAGCGGGGGACCCAAGGTAAGCGCCAGGAACGGCAGTTGATGCCGGCACTGGCTTGGGGTGAAGCCGCGTCCCGTGAGGGTCGCGGCCGGGCAACTCAACCGGCCCGAATCCGACAGCTCACCTCGCAGGCGTCGGTGAGGGGATCGATCCATGCTGTTTTCCGGCAAGGGCAAGCACCGTCGTCCGTTCAAGGCCACCCGTGCCATCGCGCTCGCCGGTGTCACCGGCGCCGTCGTCGCCGCCCCGCTGATGGCGGCCGGCAACGCCTCCGCCGCCACCGCCTCCGAGTGGGACGCGGTCGCCCAGTGCGAGTCCGGCGGCAACTGGTCGATCAACACCGGCAACGGCTACTACGGCGGCGTGCAGTTCTCCGCCTCCACCTGGGCCGCCTACGGCGGCACGGCCTACGCCGCCCGCGCCGACCTGGCCACCAAGCAGCAGCAGATCACCGTCGCCGAGAAGGTCCTCGCCTCCCAGGGCAAGGGTGCCTGGCCGGTCTGCGGCACGGGCCTGTCGAGCACCCCGTACAGCGGTACCGCGGCGGCCCCGTCGAGCGGCAGCTCCTCGAAGACCACCACGACCACCACCCGCGCCGCCGAGCCGCAGGCCGCCTCCCGCTCCGCCGAGCGTCCGGCCGCGAGCCAGACCGTCACCACCCCGACCGGCAAGAAGGTCAAGAAGGGCGACGGCGAGTACAAGGTGGCCAAGGGCGACACCCTCAGCACGATCGCCGAGAAGCACAAGGTCAAGGGCGGCTGGAAGAAGCTGTTCGAGCTGAACAAGGACATCGTCCAGGACGCGAACCTCATCTACCCGGGCCAGCAGCTGCACCTGAAGTGACACCTGGCTCCCACCGGAACCACAGTGCTCTCACAAGGCCTGCCCCCAATCTGAAGGCCTCGTGAGGGGCATCCCCCCGTCCCCACGGGCTCCCCGCCCCGGCGCGTTTTCCCCCGTACGCGCCGGGGCGGGGTTGTTTGTGTCCCCAGCCTGCTCCCCGCCCCGATTCCTCTCCGTCTTCCCGCCCGTTTCCCACTCTTCGGCCGGGCCTCATCCACAGGCCTCTTTGTTCCGAGCCTGAACAATAGGTACGGTCTCCCTGTTCCTACCTGTCCACGGGACGGTCGGTCGGTGGCCGAAGCCCCCGGGACGGTTAGGCTCTAGGCGCAAGGCACACAAGCCCCGCACAACCAGCGTCACATCCACGAAGGAGATGCTCGTGCCGTCCATCGACGTCGTCGTAGCCCGGGAAATCCTGGACTCCCGAGGCAACCCCACGGTCGAGGTCGAGGTCGGCCTCGACGACGGCAGCACGGGTCGTGCCGCCGTCCCGTCCGGCGCCTCCACCGGTGCCTTCGAAGCCATCGAGCTGCGCGACGGTGACCCGAACCGCTACCAGGGCAAGGGTGTCGAGAAGGCCGTCCTCGCCGTCATCGAGCAGATCGGCCCGGAGCTGGTCGGCTACGACGCCACCGAGCAGCGCCTGATCGACCAGGCCATGTTCGACCTGGACGCCACCGACAACAAGGGCTCCCTCGGCGCCAACGCCATCCTCGGCGTCTCCCTCGCCGTGGCCCACGCCGCCTCCGAGGCCAGCGACCTCCCGCTCTTCCGCTACCTGGGCGGCCCGAACGCGCACCTGCTGCCGGTGCCGATGATGAACATCCTGAACGGCGGCTCGCACGCCGACTCCAACGTGGACATCCAGGAGTTCATGATCGCCCCGATCGGCGCGGAGTCCTTCTCCGAGGCCCTGCGCTGGGGCACCGAGGTCTACCACACCCTCAAGAAGGTCCTGAAGGGCAAGGGCCTGTCCACCGGTCTCGGCGACGAGGGCGGCTTCGCCCCGAACCTCGGCTCCAACCGCGAGGCCCTCGACCTCATCCTCGAGGCCATCAAGCAGGCCGGCTACATCCCCGGTGAGCAGATCGCGCTCGCGCTCGACGTCGCCGCGTCCGAGTTCTACAAGGACGGCAAGTACGAGTTCGAGGGCAAGTCCCGCTCGGCCGCCGAGATGACGGAGTACTACGAGGAGCTCGTGGCGGCCTACCCGCTCGTCTCCATCGAGGACCCGCTGTTCGAGGACGACTGGGCCGGCTGGAAGGTCATCACCGACAAGCTCGGCGACAAGGTCCAGCTGGTCGGCGACGACCTGTTCGTCACCAACCCGGAGCGCCTGGCCCGCGGCATCGAGGAGGGCACCGCCAACGCCCTGCTCGTGAAGGTGAACCAGATCGGTTCGCTGACCGAGACCCTGGACGCCGTCGAGCTGGCCCAGCGCAACGGCTTCAAGTGCATGATGTCCCACCGCTCCGGCGAGACCGAGGACGTCACCATCGCCGACCTGGCCGTCGCCACCAACTGCGGCCAGATCAAGACCGGCGCCCCGGCCCGCTCCGAGCGCGTCGCCAAGTACAACCAGCTGCTGCGCATCGAGGAGATCCTCGACGACGCCGCGGTCTACGCGGGCCGCTCGGCCTTCCCCCGTTTCAAGGGCTGACCCATCTCGGGCTAAGCCTTAGCCAGTCGTACGTACGTCCCCGTACCCGGTCCCGTACCGTGTGCGGGGACGTACGCACGTGTGAAGGGGAGGCGGGGACATGGCCGTGAAGGACCGGGACCGGTTCTCCACCGCGACCAGGCTCAAGCTGCTCGGCGAGCAGACGGCGGCCCGCGTCTACCGCTCCCAGACCAAGCGGCAGGCTCGCCGCTCCCGCCTCACCGGCCGCGCGGCGCTGCTCGCGCTCGTGCTGTGCTCGCTGATCGTCGCGCTCGCCTATCCGATGCGGCAGTACGTCTCCCAGCGCGCCGAGATCGCCGACCAGCAGCGGCAGCAGGAACAGGCCCGCAAACGGGTGGAACAGCTGCGCGACCTCAAGGCGCGCTGGCAGGACGACGCCTATGCCGAGCAGCAGATCCGGCGCCGGCTGCACTATGTGATGCCCGGTGAGACCGGGTACGTCGTGATCGACCCGGGTGCGGCCAAGCAGGCCCGCGCCGACCTCGGGGCCGCCCACCGGCCCTGGTACGCGAACGTCTGGGACGGGGTCGACAAGTCCGACGCCTCCGACCAGTGAACCGACAGAAAGACAGCTGAACACAGTCATGGAAACGCCTCCGCCGCCCACTCCGCGTACCGAGCCGACCGACGCGGACGTCGAGGCCTTCAAGCAGCAGCTCGGGCGTCCGCCGCGCGGGCTGAGGGCGATCGCGCACCGGTGCCCGTGCGGGCAGCCGGACGTCGTGGAGACCGCCCCGCGGCTGCCGGACGGCACGCCCTTCCCGACGACGTACTACCTGACGTGCCCGCGCGCCGCCTCGGCGATCGGCACGCTGGAGGCGGACGGCGTCATGAAGGAGATGACGGAGCGACTGCAGAACGACCCCGAGCTGGCCGCCGCGTACCGGGCCGCGCACGAGGACTACATCCGGCGCCGGGACGAGATCGAGGTCCTGGAGGGCTTCCCGAGCGCGGGCGGCATGCCGGACCGGGTGAAGTGCCTGCACGTGCTGGTGGGCCACTCGCTGGCCGCCGGCCCGGGCGTGAACCCGCTCGGCGACGAGGCGATCGCCATGCTGCCGGAGTGGTGGCGCAAGGGGCCGTGCGTGCAGCCGCTCGTGGCGCCCGACCCGGCGGACGAGCACCCGGGCGAGGAGGGCGCGGTCCTCGACCCCGCCGAGGTCCGCAGCGGCTTCTACGCCGGCAGGCCGCCGGTCGCCGAGGGCTTCTCGCGTGTCGCGGCCGTCGACTGCGGTACGAACTCGATCCGGCTGCTCGTCGCCGACGTGAACCCGGCGACCGGTGAGCTGCTGGAGCTGGACCGGCGCATGACGATCGTGCGGCTCGGCCAGGACGTGGACCGCACCGGCCGGCTGGCGCCCGAGGCGCTGGAGCGGACCTTCGCGGCCTGCCGCGAGTACGCGGACGTCATTCGTGAACTCGGCGCCGCCAAGGTGCGGTTCGTCGCCACCTCGGCCTCCCGGGACGCGGAGAACCGGGACGACTTCGTGCGCGGTGTCGTCGACATCCTCGGTGTCGAGCCCGAGGTCATCAGCGGCGACCGGGAGGCCGAGTTCTCCTTCACCGGTGCCACGAAGGAGCTCAAGGGCCGCGAGGACCTCGCCAAGCCCTACCTGGTCGTCGACATCGGCGGCGGCTCCACCGAGTTCGTGGTGGGCGAGGACCACGTACGGGCCGCGCGGTCCGTCGACGTGGGCTGCGTGCGGATGACCGAGCGGCATCTGGTGCAGGACGGCAAGGTGAGCGACCCGCCCACCGCGGAGCAGATCGCCGCGCTGCGGGCCGACATCGAGGCCGCCCTGGACCTGGGCGAGGAGAGCGTCCCGCTGCGCGAGGCGCGGACCCTGGTCGGCCTGGCCGGCTCGGTCACCACCGTGTCCGCGATCGCCCAGGACCTGCCCGAGTACGACTCCGCGCGCATCCACCACTCCCGCGTCTCCCGCGACCGCGTCCGCGAGATCACCGAGTGGCTGCTGCGCTCCACGCATGCCGAGCGCGCCGCGATCGCGTCCATGCACCCGGGCCGGGTCGACGTCATCGGCGCGGGCGCCCTCGTGCTGCTCGCGATCATGGAGCGGACCGGGGCCGAGGAGGTCGTCGTCAGCGAGCACGACATCCTCGACGGCATTGCGTGGTCGGTGGCGTAGCTCTCTTTTGTTACTGGTCGGTAGCTGTCGGCTGAGCAGGTCGGATAACGTCTGAGCGGGACTGAGGGGCCCTCGAGGGTCCCTCGGTGACGGCCGGTCGGAAAAGTTCGTGAAGTTCTTCACAAGGAATTCCGTCTCGCGGAACCATGAAAAGGGGCCGGTTGGCCCTTCCGGGGGCTTCCAGGCCGTTTGAACATGTTCAGACGGTGGGTGGAGCAAGGGTCCGGAGGGGGGTGCTCCAGGGGTGTTGCGAGGTGCTCACAACCATCCCGGTCACCCAGAGAGGCAGCTCACGCGGCCTTGACAACGGGTCAGACCGCCCAGGTGTTCACCCTCGGCACCATGACCTGCGTCACGCGGGTCGCGGAGTTTAGCACAGGGCCTGTCGGACCTTGTGAAGGGGCGCACGAGCACCCCTCCCGGGCCGGGTGGATACTCGATGGCATGAGCACCACGGAGCGTCCCAGGATCCTCGTAGTAGGCGGTGGGTACGTAGGCCTGTACGCAGCTCGGCGCATTCTCAAGAAGATGCGCTACGGCGAGGCGACCGTCACGGTCGTCGACCCCCGGTCGTACATGACCTACCAGCCCTTCCTCCCCGAAGCCGCCGCCGGCAGCATCTCCCCTCGGCATGTCGTCGTCCCGCTGCGACGCGTGCTGCCGAAGGCGGAGGTCCTCACCGGCCGGGTCACCACCATCGACCAGGACCGCAAGGTCGCCACGATCGCCCCGCTGGTGGGCGAGGCGTACGAGCTGCCTTTCGACTACCTCGTCATCGCGATGGGCGCGGTCTCCCGCACCTTCCCGATCCCCGGCCTCGCCGAGCAGGGCATCGGCATGAAGGGCATCGAGGAGTCCATCGGCCTGCGCAACCACGTCCTCGAGCAGCTGGACAAGGCCGACTCCACGACCGACGAGGAGATCCGGCGCAAGGCGCTCACCTTCGTCTTCATCGGCGGTGGCTTCGCGGGTGCGGAGACCATCGGCGAGGTCGAGGACATGGCCCGGGACGCGGCCAAGTACTACACGAACGTCTCCCGCGAGGACATGCGCTTCGTCCTCGTCGACGCCGCCGACAAGATCCTTCCCGAGGTCGGCCCCAAGCTCGGCCAGTACGGCAAGGAGCACCTGGAGAGCCGGGGCGTGGAGATCTACCTCTCCACCTCCATGGACTCCTGCGTCGACGGCCACGTGGTGCTGAAGAACGGCCTCGAGGTCGACTCCAACACCATCGTCTGGACCGCCGGTGTCAAGCCGAACCCGGCTCTGGCCCGCTTCGGCCTGCCCCTCGGCCCCCGCGGCCACGTCGACTGCGAGCCCACGCTCCAGGTCGCCGGCACCGACTACATCTGGGCCGCGGGCGACAACGCCCAGGTGCCCGACCTCGTCGGCCGCAAGGCGGGCAACGAGAACGCCTGGTGCCCGCCGAACGCCCAGCACGCGCTGCGCCAGGCGCGCGTCCTCGGCGACAACGTGATCTCCGGTATGCGGGGCTTCCCGCAGAAGGAGTACGAGCACGGCAACAAGGGTGCGGTGGCCGGTCTCGGCCTGCACAAGGGCGTGGCGATGATCGTCATGGGCAAGATGAAGATCAAGCTCAAGGGCCGCCTCGCCTGGTACATGCACCGTGGCTACCACGGTCTGGCGATGCCGACCTGGAACCGCAAGATCCGCGTCTTCGCCGACTGGACCCTCGCCATGTTCCTCAAGCGCGAGGTCGTCTCCCTGGGCGCCATGGAGAACCCGCGCGAGGAGTTCTACGAGGCTGCCAAGCCGGCGCCGGTCGCCGCCAAGACCGAGGAGAAGGCCAAGGCCTCCTGACCTCCGGTCGTCCGACAGCCCGAAGGGGCCGCCCGCCATCCGTGGTGCGGGCGGCCCCTTCGTCGTGTGCGCCGTACCGTCGCAGGGAGCCGACCGTGCCGTCAGTGGGGTGATCTCTGCACGCGCCGCCCCGGCATACCCGGCCCGGGTGGTACAGGAGCCACGTGAGCACGCAACCGCCGCTCGGTCCGCCACCCGGCCCCCTGTTCGGGGTCCCCGGCTCCGGTCAGCCGCCTCCCCGGCGCCCCTGGTGGCTCAGGCCGCCCGCGCTCATCGGCGCTGCCGCCGCCGTGGTGGCGATCGCGGTGGGGCTCGTGATCCTGCTCGGCGGCCGCGAGCCGGCACACGAACGTGTCGAGACCGCGGCGCAGGCCCGGGACCTCGCGAGCCGCGTGGCCCTGAAGCCCACGGACTGGGGGTCCGGATATGTGCGCAGCACCCCCTACGAGACCGGCGACGTCACGGAGTCGGTCGCCGACGCCAGCTGCTACCTCGTGGTGCAGACACCGGGGAACATGCTGGCCGCGCTGGAGCGCAACGCACAGAGCCCGGACCGGAGGGTGGTCAACACGTCGACGGTCATCGTCCACCGGGACACCGCGTCCGCCGCGGCGGACATCGCCCGGTTCCGCACGGACGCGCAGCGCTGCCGGACGGAGTACGACTCCGGGTCCAAGCAGAAGTGGGAGGACGTGCGCGCGATCGACGTTCCGGGCCTGAAGGGCTTCGACGAGGTGGCGGGTGAGGAGGGCCATCAGGTCGTCGACGAGACGGGCCTGAAGCTGGACGAGTACTACACACAGCTCACCGGCCGCAAAGGGCAGGTCCTGATGCAGGCGACCGTCGCCCGCTCGGGCGGCCAGGGGCGCAACCGCGAGGAGGCGGTGCACGCCCTCACGCTCATGCTGAGCCGCCTGTAGCGGGCGCCGGGTCACAGGGACCGGGTGGTGGTGCCGCTCGGCAGCTGGAGGCTGCTGAGGAACTGCCGGTAGTCCGCGTCCATGGTCTTCTGTGTGCCCTTGGTGCCGATGGTCAGGATCTGGATCATGTGGTCGCCGAGATCGACGAAACGGGTGTGGCCGGTCGTGCCGTCACGGGCGGAGAGGGCCGCGTCGACCACCGGCTGGCCGGCGTCCGTGGTGCTGTCCCGGACGTCGTGAGCGGTGAGCCGTTCGTCGGCGGACCGGGAGCCCTTGTTGTAGTTGTCCAGCGCGTTCTTGAGGCTGCCCCGCAGGTCCCACTGGCCGCCGCCGCCCGGCGCGTCGTAGACCACGAAGCCGATGGCGCCGTAGTCCGTGGCCACCTGGTAGGCGCGGCCCTGGATGCCGTTCACGGTGTACTTCTGCATCTGGGCGTCCCCGGGCAGCTCGGCCGTGACGCCGCTCGGGTCGTCGGTGGTCTGCGTCCAGTGCGCGGCGGCGTCGGCGACGGCCGCCGTGGCGGCTGCCGGGGGCGTCGACGGAGCGGCGAAGGCACTGGTGGGCAGCAGCACGCCGCCGGTGATCACGGTGGTCGAAGCGGCAAGCAGGGCAAGGCGTCGGAACCTGGCGGGACGGGTCATGGGAGTTCACATCCAGAAGTGGGGGAGAGGGGGCGAACGGGATGTTCTTCCCCCATTAGCCCTTTGTTGGGCAAGCGGGTCATGACCCTGGATCTCGTGACTTGACCGAACACGGTCCCCGGCGCTAACGCGGGAGTGTGACGGTTCGGCCATCGTGTCGGCAGGAGCCTGCGGAGGGGAATGACGTCGGCGTGCCGGGTCGTTTCCCTGCCAGCCGGACGGAGACGATCCGGCGGGCAGCCGATTCCTTTCACCGGAGGTGCGCCATGGCCGAAGCCGCGTCGCGGCTGAGGAGTCTTGCCGAGCAGATGCTGGGAGTCCCGCTCCCGGTGCGGCTACGAGCCTGGGACGGGTCACAGGCGGGTCCGCCGGACGCGCCGACGCTCGTCGTGCGCAACCGCCGCGCCCTGCGCCACATGTTGTTCAAACCGGGCGAGCTGGGCCTCGCCCGCGCCTGGGTCGCCGGAGACCTGGGCATAGAGGGCGACCTGTACACCGCGCTCGACGCCGTGGCCGGACTGGTGTGGGAGCGCGGGGAGGACTCCCGCAGCCTCGCCCAGGCGCTGCGCGACCCCGAAGTGCGGGCAGCCGCGCGCGAGCTGCTGCGGCTCGTCGGGCCGCCGATCCCGCCCGCCCCGCCGCGCGAGGAGGTCCGCCGGCGTCGTCATCTGCACACGCGCCGCAGCGACAAGGAGGCCATCAGCCACCACTACGACGTCGGCAACGACTTCTACGAGATCGTTCTCGGACCGTCGATGGTCTACTCGTGCGCGTACTGGGAGGACGGCGGCACCCTGGAGTCCGCCCAGCGCGACAAGCTCGAACTCGTCTGCGCCAAACTCGGCCTGAAGGAGGGTCAGCGGCTGCTCGACGTCGGCTGCGGCTGGGGTTCGATGGCCGTCCACGCGGCCCGTGAGCACGGCGTGAGCGTCGTCGGGGTCACGCTGTCGCAGGAACAGGCCGCGTACGCCCGTAAGCGCGTCGCGGACGAGGGTCTGACCGACCGGGTGGAGATCAGGGTCCAGGACTACCGGGACGTCGTGGACGGCCCCTTCGACGCGATCTCCTCCATCGGCATGGCCGAACACGTCGGCGCCGAAAGCTACCTGGCGTACGCGCGCAGTCTGTACGCCCTGCTGAAGCCCGGCGGGCGGCTGCTCAACCACCAGATCGCCCGTCGCCCGCAGCACGACGAATCCGGGTACGAGACCGACCCGTTCATCGACGCCTACGTCTTCCCGGACGGCGAACTCGCCCCGATCGGCACCACCGTCACCCAGCTGGAGCGGGCCGGCTTCGAGGTCAGGGACGTGGAGTCGATCCGCGAGCACTACGCCCGCACCCTGCGCCGGTGGGTCGCCAACCTGGAGGCCGACTGGGACCGCGCGGTCCGCCTCACCAGCCCGGGCCGCTCTCGCGTCTGGCTCCTGTACATGGCCGCCAGCGCGCTCGCCTTCGAACACAACCGCATCGGCGTCAACCAGGTCCTGGCGGTCCGCACCCCGGAGTCCGGCGGGTCCGGCCTGCCGCTGCGCACCCGCACCTGGAACTCCTGAGACGGCGAGGGCCCCGCTCCGTGTCGGAGCGGGGCCCTCGGTCCGTCGTACGGCTACTCGGCCTTGATCGCCGTCAGCATGTTCAGCCGGGCCGCGCGCCGGGCGGGCCACAGCGCGGCCAGGATGCCGACCGTCGCGGCCAGCAGCAGGAAGACCGCCATCCGGCCCCAGGGCAGGACCAGTTCGTACGTGGCCATCTTCGTACCCAGCAGCTCACCGGCCGCCCAGCCGAAGAACACGCCCAGACCGATGCCGAGCACGCCGCCGAACAGAGAGATCACCAGGGACTCCAGGCGGACCATCCGCTTGACGGCGGCCCGGTCCAGGCCGATCGCGCGGAGCATGCCGATCTCCTGGGAGCGCTCGAAGACCGACATGGCCAGGGTGTTGATGACACCGAGGACCGCGACGATCACCGCCATGCCGAGCAGGCCGTAGAGCATGTTCAGCATCGTCGTGAACATCTTCGCGATGTCGTTGGAGATGTCCTGCTTGTCCTGGACCTTGATCGCCGGGTTGGAGCCGAGCGCCTTCTCCAGCCGGTCCTTGACCGAGTCGGAGGCGCCGTCCGCCGTCTTGACCATGACCTGCATGTCCGAGGCGTCGCGCAGGTGCGGGGTGAGGACACTGTTGTCGATCATGATCCCGTTGAGCATGTCGTTGCCCTCGTAGACCCCGGCGACGGTCAGCTTCTGCGCCTTGCCGTCCTCGTAGTGCACGGTGAACCGCGAACCGGCCTTCCAGCCGTAGTCCTTGGCCCGGTCCTGGTCCACGACCACCTGCGCGCCGCCGACCTTGAAGGTGCCGTCGGACACCTTGAGGTCCGTCAGCTCGTCGATGGCCGAGCCGTTGACCCCGGTCAGGAACTCGGTCTGCCCGTCGACGCGGGACACCGCGTTGCGCAGCGGGCTGCTGGCGGTGACGTCGGAGTCGGCGGCGATCTTCTTCGCCACGTCGGGGGAGAGCGGGCTGCGGCTGGCCATCGAGACGACGTAGTCGGCACGGATCGCCGAGCTGGCCATCTTGTCGATCGACGTCTGCAGGCTGCCCGCCATCACCGTCATACCGGTGATCAGGGTCAGGCCGATCATCAGCGCGGACGCCGTGGCCGCCGTACGGCGCGGGTTGCGCACCGAGTTCTGGCGGGCCAGCTTGCCCGAGACACCGAACACGCGCAGCACCGGGGCGGCGGCCGCGATCAGCGGGCGGGACAGCAGCGGGGTCAGGATGAACACGCCGATGATGAGCAGGACCGCACCGAGACCCATCGGGCCCTCGGCGGCGTCGGCGTCCATCGTGGTGGCCACGAGGACCACCGCGACACCGGCCGCCGAGAACAGCGCGCCGAGCGTGTTGCGCAGCACCAGCGACCTGGTGGTGGCCTGGGCGTGCACGCTGCTCATCGCCGCCACCGGCGGGATCTTCGCGGCCCGGCGGCCCGGCAGCCAGGCGGCGAGCACGGTGATGACGACGCCGACCGCGAGGGCGGCCACGACGGTGCCCGGCGTGATCACCAGCGGCCCGTCCGGCACGCTCGCGCCGAAGGAGCTCAGCAGGCTCCGCAGCCCCGCGCCGATGCCGACACCGGCGACCAGACCGGTCACACCGGCGACGGTGCCGACCACGAACGCCTCGATCAGCACCGACCGGGTGATCTGCCGGCGGGAGGCGCCGACCGCCCGCAGCAGGGCCAGTTCCCGGGTGCGCTGGGCGACCAGCATGGTGAAGGTGTTGGCGATGATGAACGTGCCGACGAACAGGGCGATACCGGCGAAGACCAGCAGGGCCTGCTTCAGGCCGCTCATCGAGGAGGAGATCTCCCGCGCCTGGTCGTCGGCGAGCTGCTTGGCGGTGGTGGTCTCCACCAGTTTCGACGGCAGCGCCTGGTTCAGCGCGGCCCGCAGCGCGGTCTGGCTGGTTCCCGCCGCCGCCTTCACGTCGATCTCGTCGTACGCGCCCTTCTTGCCGAACAGCGCCTGGGCGGTCGGCGTGTCGAACAGGGCGAGGCTGCCGCCCGCGGCCACGTTGCCGTCGTCGGTGGTGAAGATGCCGCTGATGCGCGGGGTGAGCACCGGGCCGTCGACCGAGATGCGCACGGTGTCGCCGACCTTGTAGCCGGCGCGCTCGGCGGTCCTGGAGTCGATCAGGACCTCGCCCCTGCCGCTGGGCGCGTGGCCGCTGACCAGCGGGTAGCGGGCGTCCTTGGTGCCCCAGTAGTTGCCGCCCTCGGACTGCCAGCCGCCGCCGAGCAGCTTGCCGTCCTTGTCGGCGATCGCGGTGAAGCCGGTGACGACACCGGTGGCGGAGGCGGCGCCCGGGACCTTGCCCGCCTTGTCGAGCAGTGTCTGGGTCAGTTCGGGGGTCTTGCCGACCTTGTCGCCCTCGGAGGCCTGGTACTTGGCCGTGACGGCGACGTCGACATGGTCGAAGCCCTTGGCGGAGCTCTTCTGGTAGGCCTGGGAGATGGTGTTGGTGAAGACCAGCGTCCCGGACACGAACGCCACGCCGAGCATGACGGCGAGCACGGTCATCAGGAGCCGGGCCTTGTGCGCGAGTACGTTGCGCAGGGCGGTGCGGAACATCAGCTGGTACGGCCCTTCGCGTCGAACTGCTTCATCAGGTCGAGCACGGAGTCGGCCGTGGGGCCGTGGATCTCGTCGACGATCCGCCCGTCGGCGAGGAAGACCACGCGGTCCGCGTAGGCCGCGGCGACCGGGTCGTGGGTCACCATGACCACCGTCTGGCCCAGCTCACGAACGGAGTTGCGCAGGAAGCCCAGCACCTCGGCGCCGGAGCGCGAGTCGAGGTTTCCGGTCGGCTCGTCACCGAAGATGATCTCGGGCCTGGAGGCGAGCGCGCGGGCGACGGCGACGCGCTGCTGCTGGCCTCCGGACAGCTGCGAGGGCCGGTGGCTGAGCCGCCCGGAGAGGCCGACCATCTGGATGACCTGGTCCAGCCACGCCTTGTCGGCCTTGCGGCCCGCGATGTCCATCGGGAGGGTGATGTTCTCCAGCGCGGTCAGCGTGGGCAGCAGGTTGAAGGCCTGGAAGATGAAGCCGATCTTGTCCCGCCGCAACTTGGTGAGCTGCCTGTCCTTCAGGGAGCCCAGCTCGGTGTCGCCGATCCGCACGGAACCCGAGGAGAAGTTGTCCAGGCCCGCCACGCAGTGCATCAGCGTGGACTTGCCGGAGCCGGACGGGCCCATGATCGCGGTGAACTCGCCCTGCCGGAAGTCGACGGAGACCCGGTCAAGGGCGACCACCCGGGTCTCACCCTGCCCATAGATCTTCGACAGCTCCGTGGCGCGTGCGGCCACGGCCGTGGTCCGGCCTGCGGTGGGTGTGGTGGTCACGGGAAGGTGCTCCTGTCGGGACGACGTCGGTTCGTGGGGACGTATCCATCGTCCCGGCCGACGGTGCCCGTGTAGTCAGTCGCTGATCCGGTTCCGAGGGGCGACTCCGGTCGGACGGAACGGGCCCGAGTCATACCTGGGGAGGACGGGCGACCCTGACGCCCGCGAGGTCCAGAACCGGACGACCGCCCTCGTTCGGTAGGTGAAATTCCGTCATTCCGCGTACGCACGTGCCCACGCCACGTCACGCTATTGGCAAGTGCGGATGGCTCGTTCCATGGGCTGATGCACCCTCAGACGTCAATAAAATAAGACAACATCGGGCCGTCCCCTCCGCTGTTCGGGGGATGCGCACCGATAGGCTCAAAAATCGAAGCGGAGCCCATGGCCTGCCCGGATGGTGGAATGCAGACACGGCGAGCTTAAACCTCGCTGCCCCTTCGCGGGCGTGCCGGTTCAAGTCCGGCTCCGGGCACTTTCCGCCGTCCCGCACAGGCTGCGGACCGCCCTCGGGCTCAGCCGAGGTAGAGATCCCTGTGTGCGGCCACGAACGTCTCGACCGACTGTGCGGGGACACCCGTCACCCGTTCGACGTCGTCGGAGGCTCGGTCGTAGCGGTTCTCGCGGTGCAGCCGGGCCATCGTGCCGATGTGCTGTTCGGTGTGCGGCGGCAGGCCCGCCTTCGCGAGCACCTCCTCCCGCCACTGGTCCAGGGGCACGTCCGTATAGGTCACCGGACGCCCGAGCGCTCGCGAGAACTCCTCGGCCATCTCCGTCATGTCGAGCGTGCGGGGTCCGGTCAGCTCGTAGACCTTCCCGATGTGCGGCGCCGGGTCGGGAAGCACCTCGGCGACCACCCGGGCGACGTCCGCCACGGCGACCGGCGAGGTGCGCCCGGTGCCGAACGGCAGCGCGATCGTGCCGTTCGCCCGGATCGACCGTGCCGCCAGCGTGGTGAACAGTGGATTGTCCAGGAACGACGTCGGCCTGATGTGCACCACCGGCAGGCCCGACCAGTTCAGCACCTGCTCCGCCAGCCAGTGCAGCCGCTGCTGGTTCGACTCGGAGGTGCTGGTGGCGGTCATCTGAGAGACGGTCATCTGGGACATGTCGATCAGACCGTCCAGCTCTCCGTGCTCCCGGGCGACGCTCGCCACCACGGTGGCCGCCAGCAGATGGTCCGGTGACACGGGCATCGCGAAGTACATGCTCCGCACACCCTTCAGGGCGCCCGCGACGCTCTCGGGCCGGGTCAGATCGCCGAGCACGACCTCCGCGCCGAGCGTCCGCAGCGCGGCGGCACGCTCGTCGTCGCGGCGGACCAACACGCGCACGGGCACGCCCTGCGCGCGCAGTTGCCCCATGGCGGTGCGGCCGATGTCACCGGCGTTGGCGATGAGGACGAGGTCGCTGGAAGCCATCGGCCGATCTCCTTCCGAGGGGCCGGACGGAGTGGGGGAATCGCGTCGTCGCTTCGGCCCCGGGCATCAGGAGCATAGGCTCGTACGGCGGAGGGGGCCTCCGGAGGAGACCATGCCCCCTGACCGACGCACCCCGCCGATCCGTGCGACAGCGTGACCGTTGACAGCCGATGCCCGCGGCCGGAGACTCCCCTCTCGAATACGTGAAGAAAATTTCACCAGGCGAACTGAATGAGTGTCAGCGGGAAGGGGTCACCGATGCGCACCACTGTCGGCATCATCGGAGCCGGTCCGGCCGGGCTGCTGCTCGCGCGGCTGCTGCACCGCGCCGGCATCGACTCGGTCGTCCTGGAGAGCCGGGACCGCGCCTACGTGGAGCACCGGCAGCGCGCCGGGGTCCTGGAACAGGGCACGGTGGACGTGCTGCGCGAGGCCGGGGCCGGACGGCGGATGGACCGGGAGGGGCTCAGGCACGACGGCATCGAACTGCGCTTCGGCCGACGGCGTCATCGCGTCGACCTCCCCGGGCTCACCGGCGGGCGGTCCGTGACGGTCTACGCCCAGACGGAGGTCTGCAAGGACCTCATCGCCCTCCAGCTGGAGGAGGGCGGCCCGCTCCTGTTCGGGGCGGAGGCCCTCGCCGTCGAGGGTGCGGAGGGCGACCGGCCGCGGATCCCCTTCCGGCACCAAGGGCGCGAGGACGTGCTGGAGTGCGACTACGTCGTCGGCTGTGACGGCTTCTGGGGCGTGGCCAGAAAGGCCCTCCCGGCCGCCGTCTCCCGGGTGTTCGAACGGTCGTACCCCTACGCCTGGCTCGGCGTCCTCGCCGACGTCGCCCCCTCGCACGACGAACTGGTCTACGCCCGCCACGACCGGGGCTTCGCCCTGCTGTCCATGCGTCCGCCCGTCGCCCGCCGGCGCCCTTCCGGGGAAACCGCACCGCTCTCCGTCGAATCCTTCGTGTCCCGGCTCTACCTCCAGGTGCCGGCGGACGCGAAGGCCGAGGAGTGGAGCGACGACGCGGTCTGGGCCGAACTGGAGGCGCGCTCGACGACCGACGACGGCTGGACGCTGGAGCGCGGCCCGATCACCCGGAAGTCCGTCACCCCGATGCGCTCCTTCGTGCACGAACCGATGCGCCACGGCCGGCTCTTCCTCGCCGGTGACGCCGCCCACATCGTGCCGCCCACGGGCGCGAAGGGGCTGAACCTGGCCGTCGGGGACGCCGTGACCTTCGTCCGGGCGCTCGTCCACCAGCGGGAGACCGGCTCCCCCGGCCTCCTCGACGCCTACTCGGCGACCTGCCTGCGCCGCGTCTGGCAGGCCGAACGGTTCTCCTGCGACATGACGACCCTGCTCCATCGCGCCCCGGACGCCACCGACTTCGACGCCCGCCTCCAGCTGGCCCGGCTGGAACGGATCGCCTCCTCCCGCGCGGCCGAGACCGATCTGGCCGAGGCCTATACCGGCTTCCCCTTGGACTGAGCCGCCCATGGCCGGGAATGAGGCTTCCGGTTAGCGTGTTGCGCAGCACGGCAGGGGAAAGATCCTTCCCAGGTATTACGGTCGATCCTTTGCCAATCCATTACTCTTGAGGCCGAGGCCCCGCACGGCGGCCATGGAGGAGTGAAATGAGGAGCAGCAACCCGGTCTTCTCGCGACGGGGGTTCAGCCGCGACAACGGCTACGCCGGCTTCAACACCGCAGCGCAGGCCGGGTACGCACAGGGCAACCCGTACGCGCAGAACCCCTACGCCCAGAACCCGTACGGCCAGCAGGGCGTCGGCGCTCCGCCGCAGGCCCCGGCCACCACCGGCCGGATGACGATGGACGACGTCGTCATGCGTTCGGCCCTCACGCTGGGCACGGTCGCCGTCGGCGCCGTCCTCGCCTGGGTGCTGCTGCCGGTCTCCACGACCAGCTACGGCCTCGCCTTCGGTGCCGGGATCATCGCGATGGTCCTGGGGCTGGTGCAGAGCTTCAAGCGCACCCCGTCGCCCGCGCTCATCCTGGGCTACGCCGCCTTCGAGGGCATCTTCCTCGGCGTCATCAGCGAGATCTACAACAGCCGCTGGAGCGGCGCGCCCTTCCAGGCGGTGCTCGGCACCATGGCGGTCTCGGCCGCGACCCTGCTGATCTACAAGGCCGGGTGGATCCGCGTCACCGCCCGCTACGCCCGCATCGGCATGGCCATCGCCATCGCCTTCGTCCTCGTCATGGCGGTCAACCTGCTGCTGGTCGCGTTCGGCGTCGCCGAGCACGGCGGCCTGCGCAGCATGGGCCCGCTCGGCGCGATCGTCGGCATCATCGCCATTGTGCTCGGCGCGTTCTTCCTGACCCTCGACTTCAAGCAGATCGAGGACGGCATCGCCTACGGCGCCCCGCGCAGCGAGTCGTGGCTCGCCGCGTTCGGCCTCACCATGACCCTGGTGTGGATCTACGTGGAGATGCTGCGGCTGGTGGCGATCTTCAGCAACAACGACTAGCCGACACGCCGGTCGTACGAGAGGGCCCCGGGCTGTCACCACTTGCGGCTGCCGCCGCGTGGTCCCGGGGCCCTCTCGGCGTCTCAGAGCAGCTTGCGGGCTGCCCTCCTCAGGTCGTACTCGTGGACGAGCGCCTTCGCGTGGCCGTACGCGAGGTCGTACTCGTGCCGGAGCCAGCTGACCTTCTCCTCGAAGCGGAACAGGGCGGGGCCTTCTTCAACGGTGCGCAGCCAGTCGGAGACTTCGCGGCCGGTGCAGTGCGGAATGCGGGCGAGCAGATTGCGGTGGGTCTCCTCGGAGAAGAGCTGGGACATCGGCGCCTCCGAACGCAAAGGGGATGTAAGCCGGTCCTTCACGTCACCGTGCCTGAGCGTTCGCGTATTGGCAACAGTGCGGCGCGTTACGCTCGGCGCGTGGTTGATACGACGCCCTTGACCCGAGCAGTGGATCACTTCGCCGACCGGTTGCGGGCTGCTCCGCAGAGCCGGCTCCAACGCGGCGCCGCGGCCGAGGCCTTGGCCGTGGCCAGGGAACTTTCACGGCGGGCACAGCTGCTGGAGGAGCCCGCCGCGGAGCCCCGGGAGATGCCGGACGCCGGCATGTTCGCGGCCGCCGACCAAATCATGGTGGCCGGGCACGACTTGGCGGTGCTGCTGGAGAACGCGGACCAGGTCACCGAGGCCGTGGAGCTGGTGGAGGAGGCCCGTAAAAGAGCCGGGGTCTGACGCCGGAGCCGTCAGAGCGACGCGATGACCCGGTCGGCCAGGATGTAGACCGTGTCCTTGCCGCAGGCGAAGGTCAGGGTGTAGGCGCCCGAGATGCCCGAGCCGCCGAGGAGGTACGGGGTCTCGCCCTCGCGCAGGGCCGCTGCCAGGTGCTCGGCCGTCTCACGGTGGCCCGGGGTCATGCACAGGGTCGTGCCGTCGGCGAAGACGTAGACGTCGAGGGTGCCGAGGGGGCCGGGGCGCACGTCGGAGAGCTCGACCTGGTCGGCGGCCAGCTGCTCCAGCGTGGTCACCGTGCGCTCGTGGTCGTTCACGGCGGGCGACTGCACCGGGACGAAGTCGGGGTGCGAGGGGTGGCGGCGGCGGGCCGCGGCCAGCTCGGGTGAGTCCGTGGGGGCGGCTCCCTGGACGAAGTCCTTGGGGGAGAACTCGTCGGCCTCCGTGGACGGCTCGGCCGTCGGCTCCAGCGGCTCCAGACCCGCGAAGTCGGCCTGCCGGGGCATGAACAGGTCGTTCTCGGGGAGGCCCAGCAGAGAGGGCGCGTCGGAGGCGTCACGGGCCTCCTGGGCGGCCCAGAACGCACGGGCCTCGGCCAGCTCGCGCTCACGCTCCTCGGCGAGCGCCTCGGCCACGGCCGCGCGTATCTCGTCCGTGTCGGCGGCCGTGCGGGCCGCGGGCAGCAGTGCTCCCAGGGCGGCGGCCTGGTTCTCGGCGAGCTGGGCCTGCAGCTCCGCGAGCTGGCGGCGCAGCTTCAGCACGGTGCGCAGGACGGCGACGCCCACGGCGCCCGTGGCGGCCGTGGTGAGCAGCAGGGCGATGGGCAAGGCGCTCACTGACGTACTCCCAGGTTCAAAGTCGACCCCCGACTTCCTAACATCAGCTTGAAGGGCGGACTAAGCAGCTGTCAGTGCGTAACGTCACGAAACGGACAGGACTTTGGGCTCATGGTTTCGCCCGTCACCGCGCTGACCTGCGCTGACCTGCAGTGATACCTCCAGCGGGGGAGATAGGTCACATCCTGGGGGAGATTGGATCACAAAAAGACCCAGAACCCGGGTGTTTTCCAGGTTCTGGGTCGATTCCTGACCTTCCGTACCCGCTCGGCTACCGAGGGTGGATCAGGTCAGCTGAGGCGCTCGATGACCATGGCCATGCCCTGGCCGCCGCCGACGCACATCGTCTCCAGGCCGAACTGCTTGTCGTGCCACTGCAGCGAGTTGATGAGCGTGCCGGTGATGCGGGCGCCGGTCATGCCGAAGGGGTGGCCGACGGCGATGGCGCCGCCGTTGACGTTCAGCTTGTCGATGTCGATGCCGAGGTCACGGTAGGAGGGGATCACCTGGGCGGCGAACGCCTCGTTGATCTCGAACAGGTCGATGTCGTCGACGGTCAGGCCGGCGCGCTGCAGAGCCTGCTTGCTCGCCTCGACCGGGCCGAGGCCCATGATCTCGGGGGAGAGGCCGGAGACACCGGTCGACACGATGCGGGCGAGCGGGGTCAGGCCCAGCTCGCGGGCCTTGGTGTCGCTCATGATGACCAGCGCGGCCGCGCCGTCGTTCAGCGGGCAGCAGTTGCCGGCCGTGACCAGGCCGTCCGGGCGGAAGACCGGCTTGAGGCCCGACACGCCCTCCAGGGTGACGCCGGCGCGCGGGCCGTCGTCCTTGCTGACGACCGTGCCGTCGGGGAGGGTCACCGGGGTGATCTCGCGCTCCCAGAAGCCGTTCTTGATGGCTTCCTCGGCGAGGTTCTGCGAGCGGACGCCGAACTCGTCCATGTCCTGGCGGGTGACGCCCTTCCAGCGGGCCAGGTTCTCGGCGGTCTGGCCCATCGAGATGTACGCGTCCGGGACCAGCCCGTCCTCACGCGGGTCGTGCCACGTGGTGCCCTCCTGCTCGGCGACGGCGGCGGTACGGGCCTCGGCCTCGGCGAAGAAGGGGTTGTGCGTGTCCGGGAGGCCGTCGGAGCTGCCCTTGAAGAAACGGGACACCGTCTCGACACCGGCCGAGATGAAGACGTCGCCCTCGCCGGCCTTGATGGCGTGCAGGGCCATGCGGGAGGTCTGCAGCGAGGAGGAGCAGTAACGGGTGATCGTGCAGCCCGGCAGGTGGTCCATGCCCATCTGCACGGCGACGATGCGGCCGAGGTTGTGGCCCTGCTCGCCGCCGGGGAGGCCGCAGCCGAGCATCAGGTCGTCGATGTCCCGCGGGTCCAGCTCGGGGACCTTGGCGAGCGCCGCCTGGATGATGGTCGCGGTCAGGTCGTCGGGGCGCAGGTCCTTGAGGGAACCCTTGCCGGCGCGGCCGATGGGGGAGCGGGCGGTCGAGACGATGACGGCTTCGGGCATCACGGCTCCAGTGGGCTGACGGTGTTTGGCAGGGCCGGTTGGGAAGTTACCCGTACGTATGGCCCAGGTCACCGGTGTCACGGTGTGACACTGGCCGCAATTTACTAAGCGCTTGCTTGGCAGGTCACGGGGACGGAGTCGCGGGCTCGGCCTCGGGCACCCGGCGCCGCCGCCTGCGCTTGAGCAGGGCCCACGGCCCCCGCGGACCGGTGGGCATCGCCGCCGTGACCTCCGTGCCCGCCTCCGACGCAGCCTCCGCCGCAGCCCGTGCGACCGGCAGGAATCCCTCGCGGCGGGACACGTCGGGCCGTTCCTCCTCCGGCCACAGCCCCAGCGCCGCACACACCGTGGGCAGTATGGCCATCGCCGCCGTCGCGTACCCCTCCGCCGAGGGGTGGTAGTTGTCCGGCCCGAACAGCTCCCGGGGATTCGCCTCGAACTCGGGCCCGAGCAGATCACCGAGCGACACCGTCCGCCCGCCCTGCTCCACCACCCCGATCGTCTGCGCCGCCGCCAGCTGCCGCGAGGCCCGGCGGGCCAGCCACCGCAGCGGCTGCTGCACCGGCTCGATGGTGCCGAGGTCGGGACACGTGCCGACCACCACCTCCGCGCCGGCCGTGCGCAGCCGCCTTACCGTCGCCGACAGGTGCCGTACCGAACGCGTCGGCGGCATCCGGTGCGTGACGTCGTTCGCGCCGATCATGATCACGCAGATGTCGGGGAGCGGATAGGGGGACGAGAGCACCAGCGCCACCTGACGGTCCAGGTCGTCCGACTGCGCCCCCGGCGAGGCCACGTTCCGCAGCTCCACCGGGCGCTCCGCCACCGCGGACAGTCCCGACGCGAGCAGCGCCCCCGGCGTCTGTCCCGCCCGGTGCACACCCTGCCCGGCCGCCGTCGAGTCGCCGAGCATGCTCAGCCTGAGCGGCGGTTCACCGGGGAGGTCGTACGAGGTGCCGTACACGCCCTCGGCCACCGGCACCCGTCCGCCGCTGCCGTTGCCCACGTGGCGCCGGGCCAGCCGCACCTCCGCCAGCAGCAGGCCGACGGCGGCCGCCCCGACCAGCCCGGCCCCGCCACCGCCGTACGCCGCTCCGGCCGCGATGCGCCGGGCCACCCTCGCCCTCGACATGCTCGTCATGCGTCGCCGCCACCTCCTCGTAGCCGTACATCCACTCCTTGCCCCGTACGGCCCGTTCGTCAATCTCAACGGGGAGTGAACGCCCACGCCGCGTCACCCGGGGGCCTTAGGCTGGCGGAACCACATACGACCACTGTTTTTTGCAAGCAACCGGAGACAACGGTGCAATTCCACGACTCGATGATCAGCCTCGTCGGCAACACCCCGCTGGTGAAGCTCAACAGTGTGACCATGGGCATCCAGGCGACCGTCCTGGCCAAGGTGGAGTACTTCAACCCGGGCGGCTCCGTGAAGGACCGCATCGCCCTGCGCATGATCGAGGCCGCCGAGCAGAGCGGCGAGCTCAAGCCGGGCGGCACCATCGTGGAGCCGACCAGCGGGAACACCGGCGTCGGACTCGCCATCGTGGCCCAGCAGAAGGGCTACAAGTGCATCTTCGTGTGCCCCGACAAGGTGAGCACCGACAAGATCAACGTGCTGCGGGCGTACGGCGCGGAGGTCGTGGTCTGCCCGACCGCCGTCGCCCCTGAACACCCGGACTCGTACTACAACGTCTCCGACCGGCTGGTCCGCGAGACCCCGGGCGCCTGGAAGCCCGACCAGTACTCCAACCCCAACAACCCGCTCTCGCACTATCACTCGACCGGCCCCGAGCTGTGGGAGCAGACCGAGGGGAAGATCACCCACTTCGTGGCGGGCGTGGGCACCGGCGGCACCATCTCCGGCACCGGCCGGTACCTGAAGGACGCCAGCGACGGCAAGGTCAAGGTCATCGGCGCCGACCCCGAGGGCTCGGTCTACTCCGGCGGCTCCGGCCGGCCGTACCTGGTCGAGGGCGTGGGCGAGGACTTCTGGCCCACCGCCTACGACCGGACCGTGGCCGACGAGATCGTCGCCGTGTCCGACAAGGACTCCTTCCAGATGACCCGGCGCCTGGCCAAGGAGGAGGGCCTGCTGGTGGGCGGCTCCTGCGGCATGGCCGTCGTGGCCGCGCTGGAGGTCGCCGAGCGCCTGGGCCCGGACGACGTCGTCGTCGTGCTGCTCCCCGACAGCGGACGCGGTTACCTCAGCAAGATCTTCAACGACGAGTGGATGGCCGACTACGGCTTCCTGGAGGACGAGGGCCCCAGCGCCCGCGTCGCCGACGTCCTCAACGACAAGGAGGGCGGCTCCATCCCGTCCCTGGTGCACATGCACCCGGAGGAGACCGTCGGCGAGGCCATCGAGGTGCTGCGCGAGTACGGCGTCTCGCAGATGCCGGTCGTCAAGCCGGGCGCCGGTCACCCGGACGTGATGGCCGCCGAGGTCGTCGGGTCGGTCGTCGAACGGGAGCTGCTGGACGCCCTGTTCAACAAGCGGGCCTCGCTCGAAGACCCGCTGGAGAAGCACATGTCCTCCCCGCTGCCCCAGGTCGGCTCCGGCGAGCCGGTCGGCGACCTGATGTCGGTGCTGGGTTCGGCGGACGCGGCGATCGTCCTGGTCGAGGGCAAGCCGACCGGAGTGGTCAGCCGGCAGGACCTGCTGGCGTTCCTGGCCAAGGGCGGGAACAAGTAGCGAACCTGCGGTGAACCGGCCGTGGCGGCGGCGAACTTGCGGTGACCAGGGCCGATCGAGCCGTTCCGGAAGTGGTACGAGCGTGTCACGTGCACGCAGCACCCGCTTAACACGGGTCAGGCAGATTGGTGGGTGTCGGCAGGGCGGGAGCGGCTCCCCGCCCCGGCCGGCGCCGAACGGCGCCAAGGACCTCCGGAGCGGCTCCCGGACCATCCATGGACGCCTAGGACGCGCAAGCCCGGCCCTGACCCGGCCCGCGTCCCTCGCGGGGACCGCCGTCGTCCCGCCCCCCGGCAACGGGGGTGCGGCGGTCCCCGCGCATCATTCTCTTCAGCGGGAGCGAGCCGATTCCCAACTGCCCAGCAGCGTCAGCCGTTCCGCCGTCTCCGACCCCGGCTCGGGGGTGTACACCACGATCGTCTGCTCCGGGTCCGCCGGGACGGTCAGCGTCTCGTACGGGAGGGTGAGCAGGCCCGCCACGGGGTGCTGTACGCGCTTCACGCCGTACGCGCACTCCTTGACCTCGTGGTCGGCCCACAGCCGGCGGAAGTCCTCGCTCTTGAGGGAGAGTTCGCCGACCAGAGCGCACAGTGCGGCGTCGTCGGCGTACCGGCCCGCGCCGATGCGCAGGTTGGCCACCGTCTGGGCGGCCACCGCGGCCCACTCGGGGTAGAGGTCCCGGGCGGCGGGGTCGAGGAAGACCTGGCGCGGCATGTTGCGTTCGTCCGGTGCCATGCGGCTGAAGCCGCCCACGGCGTCGCCGAGCGCGTTCCAGGCGAGCACGTCCATGCGGCGGCCCAGCACGAACGCGGGCGTCCGCTCCATGCTGTCCAGCAGCAGCTGCACTCCCGGCCGTACCCGGGGCGCGGCCGGACGGCGCCCGCGGCGCCCGCGCGGCCGGGCCACGGTCCGCAGATACGTGTGCTCGGTCTCGTCCAGCCGCAGCACCCGCGCGATCGCGTCCAGCACGGCGTCCGAGACGGACGGACCGCGCCCCTGCTCCAAGCGGATGTAGTAGTCCACGCTCACACCCGCGAGCTGCGCCACCTCCTCGCGGCGCAGGCCCGGTACGCGGCGCCGCCCGTGCACTGGCAGCCCCACCTCCTCGGGCTGGATGCGGGCGCGGCGCGAGCGCAGGAAGTCTCCGAGGTCCCCGTCCATGGGTTCGATCGTAGGGGAGCGGCGGTCTCCCAGCCTGGTACTGGCAGACCCAGGAAAAGCGCATCCCTGGGTACGGCGGCCGGACCCGGCGAGGGTGGTGTCAGCCGCCGGGGAGACGCCCCGGCACCCACCGGGGAGAACATCCATGTCGTACGAGAACCTGTCCGGCCGTACCGCCGTCGTCACCGGCGCCGCCAGCGGCATCGGCGAGGCCGTCGCCCGGCAACTGGCCGCGCAGGGCACCCGGGTGGCACTGTTCGCCCGGCGCGCGGACCGGCTGGAGGCCGTCGCCGGGAAGATCCGGGCCGAGGGCGGCGAGGCGCTGGTGGTGGCCGCCGACGTCACCGACGACGCGTCCGTCGAGGCCGCCCGGGATCTGGTCCACGAGACCTACGGGCGCGTCGACCTCGTCGTCAACAACGCCGGTGTGATGCTGCCCAACCCCGTCGACGACGGCCGGCTCGACGAGTGGCAGCTCATGCTCGACACCAACGTGACCGGCGTGCTGCGGGTCATCCGCGCCTTCACCGCCGACCTGGTGGCCGCGGCCGCCGAGGGCCGCACCGCCGACCTGGTGAACGTGTCGTCCATCGGCGCCCACGTCACCTTCCCCAACTACGCGGTGTACGGCGCCACGAAGGCCGCCGTCACCTACCTCTCGCAGTCCCTGCGCACCGAGTTGGGGCCGCGCGACGTACGGGTCACCAACGTCGAGCCGGGGCTCACGGAGACCGAGTTGAAGGCGCACGTCGGCAACGCGGAGCTGTCCGGGCAGCTGGACGGCATGCTCCAGGCGATCGGCAGCCTCGCGGCGGCGGAGGTCGCGGACGTCGTCGCCTACGCCACCAGCCGCCCCCGGCACGTCAACCTGCGCCAGATCATGGTGCTGCCGACCCGCCAGGCGTGAACCCCTCAGTCCTCCCGGGAGGCCCGGCGCCCGGCGAGGATCTCCGGGTTGTGCCGGACCGCCTGGGCCGCGTTGACGGCGACGATGCCGACCCAGGTGGTCACCACCCCGGTCAGCCCCGCGAAAGCGCCGCCGATCGCGGACAGCGGGATCGCCAGCACCAGCGAGACGATCGCGAGGCCGAAGCGCTCGGCCCAGCTGTCGCCGCCCCTGGGCCGCCGGGAACCGCGGGCGTCCGCCATCCGCTGCTCGGCCAGGTGCCGCCGCACCCGGCGGTCCACCACGTCGTCGATCCGCTGGTCGACCTTCTCCAGGAAGGACTCGACGAGTGCGGAGTCGTACTCCTCGCCCAGTTCCCTGCGTGCCCGCACGGTGGCGTCCAGGTCCTTCTTCAGGTCCACGTCCCGTGAGTCCAGTGCGCTCATGCGCTCCACCCTAGGGAGCGGTCATCACCGCCGCACTGGGGACAACCCCCCTCTTCGGCGCGGCCGGCGGGACGCGGTCAGGGCAGCAGGGAAACGAGCCCCGTGTCGAGGTCGAAGCGGGCGGCCGCGATGTGGGCCGAGGTGAAGGCCGGATCGGCGCGGATGGCGTCCCGGACCCAGGCCGTGTGGGCGCGCATGGTGTGCTCGGCCCAGTCGCCGGGCAGCGCCCGGGTGCGGCGGGCGGCGGGGGCGATCTCGTCCACCAGCAGTTCCAGGTGGCCCGGCACCGGCGCGCCCGTGCGCAGATGGTCCAGCGTGGCGGCGACGGCCCCGCAGCGCTCGTGCCCGAGCACCAGCACCAGCGGGACGCCCAGCTCCTGGACGCCGTACTGGACCGAGCCGAGCACGGCCTCGTCCAGCACCTGACCGGCGGTCCTCATGCACAGCACGTCGCCGAGTCCGAGGTCGAAGACCAGCTCCGGCGGCACCCGGGAGTCGATGCAGCCGACGATCACCGCGAACGGGTCCTGTGCGGCGGCCAGCAGGAGGCGCCGGCCGGGGCTGTCGTGCGGGTGCCGGGGGTGGCCGGCGGCGTAGCGGCGGTTGCCCGCGAGGAGCTCGTCGAGGGCGGCGTGCGCGGTGTGCGCCGCGCTCGGGGGGAGGGGACGGGGACCGGGGGCGGCCGCCGCCGGGGCGGCGGTCAGGGCGGTGACGGCGGTGGCCGTCAGGAAGGCCCTGCGGTTGGAGGCCATGACGCTTCCTCAGGAGTCGTGCCAGTAGCGCGCATTCACCGTAAGCAGCCGTCCGGTCACCCTGAGTGTCGGTTTAACGACACTTGGTTGTTTCGTCGTCGGATCATCGCCACGGCGATACCGCCCCTTGCCCGGCTGCATAACGTCATGCAGAGTTCTTGGTGTGTGAATAGCTGAGGGGAGTCCAGGCGTGCTGTCGTCTCGTATCGGGGGTGTGCCGGCGGAGCACGCTGTACTCTCCCGGGGCGCGGGGGAACGGGCGGGTCTCGCCCCGCCCTCGGCGTCGGCCCGGAGGGGGAGCACGGCATGAGCGTGGACAGGAGTACCGGTGTGACGACCGAGGCGGCGGCCGAGGGGGCTCCCGAGGTGATGTCCGTCGTGGCGGACAGCCCGGCCGCCCGGCTGCAGGTGCTCTTCGAGGGGCACCGGCTCACGCCCACCCAGCGCCGCATCGCGCACAGCATGGTGCGCCGGGCCGCCGACGTGCCCTTCCTGTCCAGCGTGGAGCTGGCCGAGCTGGCCGGGGTCAGCCAGCCGTCGGTGACCCGGTTCGCGGTCGCCCTCGGTTTCGACGGCTACCCCGCGCTGCGCAGGCACCTGCGCGAGGTCGTGCCCGCCGAACCGGCCGCGGAGGCGGGCTCCTACAACGAGTACCAGCAGGCCGTCGAGGCCGAGATCGAGAACCTGAAGCACCTCGCGGAGCTGCTCGCCGACCCGCGCCCGGTGCAGCGGGCCGGCCGGATCCTGGCCGCCTCCCGCCCGCTGCCGGTGCTCGGGCTGCGCGCCGCCGCCTCCCAGGCGTACGGCTTCGCGTACTTCGCCGCCAAGGTCCACCCGGACGTCCGGCTGCTCAACGAGGGCGGCACGATGATCCACGACCGCATCGACGCGGCCGTCCGCGCGGGCGCCACAGCGCTGCTGTGCTTCGCGCTGCCCCGGCATCCGCGCGAGGTCGTCGACACCCTCGCCTACGCCAAGGAGGCGGGCCTGACCGTCGTGACGGTCGCCGACTCCGCCTTCGCGCCCGTCGCCAAGTACTCCGACCTGCTGCTGCCCGCCGCCGTCGGCACCGGACTCGCCTTCGACACCGCGTGCGCGCCCATGCTGCTCGGGCGGGTGCTGCTGGAGGCGGTCTGCGACGACCTGCCGGACGCCCAGGCGCGGCTGGAGGAGTTCGACGCGAACGCGGCGGCCCGCGGACTGTTCGTCGAATAGGCCGCACGGGCCGCACGGCCCGGCGCGCTCTCAGACTCGTCTCACGTTCGCTCGTTACCGTGCCCGGCCGACAGCACTGTGCCGGGACGAGGAGGCGGATCGTGGCGCGCGGAGGACATGGACTGGCCCGGGTGGCCGTCGTCGTACGGGCCGGGGCCGCACCACTGTGGTGGTTCGGGGTGTTCGCCGCGGGGACCGGGGTCCTGCTGCCCGGGGTGACCGGGCGCCGGATCGGCGTGCTCGCGGGAGCCGCGCTGTTCCTGATCACCGCCGCCGTCGTGGCGCTGACCCGGCGCAAGGAGTACGCCGCTCTCGCCCGCGGGGCCGCCCGCGCGGGCAAGTTCGACGTCCTGCAGGACCGGGCGGTGACCGTGCGCAGCTGGCGCCGGGGACACCGCTGGTGGCTGCTGCTCGCCTTCGCCGTCGCGTTCGGCAGCTCCTTCGCGGTGCCCGCGGCCGGGGGCATGCTGCTCGCCGGGGCCGGCACCGGGCTGCGGCTGAAGGCCGCCTGGCTCGGGCGGCGCGAGCGGGCCGAGGACACCCTGCTGTGGGTGCGGGTCGACTGGCTCGACCGCCGGGGCGGGAGCCCGGCGGGCGCGGCCGTGAAGGGCCTGCGCGGCACGGGCCTCGCGGCCGGCGACGCGGCCCCGGGCGGGACCCGCCGCCGCTCCGCGGCGCTCGTCTGACCTGTCAGACCTCCAGGACCGCCTCGATCCCCTTCAGCTGGTGCCGGGCCATCGCGAGGTTGGCCCGGCTGGCGTCCAGGACCAGGTAGAGGAACAGGCCGTTGCCGCCGCGGCCCTTGAGCAGGCGGATCAGGTGGTACTGGTCCGACAGCGTGATCAGGATGTCCTCGATGTCGCCCTTGAGGCCCAGGTGCTCCATGGTGCGCATCTTGGCGCGGATCACGTCCGTGTTGCCGGCGGCGGCCACGTTCAGGTCGAAGCTCTTGCTGCCGCCCATCGTGCCCAGCGCCATGCCGCTCGTGTAGTCGACGAGCGCGACGCCGGTGGCGCCCTCGATGGAGGTCAGCGCCTCTTTCAGTGCGGTCTCGGTGTTGGCCATGGTGGTCCTTTCAGCTGTCGGTTGCGGTGCGCGCCTCGGTCGTGGTGCGTGGCGCGCGCGTGGTTCTGGTCCGTGGTGCGGATGTGGTCCTGGTGGCCGGCCGGCTCGCTTCCGCGGCGGCCTCGGCGGCGTCGAGCAGCTCCCCGACGCGGGCGGCCGAGCGCCGGCCCTCCAGATGCAGCCTGCCGACGTTGACCCGGTCCTGGGCGAGCAGCGTCAGCACGGCGGTGCGGCCGGCCGCGTAGGTGGCGACGTAGCCGTTCTCGCCGCGCACCAGCAGTTCCCGGAAACCGTCGTTCCCGGTGGCGTCGGCCATCCGTACGGCGACGCCCAGCGCGGCCGCGGTGAGTGCCGCCAGCCCCTCCGGGTCGACACCGGGGGTGTCGTGGGCGACGGCGAGACCGTCGACGCCGGCCGCGAGGGCTCCGGTGAGCTGCGGCACGCGGGTCCGCAGCCGACGCAGTTCGTCCAGGACGGCGTCGAGGTCCTGTGCGGACACCATCAGCTCTCCCCTCTCGGCGGGTTGGTGCCGTTCAAAGCGCCTCCAGCGCATCCCTGAGCCTCTTCAGCAGCGCGATGTCGGGGTCGGTGACCGTGAGCGGGGGAGCCGGGGGAACCGGCGGCGGGGCGGGGGCCACGGGTATCGGCCTGAGGAGTCCGGCCGCCGAGAGGCGGCGTACGTCCACCAGCGTGTGGAACGCCTGCCGGCCCAGGTTGCGGGCGATCTCCGGGGCCGTGCGGACGCCGTCCACCCGGTCCAGGACCGCCCGCTGGCGGGGAGTGACCGGCGCCGTGGCGGCCGGGTCGGCGCGGGTCAGCGGCGCGGTGTCGGTCGCCGGGTCCGGCCACAGGCGGTGCAGCAGCAGCCGGCGGCGCAGCGTCTCGCGTTCCAGCGCGATGACCGGGACCGAGGGCAGCGGGCCGGGGCGGGGTGCCCTCGCGTACCGGAAGCGGCCCGGGGCGCTGCTCGGCGACAGGGCGAAGTACCCGGCGTCGTACAGCGCGTCCAGGTGGCACAGCTCCAGCGCGCCCTCCGGCAGCAGCCCGGCGTCCAGCAGCAGCCGGGCCGCGTCCGCCGGGCCGTCGGCCTGCCCGGCGGCCCGCTGCCAGGCGGTCGTGGCCAGGGTGCCGTGGGCCGTGAGGAGCACGTCGAGACCAGGGGCATGGGGGCTCTCGGCGTGCACCACCCGGCCCTCGACGAGATGCAGGGTGCCGTGCTCGCGGACGAGGACGCCGGTGGCCTGTTCCTCGGCGAGCCGCCGGAGCATCGGGGACAGCGCGCCCGCCGTACGGTCCTGGACCGCGGCCCTGTCCCGCACCGGCAGCGGCGGAGGCGTTTCGACCTTCGTCATCCCAGCACCAACCGGGCGGCCATCTCGCCGAGCCGGATGCGGGCGAGGGCGAGATTGCCCTCCTCGCGGCCCAGCCACAGGTGCAGGAAGACGCTGCTGTCGAAGGACGTGTCCACGAACCGCAGCAGGTGGTAGCTGTCGTGGTTGCTGACGATCACGTCCTCGACGGGCGGGCCGAAGTCGTCGCCGTCCCCGGCCGCGAAGGCGCCGTGTTCGGCGGCGAGCCGGGCCAGTTCGGCGGCCTCGGCGGCGGTGGTCTCGTGGTCACCGCCGGGGGCGTCCCCGACGGTGCCCAGGGCCAGTCCGCTCGTCCAGTCCACCAGGGAGGCTCCCCGGGCACCGGGCAACCGCATCGCTTCCAGCAAGCACTCGTCGATTCCGGGCACCCTGGCTTTCCCTCCCGCCTGTGACTCCGGTTGAGTGACAGGGACACTACGCAACGTGTGCGCGAGAGGTGAGTCCTTTGGCATTTTCCGGTGGAACATGCGCCCGGCGTACTAGTGTTGGTCAACTGACGACTGTTTTCGGGTAGTTGACCCAGTTGTTCGAGATGTACCCGGGGTACGTCAACGGCTCCCGGGCACGCGCAGGGTGGTGAGCGTGGACGCGTGCGCCCCACCGGACTCGGCCACGACCTCCGCCACGGTCTGCGGCTCCCGCACGGTCGCGAAGGCCACGCCTCCCGTGCCGTCGGGTGCGAAGCCGTAGATCCCCGGCCGGGCAAGGGAGTTGTAGGCGTAGTGGTGGGCGAAGTAGTACGCGCCCGTGTCCAGCGCCGCCGCGTAGTCGCCCTGCTCCAGCAGGGGCAGCGTGCGCCCCTCGGCGAGCAGGTCACCGGAGAAGCAGGCCGGGCCGGCCACGTCCTGCACCGCCTCGGGCCCCGACCGGGGCCGCCCTTTGGCGTCGTACGCGGCGATCCGCAGCGGCCACGCCCCCGGCGCGTACACGGTCCGCGCGGCCACCTGCACGCCCGCGTGCGTCACCGCGATCCGCCGCCCGCCGGAGCTCTTGGTGTACTCCACCCGCGCCACCACCGTGCCGTGCCTGGCCAGCAGCGACCGCCCGAACTCGGTCACCAGCCCGTACCGCCCGTCGAACAGCCCCGGCACCTCCGCGGCCAGCAGGCGCGCGTACTGCGCGTACGTCGGTGCGCTCGCCTCCGCCGTGAAGTCGACCGGCAGGCCGCCGCCGATGTCCAGCGTGTCGATCTGCCGTCGCCCGATCCGCGCGTTGATCTCCTCCGCGAGCGCGTACGTCTCCGCCACGCCCCGTGCCAGCAGCGGCAGCGGGATGCCCTGCGAACCGGTGTGCGCGTGCAGCCGGGTCAGCCACGGCCGGTCCGCGTATGCCCGCACGATCCACTCCCGGGCCCCCTCGTCGCGCAGGGCCACCCCGAACTTGGACGTCTGCGTCGCCGTCGAGGTCGCCCCGATGGTGCCGCCGCCGATCTGCGGGTTGACCCGGATGCCGAGCGGCGAGGAGCCGGGCGCCATGGGGGTGCCTCCCGTGCGGTTCGGGCCATGGCGGACGAGGGCGTCGAGCCGGTCCAGCTCCTGCGGGTTGTCCGCGTTGACGGCGACGCCCAGTGCGAGCGCCTCGCGCAGCTCGGCCGGGGTCTTGGCCGGCGAGTCGAGCACCGTCCGGTCCGGCGGCACCCCCGCCGCCCGCGCCAGCGCCAGCTCGCCCGGGCTCGCGACCTCCGCGCCGATGCCCTCCTCGTGCAGCAGGCGCAGTACCGGCACCAGCGGGGTCGCCTTCACCGCGAAGGCGTGCAGCACCGGCGTCCCCGGCGCCGTGACCGCGTCGAACGCCGCCCGCAGGGCCGCCGCCGACTTCCGGATGCCGGTGACGTCCAGCAGCGCCACCACGGCCGTGTCCGGTCCCAGCAGCCCCTGCTCCACCGCGCCGCGCACCGCTTCGTCCCGCCGGGCGGCCCGCTCCCGGGCCTCGCTGTCGGTGTCCTGGTCCACGACCTGTCCTCCTGTCGCACTGCCCTGTCGCCGTATCCGAGTGTTCGGGTGATTCCAGCCAAACACCCGCGACGCGCGCACGGGCTGCCGCCGATGTATTGACTAGTTCTATTCAGGAAGTCAGGATGTGAATAGAGATAGCAACAGGAGGAGGCAGACGATGTCGGGACCCCGCCCCGTACGAGCACCGCGCGGCACGGAACTGAGCGCCCTGGGATGGCAGCAGGAAGCCGCTCTGCGGATGCTGCAGAACAACCTCGACCCCGAGGTCGCCGAGCACCCCGACAAGCTCGTCGTCTACGGCGGCACCGGCAAGGCCGCCCGTGACTGGCGCTCCTTCGACGCGATGGTGCGCACGCTGCAGACCCTCAAGCAGGACGAGACCATGCTGGTCCAGTCCGGCCGCCCGGTCGGCGTCATGCAGACCCACGAGTGGGCCCCGCGTGTCCTCATCGCCAACTCCAACCTGGTCGGCGACTGGGCCAACTGGGAGGAGTTCCGCCGTCTGGAGGCCCTCGGCCTGACCATGTACGGCCAGATGACCGCAGGCTCCTGGATCTACATCGGCACCCAGGGCATCCTCCAGGGCACCTACGAGACCTTCGCCGCCGTCGCCGCGAAGAAGTTCAACGGCACCCTCGCCGGGACCATCACCCTCACCGCCGGCCTCGGCGGCATGGGCGGCGCCCAGCCGCTCGCCGTGACCATGAACGACGGCGTCGCCATCTGTATCGACTGCGACCCGCGCGCCATCGAGCGCCGTATCGAGCACCGCTACCTGGACGTCAGGGCCGACAGCCTCGACCACGCGCTCCAGCTGGCCACCGAGGCCCGTGACCAGCGCAAGCCGCTCTCCATCGGCGTCCTCGGCAACGCCGCCGAGCTGGTCCCGCAGCTGCTCGCGATGAACGCCCCGATCGACATCGTCACCGACCAGACCTCCGCCCACGACCCGCTGTCCTACCTGCCGGTCGGCGTGGCCTTCGAGGACATGGCCGACGCCGCCGCCAAGGACCCGGCCGGCTTCACCACGCGGGCCCGTGAGGCGATGGCGAAGCACGTCGAGGCGATGGTCGGCTTCATGGACGCCGGTGCCGAGGTCTTCGACTACGGCAACTCCATCCGCGGCGAGGCCCAGCTGGCCGGCTACGAGCGGGCGTTCGCCTTCCCCGGCTTCGTCCCCGCCTACATCCGCCCCCTGTTCTGCGAGGGCAAGGGCCCCTTCCGCTGGGCCGCCCTGTCCGGCGAGGCCTCGGACATCGCCAAGACCGACAAGGCGATGCTGGAGCTCTTCCCGGAGAACGAGTCCCTGCACCGCTGGATCAAGATGGCCGGCGAGCGCGTCCACTTCCAGGGCCTGCCCGCCCGTATCTGCTGGCTCGGCTACGGCGAGCGCGACAAGGCCGGCGAGCGCTTCAACGACATGGTGGCCTCCGGCGAGCTGGCGGCTCCGCTGGCCATCGGCCGCGACCACCTCGACTGCGGCTCCGTCGCCTCCCCGTACCGCGAGACCGAGGCCATGCTCGACGGCTCCGACGCGATCGCCGACTGGCCGCTGCTGAACGCCATGGTCAACGTGGCCTCCGGTGCGTCGTGGGTGTCCATCCACCACGGCGGCGGCGTGGGCATGGGCCGCTCCATCCACGCCGGCCAGGTCACGGTGGCCGACGGCACGAAGCTGGCCGGCGAGAAGATCCGGCGCGTCCTCACCAACGACCCCGGCATGGGTGTCATCCGGCACGTGGACGCCGGGTACGACATCGCGGAGTCGGTCGCGCAGGAGCGCGGGGTCCGGGTGCCCATGCGCGAGGGTGACCAGGCGTGACCTTCCACAGCATGTGGGCGGAGCTGCTGCCGATCGGCCGCAGCTCCGCCTCCGGCGGCTACCGGCGCTACGCCTGGACCGGCGCCGACGCCGAATGCCGTACCTGGTTCCAGGAGCAGGCCGAGGCGCGCGGGCTGGCCTACGAGGTCGACCGGAACGGGAACCAGTGGGCCTGGCTCGGGGATCCCGCCGCCGGTGACGCCGTCGTCACCGGGTCGCACCTGGACTCGGTACCGGACGGCGGCGCCTTCGACGGCCCTCTCGGGGTCGTCTCCTCCTTCGCCGCCCTGGACGAGCTGCGCAGCAGGAACGCGCGGTTCACCAAGCCCCTAGCCGTCGTCAACTTCGGTGACGAGGAGGGCGCCCGGTTCGGGCTGGCCTGTGTCGGCTCCCGGCTCACCGCCGGCGAGCTGACCGTCGAGCAGGCCCACCGGCTCACCGACGGCGACGGGATCAGCCTCCCCAAGGCCATGGAGGCCGCCGGGTACGACCCCGACGGCATCGGGGCCGACCCGGAGCGGCTGGCCCGTATCGGCGCCTTCGTCGAGCTGCACGTCGAGCAGGGCCGCGCGCTGGACCTGTCCGGCGACCGGGTCGGCATCGCCAGCGCCATCTGGCCGCACGGCCGCTGGCGCTTCGACTTCCGCGGCGAGGCCAACCACGCCGGCACCACCCGGCTGGCCGACCGGCGCGACCCGATGCTGTCGTACGCCGAGACCGTGCTGGCCGCCCGCCGGGAGGCCGAACTCGCCGGTGCCGTCGCCACCTTCGGCAAGATCTCCGTCGAGCCGAACGGCGTCAACGCCATCCCCTCCCTGGTGCGCGGCTGGCTCGACTCCCGCGCCGCCGACCAGCAGACCCTGGACACGGTCGTCGGCGGCATCGAGAAGGCCGCCCGGGAGTACGCGGACGCCCACGGCATCGACCTCGACGTCGTCCGGGAGTCCTTCACCCCGGTGGTCGAGTTCGACCATGCGCTCCGCGACGAACTGGGCCGCATCCTGGGCAAGGACACCGGTCTGAAGGTGCCCGTCCTCGGGACCGGTGCCGGACACGACGCCGGAATCCTCTCCGGGCGCATTCCGACCGCCATGCTGTTCGTGCGCAACCCCACCGGCGTCTCGCACTCCCCGGCCGAGTCCGCGGCCGAGGACGACTGTGTGGCCGGGGTGAGCGCGCTCGCCGACGTACTGGAAGGGCTGGCCTGCACGTGACCACACAGACGTACTGGCTGGAGTACGCCTGGCTCGACACCAACGTCGAGCCGGGCGTGGCGGTGCAGGTCGCGGACGGCCGGATCTCCACCGTCCACACCGGCATCGCCACCCCGCCGCCCGGCGCCGGGATCCTGCGCGGGCTGACCCTCCCCGGCCTGGCCAACGCCCACTCGCACGCCTTCCACCGGGCGCTGCGCGGCACGGTCCAGGTCGGCTCCGGCACCTTCTGGACCTGGCGCGAGGTGATGTACTCCGTCGCCGACCACCTGACCCCGGACACCTACCACGCCCTCGCCCGCGCGGTGTACGCCGAGATGGCCCTGGCCGGCGTCACCTGTGTCGGCGAGTTCCACTACGTGCACCACGCCCCCGCCGGCCGGCCCTACGCCGACCCCAACGCCATGGGCGAGGCGCTGATCGCGGCGGCCGCCGAGGCCGGAATCCGCATCACCCTGCTGGACACCGCCTACCTCTCCTCCGGCTTCGGCGCGGAGCCCGACGCGCACCAGTTGCGCTTCTCCGACGGCGACGCGGAGGCCTGGGCCGAACGCTGTGCAGTTCTCAAGGAGCGGGACCACGCGCGGATCGGGGCGGCGATCCACTCCGTACGGGCCGTGCCCGCCGACCAGCTGGCGACCGTGGCGCGGTGGGCGCAGGAGCGGCAGGCCCCGCTGCACGTGCACCTGTCCGAGCAGACGGCGGAGAACGACGCCTGCCAGGCCGCGCACGGCTGCACCCCCACCCGGCTGCTCGCCGACCACGGCGTGCTCGGGCCGCGCACCACCGGGGTGCACAACACCCACCTCACCGACGAGGACATCGCGCTGCTCGGCGACTCCGGCACCGGCACCTGCATGTGCCCGACGACCGAGCGCGACCTGGCGGACGGCATCGGCCCCGCCGTCGCCCTGCAGCGGGCGGGCTCCCCGCTCTCCCTCGGCTCCGACAGCCACGCCGTCATCGACCTGCTCGAAGAGGCGCGCGCGATGGAGCTGAACGAGCGGCTGCGCACCCGCACCCGGGGCCACTGGACCGCCTCGGCGCTGCTGCGGGCCGCCACCGCCGACGGCCACGCGGCCCTCGGCTGGACGGACGCCGGCACCATCGAGACCGGTGCGCTCGCCGACCTGACGACGATCGCCCTCGACTCGGTCAGGACGGCCGGGCCGCTGCCCAGGCTGGGCGCCGAGACGGCCGTATTCGCGGCGACCGCGGCGGACGTACGGCACACGATCGTGGGCGGCCGCCATGTCGTACGCGACGGTGTGCACGCGCTCGTGCCCGATGTGCCGTCGGCACTCGCGGAAGCGATCGACGCCCTGCGCGGCTGACCACCGCCGAACCCGCCGAAACCCACCCGGCCACCCCTGAGGACACCATGAGCAGCAGCACCGTCATCACCAACATCGCCACGCTGGTCACCAACGACCCCTCCCTCGGTGACGGATCCCCTTTGGGCCTGATCCAGGACGCGGCCGTCGTCATCGAGGGCGACCGCATCGCGTGGACCGGTGAATCCAGCAAAGCACCCGCCACCGACAACCGGGTCGACGCGGGCGGCCGGGCGGTGCTGCCTGGCTTCGTGGACTCCCACTCCCACCTGGTCTTCGCCGGCGACCGCACGCAGGAGTTCAACGCCCGGATGTCGGGCCGCTCCTACACCGCGGGCGGTATCCGCACCACGGTCGCGGCCACCCGCGCCGCGACCGACGCGGAACTGGAGGCGAACCTCACCCGCTACCTGGACGAGGCGCTCCGCCAGGGCACCACCACCTTCGAGACGAAGTCGGGCTACGGCCTCACGGTCGAGGACGAGTCCCGCGCCCTCGCCATCGCGGCCCGGCACACCGACGAGGTGACGTACCTCGGCGCCCACATCGTCTCCCCGGACTACGCCGACGACCCGGCGGCCTACGTCGCCCTGGTCACCGGCGAGATGCTGGACGCCTGCGCGCCCCACGCCCGCTGGATCGACGTCTTCTGCGAGAAGGGCGCCTTCGACGGCGACCAGGCCCGCACGATCCTGACCGCGGGCAAGGCCAGGGGCCTGCACCCGCGCGTCCACGCCAACCAGCTCTCCTACGGCCCCGGCGTCCAGCTGGCCGTCGAACTGGACGCGGCGAGCGCCGACCACTGCACCCACCTCACGGACGCGGACGTCGACGCCCTCGCGAACGGCGACACGGTCGCCACCCTCCTGCCGGGCGCCGAGTTCTCCACCCGCGCCGAGTGGCCGAACGCCCGCCGGCTCCTGGAGGCGGGCGTGACGGTCGCCCTCTCCACGGACTGCAACCCGGGCTCGTCCTTCACCTCGTCGGTGCCCTTCTGCATCGCCCTGGCCGTCCGCGACATGGGGATGACCCCGGACGAGGCGGTCTGGTCGGCCACCGCGGGCGGCGCCGCGGCCCTGCGCCGCACGGACATCGGCCGGCTCACCCCGGGCGCGTACGCGGACCTGACGCTCCTGGACGCCCCGAGCCACGTCCACCTGGCGTACCGGCCGGGTGTGCCGCTGGTCAGCGGGGTCTGGCGCAGGGGCGAGCGGGCCGTGTGAGTGCGCGGGCGCGGGGCCGTGTTCAGGCGGCCCCCGCCCGCCACCGCTGTTCCGATCCCCCGTCCAGCGGATCCAGCCCCACCCCGCCCCAGCCCTCCGGCGTCACCGCCGTCTCGATGGCGATCGCCGGGCGGATCGTGCCGTCGGGGTCGACGGTGAAGCGGAGGTTCTGGCCGTTGGAGCCGTAGACCGAGTCGCAGCCCCAGATACCCACACCGCGGTCGGTCGAGCCGCGGCTGTCCAGGCAGTAGTCGGAGTCGGCGGCAGAGCGGAGCACACCCAGATAGGTGTCGAGGCGCCAGCGCTGGGTGGGGGACGAGGAGCAGGGGGCGGTGATGACGTCGTTGCCCTGCGAGAGGTCGCCGTCGCGGATGTCGAGACAGCGGCCCGTGGCGAGGTTCACCACCTGGGCGTAGGTGCTGCCCGGGGGCGAGAACGAGGGGGTGGGGGACGGACTCGGGGTGCGGCTGGGGCGCGGTGACGGGGTCGGCCGCGGTGACGACCGCTTCGGGGACGGGGACGGGGACTTGGTGGTGCGGGTCGGGGTCGGCGAGGGGGACGGGGTCAGCGAGACCGTCGCCGTCACCGTCACCGGTGGGGGTGTGGGCGTCGCGGCCACCGGCTGCCGGTCGGAGTCGTGCGGCGCGGACAGCAGGAACACCAGCAGCGGGAGCAGGGCCACGCCCAGGGCCCCCGAGGCCAGCAGGTAGCGGCGCCGGGGCGGCCAGCTCTCCTGGGCGGCGGGCGGTTCGGGGGCGGAGAGGGGCTCTTCGGGGCGGATGTACGACATCCCGTTCCACGGCAGCAGGCCTTCCGCCAGGGTCTGCCTCGGGGCGTCCCGCAGAGCGGTCAGGTCCTCGAACGCGGCCGCGCAGTAAGGGCAGTGGGCCCGGTGTGCGTCCAGGTCGGGACTGCGGCGGGGTCCGTCCTGCCGTACCGCCTCCTCGATCAGCCGGCGGAAGTCGGCGCAGCGCGGGTCGTCGGAGGCGGCCAGACGGTGCCTCAGGCACGCCTCGGCCAGGGACTTGAGGGCCGGCTGGGTGCAGTGGGCCACGTCCGCGCGGCTCAGACCGAGGAAGCCCGCGGTGCGCTCCACGGGCTCCTCCTCCAGGACGCCGTACCAGATCAGGCCCTGGGTACGGGACGGGAGCGTCTGGAACGCCGGGAGGAGGGGAGGGGTCGGGCCGTCGGGCAGGCCGCTGGAGTTCAGGACCAGCAGCAGTCCCGGGTCCACCCCCGCGGAGCGTTCGTCGGCCGCCCAGGCCGCCGCCAGTTGCGCGGTGAGGAGCAGGAGTTGGTGGGGCAGCGGGACACCCGGTTCCCGGCCGCGCGCCGTCTCACGGGCCGCCGTGGTGATGGCCTCCGCCGCCAGCCGGCGTGCGGCGGACTCGCTCGCGGTGCACAGCCGGGCGTAGGCGAGGACCGCCGGGTGGTGCCGGCGGCGCAGTTCCTGCAGTGCCGGGTAGGCCGTCGGGGTGGGGGCGCGCAGCAGTTCCGTCAGCCGCGCGTCCGGCGCGTCCGCGTGTTCCGCGCCCGCTTCGGCCCGGTCGCCGCCCTGAGCCATCCCGCACACTCCGTCCCCCGAGGCGTCTGACATACCAGTCAGTTGTGGGGGCCCATGGTGGTGGAGAGGTGCGCTCCGGAAAAGACGTTTCCCTGGGTAACCACATAACGGTTCGGGTGATCGAACACGGCGAAGCGGGGGGGGGGGGGGGGGGGGGGGGGGGGGGGGGGGGGGGGGGGGGGGGGGGGGGGGGGGGGGGCGGGCACGGTACACGACGATAGGCCCCGGGGGCAGGGGGGA